>DASRLC010000001.1:0-15912 GCA_035648655.1 Polyangia bacterium
CTCCACAGTTGGTGGTGGAGAGCACGGAGGCGAGTCGGACCCTTTCGGGCACGTACGACCCTGGCGATAACAAGCTGCGCTTGCGGAGCCTTTACAGGCTCGACGAAGAGACGTACCGCAGGGTGAGGGCGCTGGGTTTCATTTTTGCGCCGAAACAGGACCTTTTCGTAGCGCCGAGCTGGACGCCCGAGCGGGAAGACCTCTTGCTGGAGCTTTGCGGAGAGGTCGACGACGAAGACACCAGCCTCGTGGATCGAGCCGAACAGCGGGCCGATCGCTTCGAGACCTACAGCGGGAAACGAGGGGCCGAGGCCGACGGCGCCCGTGCCGCTGTCGACGCGATCGCGCAGCGCTTCGAGGGTGGTCAACCTATCCTCGTCGGACATCACTCCGAGAAGCGAGCCCGCAAGGACGCCGAGCGAATCCAGGACGGCATGCGCCGGGCCGTCAAGCTCTGGGAGACGTCGAAGTATTGGACCGCCCGCGCCGCCGGCGCGCTCCGACATGCGAAGTACAAGGAGCTGCCCGGGGTGCGCTACCGCCGGATCAAGACGATCGAGGCGGACCAGCGCAAGGCGAAGCGCGAACGAGATCAATCGGTCCTCTTGGGGAAGCTCTGGGCCAGCGCGCACACGGCGAAAGGGACTCGGGCCGACGGGACGGCGGCTGATTTCCGCGACCGCGCGATGTACCTGGCCGAGCGCGATCGGGTTCTCTGGGGCTTGTGGGGTGAGTTGGACAAGGGACAGACGACACCGGAGGCAGCTCAGGAGAGGGCGAGCGCACGGCACGGGGCCGTCGTAGCCCGCTGCGATCGCTGGATCGCCCATTGCGACAACCGGATCGCGTACGAGCGCGCGATGCTGGACGAGGGTGGAGGCCTCAAAGGCGAGACCATCGACTATCAGCCCGGTGGCCGCGTCCAGCGCCGCGGGAAGTGGTTTGTGGTCAAGAAGGTCAACCGGCAGGGCGGGGCGATCTCCTCTATCTCCGTGATCGGTCACTTCGCCAGCACCATCACCCCCGACGAGGTTCAGGCCTACGAGCCCCCAAAGGAGGGCGACGCGGAGAAGGTGAAGACAGCGACGAAACTGGCCCCCCTCGTCAATTTCTCGGGCTCGGGCTTCATCGAGATGACCGAGGCCGATTGGAAGCGGAAGCCGAAGGACTACCGGATTATCCACACCGCGAAGGCGACCGAGACTCACGGCGCCTATCGATATCGGCAGGCGTTCATCCCGGGCGGGTCGTTTCGTAGCGCTCAGGTCTTCATCACCGACGCGAAGGTCTCGGAGCGCCCGGCGGTGCAGCTCGCGCCCGCGTCAGAGCTGCCGGCGGTTCCCCCCTCTCTTCCCGACCTGGCGCGTCCCCGCGCCCAGCGCCCCGCGCCCAGCGCGCGCGAGCAGGCCTTCGCCACGCTTAAGCAGCAGGCACGCGCAGGCGTGACCGTTGTCAGCGCACCGCAACTTTTCCCCACGCCAATGCCGCTGGCCGCGCGCAAGGCCGAGCTGGCGCAGCTCCGCGACGGCGATCGCGTCCTCGAACCGAGCGCCGGGACGGGAAACCTCGTTCGGGCCCTCCTCCGTGAGGCCCGCGAAAAGGGAATCACTCTCGGCGCGGTCACCGCCGTCGAGATCAACGAGCAGCTCGCCCGCGTGCTCGCGACCGCCGGTGAGGTCACCGTCATCGCTGGTGACTTTCTCGCGAAGACCGCGGAGGACCTGGGTGGGGCATTCGATCGGATCGTCATGAACCCGCCGTTCACCCACGGCGCTGATATCCAGCACGTGCAGCACGCGTTGGGGATGCTCGCTCCTGGCGGCCGCCTGGTCGCTGTCGTCGCGGATGGCCCCAAGCAGAACGAGAGACTCCGGCCGCTGATCGAGGAGATGGGCGGGACCTGGGAGCCGCTCCCGGAGGGTACCTTCGAGGGCTCAGGCACCTCGGTTCGCACCGCCCTGGTCGTGGTGGAGGTGCGGTCGTGACGCTCACCCCCGAGCCCGAGACCTTCACGTACACCGCATTCTTCCCCTTCGGCGGCATCGGTTCCGGCGCGCGCGGCTTCCTCGATGCGCAGCTCAAGACGATGGGCGTGAATGCGAAGTTTCAGTCCGTCGGTGGCATCGACTCCGATCTCGCCGCCTGCCGTGACTTCGAATATCTCACCGGCTCCCCGGCGCTCTGCGCCGACATCTCCGCGATGACGCCGGAGCAGCTCGTCGCCTTCGGCGGTCGGAAAGCGCCCGACGTGGTGTTCATGTCGCCGCCCTGTAAAGGGGCTTCGGGGCTCCTCTCGCAGGCGAAGAGCGAGACCGAGAAGTACCGCGAGATGAACCGGCTGGCGCTCAAGTGGATCACACTCATGATGCGCGCCTGGGGAGACGCTCCGCCGCGCCTGGTGCTCCTCGAGAATGTCCCGCGCCTGACGACCCGCGCCGCCGCCATGCTGAAGGACGTTCGGAAGATGTTGACGGCCGGTGGCTACGTCTGCCGCGACGGCTACCACGACTGCGGCGAACTCGGAGGCCTCGCACAGCACCGGCGCCGCTACCTGCTCGTCGCGCGCCACACGATGCGCGTCCCGCCGCTCCTCTACCAGCCCGTCAAGAAGCGCGTCCGGGCGTGCGGCGAGGTCCTCGGCCCGCTCCCGATGCCCGGCGACCCTGCTGCGGGCCCGATGCACGTCCTCCCGCGCATCTCGTGGTTGAACTGGGTCCGCCTGGCGCTCATCCCAGCGGGCGGCGACTGGCGCGACCTCCCCGGCGTCCTCGACAAAGGCCAGCCCCGCCGCGAGAAGTTCAAGCGGCACCGCATGGAGCGTTGGAACGCGCCCGTCGGGACCGTCGGCGGATCCGGTTCGAACGGAGTGGGCAACGTCGCCGATCCCCGCCCTGGCCAGGAGTGGGGCGGGGGCCGCCTCGGTGTACTCGCGTTCGACAAGCCTGCAGGGGTCATCGCAGGCGAGAGCCTCCCGCCGAACGGGCGGTTCGCAGTCGCGGACCCACGACTCGCCCCTGAGACTGGCTACGCGAACAGCTACCGCGTGACTCCGTGGGCCCAGCCCGCTGCTACCGTGACGGCTGGAACACACCCGTCGAACGGCGGCGGCACAGTGGCCGACCCCCGAATCAAGCGCGCTTTCGATCACGGCTACGCCGTCCTGGACTTCCGTGAGCCGAGCCCGACGGTCGCGGCTGGCTCTCACCCTGGCCAGGGCGCTTACTCCGTGGCCGATCCCCGCATCCCCCTCAGCTGCACGCAGCGCGCCGGCGCCTACGGCGTGATCCCGTGGTCCGAGGCCGCGAAGACCGTCACCGGCCACGGCCAAATCGACAACGGCTCTTTCGCTGTCGCCGATCCTCGCCTCCCCGACGCGCCCCCCGTCATGATCATCGGCGACCCGCGCAAGCCCCCGCCGCGCGTCCCCGTCATCATCGCCGAGGACGGCACCTGGCACCGACCGCTGACCACTCTCGAACTGGCTGCCCTGCAGGGCCTCCCGACCACGTGGCGCGGCAACCCGCTCAAGCTCGATGGCGACTCATCTAGCGCCTGGCGCGAGCGTATCGGCAACGCCGTCCCCCCGCCCGCCGGCAAGGCGATCGCCGAGCGGATGCTGCTCACCCTCGTCCAGGCCGACACGAACACCTTCCAGCTCTCCGGAGTGGAGACATCCGTGTGGGTCGAGCCCGAGGCCTACCCGTCATGATCTCCACCGCTGTTCAGCGCTGGCGGGAGCGCCGCGACTCGTACCGCCCCGCAGGCGAACCAATCAACACCACCGCCTACGAGGTGGCGCCAATCCCTGACGACACGACCGCCCGCGCATTCATCGAGCGCCACCATTACGCCGGCACCTACCCGGCGGCCCGGTTCCGCCATGCCCTCTACCACCGTGGTGGCCGCCTCGTAGGCGTCGCCGTGTTCTCTCACCCCGCCAACAATCGCACCCTGACCAACGTCTTCCCCGGCTCGCCGACCGATGCTGTCGAGCTTGGCCGCTTCGTCCTGCTCGACAGCGTTCCGGCGAACGGCGAGACGTGGTTCCTGGCCCGCTGCTTCGAACTCCTCCGTCATGACGTCGTCGGCGTGGTCTCGTTTTCGGATCCGGTCGCCCGCACCTCTCTCGCTGGTGGCGTCGTTTTTCCCGGTCACGTTGGGACGATCTACCAAGCGAAGTCCGCTGTCTTCCTCGGGCGCGGCTCGCCCGGCACCCTGCGCTTGCTCCCGGATGGACGGGTCATCTCGAAGCGCGCCCTCTCGAAAATCCGCTCTCGTGACCAGGGCTGGCGCTACGGGGTGGAGCTCCTCGAGCGGGCCGGCGCCGCGCCGCTCGCGACGAACGACAACGCCGTCGCGTGGCTGGCGACGTGGTTGCCGCGCCTGACCCGGCCGCTCACCCATCCCGGCAACTTCAAATACGCGTTCCCACTGAACCGCGCCATCCGCCGGGCGCTGCCGCGGTCGCTGCCGTACCCGAAGGTGCGGGCGCCGTTTCAGATGGAGTTGATCGCGTGAGCCTCTGCACTAAGATCGCGAAGCACGGCAAAGGCGACCTGAGCATGCCCGCGATCGGCACGGATACCTCTGAAAACCCAGGCTGGGACGACCCCGAGGACACACTGCGGGAGTTCCCTGAGGAGGAACCAGAGCACTATGGACCTGACATCCCATCACAGGGCGGCGATTTTCGTTTCACCCAGACGAGTGGCGAAGCGTGGGCTGATGCGGACGGCGTAGAGGTCAGTCTGCTTTGTCCGGGGCGCGGCGCCCTCCGGTTCCACGTCGACCGGCCCCTCGCCCTGCGGCTCAGGGATGCTCTCGAAGACGCCTTGGCCATCAACCCTCGGGTCATCCTGTTGCCTGACTCTCGCCCGCCAGACCTTCCGAAATGTCCGCAGCCACCAGATCACTTCGTCCTTCCGTTCACCGTCGACGACGAGCCGCGACTGAAAATCATCAGCGGCACTGTTGCCGATCGATGGCTGTACTTGTCGCTCAGCAGTCGTCGAGCGTCCCTTAGCATGCAGCTCGAGGACGCCGTTGCGTTCCATCTATACGACTGGCTTTCCGACGCCGCACGAACTCCCAACACCAGCAGACGCTCACTCGGCAGGGTTCTCTGTGAGGTTCAGTGGCCTGTTTGTCCCACTTGTCTCGGCGAACCTCTGAACTATTCGCGTGGCCTCGGTTCTTGCGTGTGGTGCGGTGGACGGTGGCTGGCCGACAGGACCAGCTGCAGTCGTGTTGCCACCCACCAACTCACCGACATCCCGACGGGAGAGCGACTCTTCATTTGTGCATCCCACGCACGGAGCGCCGGCAGAGCGCTCGACGACGTGATGGTCGAGCGCCTGCCAGGCCTCTCCTGGTCGCCGCACCACTGATCGCGCGCTGATTAGCCAGCGTCGATGAACCGCGCAGGCCCGATCCACTCACGCGAGAGGGCGTCGAGGAGGAAAAATCCGCCTGATGATCACTGGAACTGGATCGGCCCCTGGCACCGACAGCAGCGCGTTCGCTACTGCCGCCAACTTCGATTCAAGAGCGGGTAGGGTAGGCGCCGCGACGCGCGCGCCCAGCTCGCTGCAGGTAGCTCTATAGCTCCCGTCTGACTCCCGCTCGACCTCGAACCGAATCTGCAGAATATCGCGCACCGCTTCGCTCTCCTGGTTCCCCTTAGTCCGTCTCTCTCGGATGCCCCGTCGACGCTCGCGCGATGTGGACGACGCGGTCAGCGTCGTCGGGGCAATACCAAATTCGCCCGGCGCCGGTGACTTCGTACTGCCACTGCTCCAGTGTCTTGCCGCGAATCGCTCGTTTCGCGAAGTCCCCTCGTAGCTGCGCGACGCGTCCGGGGTTCAGGGCCCGATCGCGCGGATTGCGCGAGAGGTGTTCCCACGCCTCGCGTGTCGGGCCTGGCGCTTGCGCGCACAGCTCCTCCCAGCCATCCGCGGCCGCCTTCTCTGAGAAGACGAGCGTCCACTCCCCAGCGCGCGCCGGCGGCGCGACACGGTCACCCCTCTTCGGCGCCACTGCTGGGCCGCGAGACGCGCCTGTCGGTGCCTTCGAGCGGTCGCTGCAGGTCGCTCGCCAGCGCCGGGTCAGCGTAAATTTCTGCCGTCGCTTTCCAGTCGGCGAGGACCTCGGCGATTCGATTCATGTTGCCGATCGACGCGCAGGCCTCCAGCGTCTCTGCGAACTCGCCCGCGAACTCCTCGAGTGCTGGCGCTGGGAGGAACCGCGCCCACGGCAGCCGCGGCTGCAGCGCTTCCACCAGCAACGACCTCTGCATCCTCGGCATCAACTTCGCCAACACGAGGGCAGCGATCTCCGTACCCACCTGTTCATCCTCCGCCTTCGATTCCAAGCCCAGCCGCAGCGCCGGGCCATCGCGCCGCCGCAAGATCACCATTTCGCCGCGCTCGACCTGGGGCAGCACCCGCGTCGGCTCCCGAAGGAAGTCCGACCAACTTTCAACCGCTCGGGCCATGTCTCAATGATATCTGAACTACTTCAGAAGTCCCATAGAAATTCCCATAGAGCCGACCTCGGCGCAAATCGTAGGGTCGGGTTGTCCCAGAATTTTGGGTCTCGCTCGGACATCGGATGGCTACTATACACTTGTACAGTAGCCCGACCGGCGGTAGATTTTGCCCATGAGGATCCAGATCTTCGTGATGGGGAAAACGGAGCCGATCGGCGAGGTGGTGACGCCTCCTGGCGAGGTGCGGTTTGCCCATGACCGCGGAGCAATCAGCGGTTCTGCCACACTGAAGATCTGCGACCTATTGGCCCACCACTACGGCAGCTTCGGCGAGCCTTTCGGAATGATCTGTGACGGCGAAATCCTGAACAATTGTCACATCGTGAACCGGCGCGGTTCGGACGCCGATTTTATCTACGATACCCGGCCCAGGGACGACGGACCCGCAACGCTGATTCCCGTCTAGTCCGCCTTGACGGCGATCGGGTCGGTGTTTATGGCTCCGCGCGCGGGGCACGTCCGTCCCGGGGGAGATACAGATGTTCACGATCGATCCGGTTCCCGAGGTTGGCACGCTCGCAGCATTGAAATCGGCGGCTGAAGCTCACTACAGAATATCCGTGCTGGAGTGGTCGTTAGGCGAGCAGATGGCAGCTCGGCCGCGGAGCGATAAGCCGCCGGCCAAGCTGCGCCGGCAGTATTGGACCGCGGCTTACGAGTCCATCATTCACGACATAAAAAACGAGGTTCGGGATAGCGGATACGTCAAGCCGCTAGAGAAGCTCCTGGGGGACGTGCTCGCTGTGAACTCCGAGTAGTCGCCTGGGCTAGACCGCCAGACCGGAATTTCACCGGCCGATCGGGCTCTCGACGTAGCTGCTCGGCTTTTCGATGACCTCCAAAAGGCCGGCCGCTTCCAGTGCGTCGAGAGCCTTGAGCGCAACGCTGTGCAGTTCTGGATCGATGCTTTTCCGGCCGCCTTCATTGACCAACCGGCCCGCCGAAGCGTGGTCTTCTCTGACTAGGTTGGTGAAGAGAACGCGCAATTCCGGGCGAACCTTGTAGAGCTTCATCGATGCATTGACGGTTGGCATGGCCCAGGGTAACACCAAAAGAAAAAGCCGATCAGGGTTCGACCTGATCGCGCTCGTTCCTGGGATTGCCTTAGCGGCTTCTTAGGTGCTGGGATGCCCGTTGCCGAGACCCATGCACGACCCACCTCCGGTCCCGACACCTCTATCGCCGGCAACACCAGTCCCGACGGCAGGAGCAGGAAACGGGACCGGGGTCTCCGAACACCCCTATGACCCGCGACTCGAAGATCGCGGGGCACATCCAGGTCGCCTGATGGAGACGCCCATCTAGACGGCATAGAGAGGGCACCACGCCCCCCAGTTGACCCTCCGGTCGCGCTGTGGCCGAATTCGACGCGATGGGCCTCTACTTCGACTTCCGATATCCGGAGGATCCGTTCTTCGCTTACGATCCGCCAGGCTGGTGCATCGACCTCAAGATCGAAATCAGGTACCCGGACGGCAGTTTGCCACAGGGGTCGCCCGAAGCTGAGATCGCGCGCCGCTCGATGCAAGTGCTGATGAGCGCGTCGGATCCACGAATTGGCCCCTGTTTTTTTGGCGGCATCAACATCGAAAGTCGCTTTGATCTCACGGGTGAACACGTCAAGCGCTACAGCCGCGGCTACTCGGTCACGCCCGATCAACTCGAACCCGGTGGGCCCCGGGACAAGTACAAGGTCCCGTTCCTGTTCGCGACCAATGGTCGCCCTTTCCTGCGCCAGCTCGCGAGCAAGAGTGGCATCTGGTTCCTCGATGGCCGCCGGGCCGAGAACCTGTCACGAGCGCTGGAAGGTTGGTACACGCCCGAAGACCTTCTGGCGATGCTCAAACAGGACATCGACAAGGCGGAAGAGCAGCTCAAGACCGAACCGACCGAGTACCTCGGCCTCCGCGACTACCAGCTCGCCGCTATCCGCGCCGTCGAGAGCGCCATCGAGAAGGGCGAGCGGACCGACGCATGAAACAACTCGTAGAAGAGGTGTTCGTCACTGAGGGCCTTCCGCAGTTCACGTTTGTCAAGCCGCCCAACTACAACGAGATCCTTCTGGATATTCGGCACCCTGGCAAGCCAGTGATCGTCGAGGGCCAGTCGGGGACCGGGAAAACCACTTGCGTCCGAAAAATACTCGACCAGCTGGGCGGAGCGGCTCCTGAGTACTTGACCGCACGATCAGCCACGGACGTCCATCGAATAGAAGAAGTCGCTGCTTTCGGCTTGGTCGGACGATTTGTGATCGACGACTTCCACCGCCTGGCGAATGAGACGCAAGAGAAGCTTGCTGACCGCGCGAAATTCGCCGCCGAGGCTGGCACTGGAGTTTCGACGAAACTGGTTCTGATCGGAATTAACGAGGTCGGTTCCGAACTCATCCAACTCGTGCCGGACATCGCGAAACGCACCGGAATTCATAGGATCCAGGCGGGTTCGAAATCGGATATCGACCGGCTGATCCAAGAGGGCTGCGAAAAGCTGCGGGTTGACATCTTGAACCGCGAGGCAATTTTTGCCGAGTCCAGAGGCGACTACTGGCTGACTCAGCAGCTCTGTCAGACCATCTGTACGATGAATGAGGTGCTGGAGACCTGCGACGAGAGCATGCCTCTATCCTTCGATATCGTCAGCCTTCGTAAGAAGGTCGTGGAGAAGCTCTTAGCTGCCTTTTACCCGGCGGTAAAGGAATTCTGCCGCGGTGTCCGATTTCGACCCAATAACGACCCCTACGTGAAGCTGCTGCAGAAAATTGGCCAACAGGAGAGCTCGATTGTCGACCTCAACGAGCTTGCGAACGCGAACGATGATGTACGCGGGAGCATCAACAACATCAAAGAGAAGCGTCTGGCGATTCTCCTTCGAAACAAGCCTACATGTGCAGACCACTTTTACTACAACGCGGAGACGAAGAATTTCGCGATCGAAGACCCCGCGCTGTTCTACTTTCTGAGGAACCTGGACTGGGCCAGGCTCCGGCAAGACTGCGGCTTCAAGACATCGGCGCGGGACTACGAGTACGATTTCGCCATCTCCTTCGCGGGAGAGAATCGAGACCTGGCCCGCGAGGTCGCGAGGCAGCTCACGGTTATGGACTGTCACGTCTTCTGCGATGAGAACTTCGAGGCGAACTTCCTGGGCGGGGCTTGGTCGAAGGAGTTCGAGCGAATATTTGGACGGGAGTCTCGTCTGGTCGTCTGCATACTTGACCGGCACTATCAGGAGAAGATCTGGCCGACGTTTGAACGCGAATGCTTCTTGCCACGGGTTCCTGCGGGGGAGGTGATACCGATCTTCCTGGACGGGACCACGTTTGTTGGAATCCCTAAGGACACAATCGGGATCAAGTTTCTCAAGGGAGCGGATCCGACGATAGAACCCAATCGGATCACGGATGAAATCGTTTCTAAGCTGCTCGAGCGGCTGAGTGGATGAACCAGCGATGAAATTCGTATTGAGGCCCTCGCCGATGTGGGGGACGGCGCACTCATTGGCTGAGGAGGAACTGACCTTCAACCGCCGGGAGGACGCCCGCCTGGCTGCTGAGAGGTACGCCGGCAAGGCGATCGGCGTCATGGAGGTTGTGGAGCTGGATGACCAAGGAAACGAGGTGCGGGTCGAGGAGTTCGACTTCGAAGAAGGGTGGGTGTCCGAGATCGGCCGGAAGAGGGAGTAGGTAGCGGTCCAGTGCATCCACCGCGCGCCGAAGGCTCAACGGCGGGCAAGCGGCTACGCCACGCGTGCGGTGCCGACGGCCGCAAAAGGCCCGCGCCGGGTCGGGTCCGCCGGGCGGTGGACGCTGATCGTCACCGCGCGTTCCCGCACGAGTCTCCGGTGCACGGATACTTCGCCACACAATTCGCGATGCCGCGACGAGTTCAAAGGGCTCTGACGCCAGCTCTGACGCCGTGGGCGCGACACCGGTCCTTGGCCACCTGTGCGTCGGAGACCGGCGGGCAAAATGACCGTTTAGTTGACAGAACCATCGTTACCGGACATTCGTAAGTCCGCTGTACGTACGGCTTCATGGGTAACGCTTCAGACCGGCTTCATGGGTGACGGTGGTCGGTCACTTACGTCTACCATTTTGAGGACTTTGCCTATTCGGCCCCTGGGCTGGGGTCTTCGGCTGGGGCATCCGAACCGCGGCTCAGAGGACGCGAACCGCGGACGAAGCGACCGTGAGCTGAGACGGTACCCAGCTTCAGAGGCCCGTAGCTTACGACCATCGTGTCGTCCTGGCAGATCTCCACGGCGACCGGCTCTCCCCGCAGCACAGGCGACAGGAGTAGATCCCGGCCAGGCATGCGAATGCTGCCATCCGCGCGGACCACGTAAACGTCCCGGTCGTTCGAGTACTCTGGCGAACGCAGCTTCACAGGATAGCTTCTTGGCGAAGCCACGTACGCCGAGGCAGGCACTCGGTAGTCCAGCGCCTCGTGCGGTCGCTCGGTGTTGTACTCGTGCCTGAAGCGATCAAAGACACGTTGCTGCAAGTACATGCGCAGGGCCACGCCCGCTCGGATGGCGTCTGCCTTCAGCGTTCGGTGGATGCGTTCATGCCGGCCATTCTGGGTCGGTTTCCCTCGTTGAATACGCTCTGGCTTGATGCCCAGCTTCACCCACCAGACCGATAGCGAGCTGATTCCAAAACGTCCGGAGAATGGCGTGCCGTTGTCCGTCCTCAGTACCTGCGGGAGACCGTACTCCTTGAAGAGCCCGTCGAACGCGACACGACAGGCCTCCTCATCCGGATGCGCCAGCGCGTCGCAGCGAAGGAGGTACCGACTGTATCCGTCAGACACCGTGAGCGGGTAACACTTGGCACCCGTGCTCAACTTGAACCAACCCTTGAAGTCCGCACCCCACACCGCATTTGGCGAGTCCTGCGCCGACAGGCCGTCGGAATACTCGCCCGTCCTCTCCTGCCTCCTCTTCGGAACCACGCAGCCCTCACGCTTCAGAATCGCACCAATGGTCGACGCCGACGGGCACTCCCAACCGCGCCCCAGGAGCCACGCCTGTAGCTTGCGAGGCCCCCACGTCGGGTGGCGTTTTCGCGTACCCACCACGAGCTCCACCACATCGGGCGCCGTCGTATGCGGGTGTGATCGCCAACGCCGGGGCTGATCGTTAAGAGCGGGTCTGCCACCCTCCCTGAACCGCCCCACCCACTTGTAGCCAGTCTTGCGACTGACCCCGTGAACGCGGCACAAAACGGCTAGACTCTCGTACTCCTTGGCGAGCCAATCTTCGATAAATCGAACGCGTGCTTGCACTTGGGTGGTCTCTTTCCACGGCATCTGCGCATCGTCCGCATCGCCGCTGAAGTGTCACCCATGAAGTCGGTCTACCTGTCACCCATCAAGCCGGTCCGTACACCGCGCGGAATCAGGGGTTAGCTGTCCTGGGTTGTCGAACGCAATGGTTCTGTCAACTAAATCCGAGCAGCGTACTACGGACCCTACGGCGGGATCGACGAAGCCCAGCCCACTAGACTCGACAAGGAGCCCACAGATGTCTGAGACGCCGCCCACGGTTCCATCTCAAACTGGCCCAGACCTGCGCACCTCGCAGCCATTTGCCCTCGCCTCGGGTCAATTCCAGGGCACGGTTTTCGTATCTGGGTTCCTAGCTACCGAGGTGCGCGCCTGGATTGCAAATCACCCAATTACCGATGACGCGAGCGCCGTCTTGATGACCCAATTACTTCGGGTTGATTCGTGGCTCCGCACGCTTGCGAAGCTCGATGACCCCGCCGATTTCCAGGCTGTCGCCGCAGCCTGCAGGAGCCTTCTTGAGACGACCATCGATATCGCGCTAATTCACGGAAGCCCTCAGAAGCACGAGCAGCTTCTGGCGTGGGAGGAATCCGCGAAGCTCTACCATGCCGAACACTCCGTTACGTACCTCTCGGCCCACAATATCCAAGTGCCGCACGACGTGATCGGCGACTTCGTTGCGCGGCACAAGGTTAGAATCGAGGGATTGAGGAGGACATTCGGGTGGCTGAACAAGAAGAAGGGCCGGACCAACACCAGGCACCCACAAAGGTGGACAGATCAAAATCTCGCGGACGATGCAAAGGGGGCTGATGCTCTTGGCCACCCATTTGAGTTCGAGAAATTCTACGAAACGGAATACCGGAGAATTTGCTGGTCCGTGCACGGATCAGGCTTTCCGCTGCGTGGTATCCCGGCTGTGAACTTTCCTTCAATAGCCGGTCTTCTGTTCCCCAACTGTTGCGATCTCGCCTTACTCTCCGCCGAACTCGTCCTCCAACACTTTGGGCTTTGGTCACCCGAGCGGAAGCAGCAGTTCATCGACATGTCGAAGCGACGAATAGTGATCGTAGGGCAAACGATGCGTGTGACCATGGGGATGCCGCTCTTGACTGCGCCTGCCGCCGGCGGATAGCGACCGAGCTCCGCCCCAAGGGGTCCCGCGAAGCCCGGGGAGGTAACCAGCCGGACAAGGAGTCTGATGGGCTCTCGGGGCTGGTCGAGGCGCCGGCGCCGGCGAAAGTCGTCTCGTTCTCGGTCGTCTACGGTTAGTTGCTCGTGGGGAACAGCCGGGCCACAACCTCATCCTCGGTGAGGACGCGCCCCTCGGGTGTCACGGGCGGCGTCTGGGGGTACCAGTAGCAGCGGGATCACCGGTACCGGCACCTTCGTGGAGCGCCCCCTGTCCGTCCCCACGCCAGGCCAACCGATTGAAAGCGCGATACTTGATTCCCGGCTACTCGGTTACACTGCGCATCCCATGTCGGAAATCCAAAGCGTCATCCAGAATTTCACCACGCAGCTCACCGCGCTGCTCGAGGGCCAAGCGCTCGCTCGCGCCCGTGCAGCGGTCCTTGCCGCCTTTGGTGGCGGTGAACGGGTCCCCGCGCTCCGGGGGAGGCCACCGAAGGCCAAGCCTATCCAAGTCGCAGCCACAAAGGAGCCGACCAAGAAGGTCCGGCGGAAACCCCCCGAGCAATTCTGCCCTGTGCCTGGTTGCAAGAATCCGGCGGCGCCGGTCTTCGGCATGGTCTGCGCCAAACACAAGGGCGTTGCTAAGTCCAAGATCAGAAAGTATCGCGAAGCGCGCCGGGCCAAGAAACTCGGGGTGAAGGTTCCGAAGGCCAATAAGCGCGGCCCGAAGAAGGCTCGTGGGCGGAAGGCGGTGGTGGTCGCACAGCTGGCTGCGGCGCCAGCGGTTGCCTAGCCGAGAACAGCGGCGGTTCCGCGCGTCTACGCCGACAGAGCCCCGATGCGCCAAAGAGACACATATTGAACCCTGTTGAGATCGAGCAGGCCATCACCGTCCTTGCGGAGCAGCCCTTTGACCCCGCGACCTTCCCCTATGCCTTCCTTGAAGCGTTCGGCAACAAAGAAACGACGATCAAGCGCCTGCGCGCTGGAGCTTCGAACAAGTCTGACATCGGCGGCGTACTTCAAACCAACAACATCCACATCCTGACCTGCGAAGCAGGGCAGGTGCCGAAGGCCCTCAGAGCGCTCAAGAACAGCTCGGCCACCGTCAAGGCGAAAGCGAAGTTCATCCTAGCTACCGACGGCACGGACTTCGAGGCGGAAGACCTGGCGAGCGGCGAGACGGTTGTGTGCGCCTTTAGGGACTTCCCCGACCACTTCGGGGTCTTCCTGCCGCTGGCGGGCATCACAACCGTCGGGCAAATCAGCGACAACGCGTTCGACATTCGGGCGACCAGCCGCCTCAATCGCCTCTACGTCGAACTATTGCGGGACAACCCCGAGTGGGGAAAAGCGGAGCGCCGGCACGACATGAACCACTTCATGGCGCGGCTCATCTTCTGCTTCTTCGCGGAGGACACCGACATCTTCGTCGGCAAGGGGAAGTTTACCGAAACCGTCGCCCAGATGAGCGCGAAGGACTCGTCCAACACACACGAGGTCATCGGCACGCTGTTCCTTGCCATGAACACGAACCGGCAAGACCGGGCAGCAGCTACAATTCCTCGCTGGGCCGACGACCTCCCCTACGTGAACGGCGGCCTGTTCTCCGGCAGCATGGACGTGCCGAGGTTCAGCAAGATCGCTCGGTCCTACCTCCTGCACGTCGGCGGCCTCGACTGGACCAAGATCAACCCAGACATCTTCGGGTCGATGATCCAAGCCGTCGCCGAGGATGAGGAGCGCGGGGAGCTTGGGATGCACTACACCAGCGTCCCCAACATCCTCAAGGTGCTGAACCCCCTTTTCCTCGATGACCTGCGGACGCGGCTTGAGGAAGCGGGCGACAACCCTCGCACCTTACTCAACCTGCGCAAGCGCATGGCGAAGATCAGGGTCTTCGACCCGGCCTGTGGCTCCGGCAACTTCCTTGTCATCGCCTATAAGGCGATGCGCGAGATCGAGGCCGAGATCAACAAGCGGCGTGGCGAGCGTGACCGCAGGTCGGAGATTCCGCTCACGAATTTTCGCGGAATAGAACTGCGCGACTTCTCGGCAGAGATCGCCCGCCTCGCGCTGGTCATCGCCGAGTTCCAGTGCGATGTGCTGTACCGAGGGCACAAGTTGGCCTTGGCCGAGTTCCTGCCGCTTCGCAACGAGAACTGGATAACCTGCGGCAACGCGCTCCGTGTTGACTGGTTGTCAATCTGCCCGCCGACGGGGAAGAGCGTAAAAGTTCAGGCTGATGACCTGTTTGGCACGCCGCTCGACCAAGCAGAGATCGACTTCGAGAACGATGGCGGCGAGACCTATATCTGCGGCAATCCGCCGTTTTCGGGGACAAGAAAGCAGACGGATGAGCAGAAGGCCGACCTAGAAGCTGTCTTTGCCAAGATCACTTCCAAGTGGAAAAACGTGGACTATGTTGGCGCATGGCTACTCAAAGCCGCGCTTTACAACCAGCGGTGCAACGCTCGCTTTGCCTTCGTCGCAACGAACAGTCTCTGTCAAGGTCAACAGGTACCCATAACGTGGTCGATCCTCGGCAAAATGGGTTGCCGCATTCGATTCGCACACACGTCCTTCGTCTGGTCCAACCTCGCGAAGAACCGAGCCGGCGTCACGGTAATCATCGTTGGCGTGGATTTCGACGAATCGGGCACCAGAATCATCCTCACTGGCGACAGTCGCCGCACCGTTGCTCACATCAATCCCTATCTGACCGAGCATCGCATCACGATAGTCGAGGCATCGCGTCGTCCCCTCTTCCTTGAGCCAGTCATGGACTACGGCGTCTACTACTCTAAGAGGGTGTCCTACAGAAAATCCCGCAAGAAATTTGCCTTGTCCGAGGGACAGCCGCAGATGGGTGAATGCGAACACCGTACCCTACCGATCTGACCGACGCGGAGTGGGACATCGTCCGGGCATTCATTCCGGAGG
>DASRLC010000002.1:0-31548 GCA_035648655.1 Polyangia bacterium
GTGTAGCGCACCGCTGCCGCTCCCCGTCGAGCCGAGATAAAAACCACCCCGCCGAAACCTCCCGCAGAGGGAGTAGCTTCCCTCGCAAAGTCGATTGCAAGCGCAGTCGGCGAGCAGGACCGGCGGTCGGTGGGTCTACCAGACGGATGGCGCCCGGCACCGGCAATGACACCTCGACGAAGGAGTACATCGAAAATGAGCAGCACCTTTAGAAAGACACTCATCTGCCTAGTAGCTGTGTTCGCACTGAGCGCGGTTACGGCCTCCGCGTCATTTGCTTTGACGAAATATGAATTTCTCAAAGGAGGCGCGGGACTCAGCCCCAAAGAATTCACAGGCAAGCAGGGAGGTAACAGTGTCCTAAGAGCCACAGGCCTTGAAGTAATCTGCACTGAAGGAAGCTCGACCGGAAAATTTGCGACCAACACGAGCAAGGTAGAAAAAGTCATCGTAAAGTTCCACGGATGTACAAGCAATGCAGGAAAATGCGAAGTTCACAGCAAAAACGTTCCTGTCAACGGAGACCGCGACGGGGACAGTGATGAAATAGTCACAAGCCAAATCAATGGGACGCTTGGTGCGACGACGACGGGAACTTCTAAAGTAGGTCTCGACCTAGAACCCACAGGCAGTACCACCTTTACCGAACTCGAATTCGTTGGAAAAGAATGCCCGTCTCTCGCTAAAATCAAAGGCTCCGTCATAGGCGAAATCTCACCGGTCAACAGTGGAGCGATCGGAACAGGACAAGTAGTCAAACACACGCTAAAATTCGAAGAAAACGCGACCAAAGAACAGTTGATCCAAAACATCGAAGAAGAAGGCAAAGGAGGCACGGCGGATAATGGCGATGTTCTAACAGGCTTTGCCGGCAACAACCGACTGACAAATACGACCGAAATAGAATTAACCAGCAAAGAAGCCTTCGAAGTCCATACGTAAGGAAGTAATAGTTAGTTGGTCAACCATGCGGTTGCGCGGGGCTCGTATGCTCCGCGCAGCCACGTGTACTGCCCTGTAGCGGGCAACGGAGCCGTAGGAGGCGGATAACCATTTTGAAGAACAAGGCCCCTAACATCCTCATTGGCTACCTATCAATCGCCATCGTTGTCCTAATGGCGACCTGCCTACTGTCGACTGGGCGCGCGCTGGCCGCTGGCGATGCCAACCAGGCCACATGCAGCGAGTTTCCCGGTACCGAAGCCTCGCCTGGCTTCCGGAGCTTCCTTCCCGACTGCCGTGCGTACGAGTTGGTCACCCCGCCATACAAGGGCGGCCAGCCGGCCGGACTGCGAGGCGTGTCTGTCGACGGTAATCATCTTCTGGGCTACGATTTCGCGGGCTTCGCCGGTACCGAAGACCTCGAACAGAATCGCAACCAGTTTGGTGCCATATACGAGTTCTCACGGACGTCTGCGGGCTGGAACGCGGAATCGCTCGAGCCGCCGGCGTGGCTTGCCGCGCGTGGGGACTTTGTGGGCGCGAGCGCCGACCTCAGTCGGTCTCTGTGGGAACTCATCATTCAGTCAAAGGAGGGAGAAGAATTCAACGGAGGAGGGGAATCTCCAGAGGAAGCGTTCACGTTGGCTGTTCGCGAAGTCGGTCCGGATGGGCGGGCTCGTTTCACCCCCGTCGGACCGATGGATTCACCGGGTCAGCATATATACGAATCGGAACGATTCCGCTTCGCTGGGGCATCGCGCGATCTCTTGCATATCCTGCTGGGAGTGACCGTAGGTGGACAGCGTTGGCCTGGCGACAGTACGCTGGACGGCGATCGGTCGTTGTACGAGTATGTCGGGACGGACAACAGTGAACCACGGCTTGTCGGCGTGAGGAACGCGGGAGCGCTGGAAGGTGCTGCGCACGTCAACGAACACGCCGAGCTCGTAAGCGAATGCGGCACGATCCTGGGATCAGCCGGAACGGGAAGCACGTACAACGCGGTCTCGGCGGACGGCGCGGTCGTGTACTTCACCGCGCAGCACATCGAAGGCTGTACGGGTAACCAGCCGCCGGTCGACGAACTGTATGCGAGGATCGACGGCGCACAGACCGTGTCGATCTCCGAGCCGACCGCCGGCGTCGGGGGAGACTGCACGCAGTGCGACGACAGCGAACCGAAGGCCGCCGTCTTTCAGGGCGCCTCCGAAGACGGCTCGAAGGTCTTCTTCCTCTCAAACCAGAAGCTGTTGCCTGGGGCCAAGGGCGAGAATCTTTACGAGTACGACTTCCACGCTGAATCAGGCAAGCGAGTCGTGCTGGTGGCGGCCGAAGTGCCAGATGTAGCGCGGATCTCCGAGGACGGCTCGCATGTCTACTTCGTGTCCAAGTTGACCTTGACGACGGCGCCGAACGCAAACACGGACAAAGCCGAAGAAGGCGCCTACAACCTCTACGTGTACGCCACCCAGACGGGCGCACCGTCCTTTATAGCCAACCTATTGACGGTAGAAGAAGAACAGACGATACGAAATAGGGTGGAAAACAGCGAACAGTTGGCAAATGAAATAGACCGCAGAATCCACATAGCAGCAGAAGATGAGCATCGGCCGTTTGAGACGACCCCCAACGGTCGTTACCTGGCGTTTGTAAACCCCCGAGACCTCACTGGTGATGACACCGGCACCGCCGCACAGATATTCGAGTATGACTCTGAGACGGATAGGGTGGCGCGGGTCTCCGTCGGGCAAAGGGGCGACTATCTGTGTCCTTCCAGTGGGAGAGTCGAAGAAGGCTACAACTGCGACGGCAACACGAACAACACCGCAGAAGCAGCGACCATTCTGTCGCCAGCCCGTTCAGAAGAATCCACGCCCACAGCAGCGGCATCAGAACTCTCTCTATCGCAAACGGGAGCAGTGTTCTTCGGCAGCTCCGACGCCCTCACCCCGGCGGCCGTCGGAGAACGCGAAAACATCTATGAGTACCACGAAGGTAACGTATATTTGATATCCCCCGGTGACGAGGCGGCGCCGCTGCAACCTCCCGAAACGCGATTGCTCGACACGAACGAGTCGGGCGGCGACGTGTTCTTCTCCACGACCGACAGCCTCCTGCCGCAGCACACTGATACTCAGGCGAGCTGGTACGACGCGCGCTCCGGAGGGGGCTTTCCGGCGCCTCTGGTGCCCCCGGCTTGCGTGGGAGATGCGTGTCAGGGACCGTTGAGCACGACACCGCCGACGTCGAGCGCCGGCAGCACGGGTATCGCGGAAGGCAACCTAGCGCCACCGGCGTCCAAGCCCGTGGTGAAGCCACTCACTAGTTCCGAGAAGCTCGCCAAAGCGCGAAATGCCTGCCGGAAGAAAAAGAATCGCAAGAAGAGAGCGGTGTGTGAAAAGCAGGCGAAACGCGCGTATGGGGCGGCGAAGAAAGCCAGCCGCGACCGGAGGGCTAGTCGATGACCACGACGATCGGCCGACAAGCCCGCAAACCTTGGTACTGCTACGCGAGTGGCGGCGTAGCTAAAGAAATTGCCATCCCGCTCCTCGCGGCTCTGGTCATCTTGCTTGCGGGGAGCGCTTCCCAGGCATCGGCGGCGAGCGCAGGACCGGGATGGTCGATCACATCGGTTGCGCTGCCCACGAATTTTGCTTTTGGGTCGACACCCGAATGTGAAGCACACGCAAGATTCTGTGACTCCTATATCGTGGATGTCACGAACACTGGGACGAGTCCCTCCACCGGCCCGATCGTGGTAAAGGACAGGCTGCCCCCGGGCATGGTGTTCACGGAAATCCAGGAAGCAAGCATCCATGATCTGGAGTTCGAAAATGAAGAGCGATGCACACCCAGCGAACCTGTGCTTCAGTGCACATACGAAAGCCCACTCCCGCCCGGTGATGTGCTCCAGATCGTGATCAAAGTGCGGGTCACCGGCAGCGGCGAGGCTTCTGTGATCAATCACGCCGAAGTCGAAGGCGGTGGAGCACCTACCGCCGCGGCGACCTCGGAACCATCGACCGCGCGGAACACTGTGAACGCGCAGGATCCTGCGTTCGGCGCCCAGGACTTCAGCGTCGGAGTTCATGGTCCCAACGGCGCGAGCAACGCGCAGGCGGGTGAACATCCCAGCGCGCTTACGACCACGATCGACTACACGACCATCTTCGACCCTGTATATGGGGAAACCCGTCCGGTACAGGAAGCTAAGAGCGAGATCGTTGACTTTCCATTGGGCTTCGCGGGTAACCCGCTGGCGGCTGGACAATGCCCTGAGTCTGACCTGATCCGTCTCCATTGCTCGGCCGCCAGCCAGGTCGGGGTGGTGGTAATAGAAAAGACTGGCCCAAGCGAACATTTCGAGAAGATCTACAGCATCGTTCCGGAAAAGGGCTATCCGGCGATGTTCGGATTTGAATATGCTGGAGTCATTGTGATAATGCGCGCGCGCGTGGTACCGACACCGTCGGGGTACGCGCTGAGTGTCTCTGTGCCGTATGTGCCCCGCTCGTCGACCGCCAAAGTGAAGGGGTTGTCGCTGACGTTCTTCGGAGACCCGGAGGAACAGAATGGCGGCGGTTTGGCGCCGGCGGCGTTCTTCACCAACCCGAGCGACTGCACGACGGGCCCGCTGAACGCCACGCTTGAAATGGATTCGTGGGTGAATCCGCAGCACTGGGTCTCCAAGCAAGCGAGCATGTATGAAGCGAGCCCGACGCAGGGGGTGAGCGGTTGCGACATGTTGCAGTTCGATCCGACGGTCGAAGTTATGCCCGAAGAAACGTTGACGGACACGCCTACGGGTTACGAAGTGGATCTGAAGGTTCCGCAGATGCCGAACCTAGCGCCGGCCCTGGCTACCCCCGACTTGAAGAACGCGGAAGTGGCGTTGCCTGAAGGCGTGTCGGTCTCGCCAGGCGCGGCGAATGGGCTCGTAGCCTGCCGCGAAACCGGCGACGAAGGCATCAACATCACGCACGGTTGGGGGCCCACCGGCGAACAGCCGCTCGACCCCGCTGATCCGGAAGCGATGGAAATCGCGCCGGACGGCCTGCCGCACGTCGCCCCCGGCCATTGCCCGCTCGCCTCGCAGATCGGCACGGTTGAAGTCGCCACACCGCTGTTGGCCAACCCGCTCAAGGGCCACGTGTACGTCGCCGAACCGTTGTGCGGCGGTGCGGTGCAGCCGTCATGCAGCGATGCCGAAGCGGCGAACGGAAACCTCTTCAGGCTATATCTCGAAGCCGCCGGCTCCGGCGTGATCGTCAAGCTCATCGGCACGGTGTCGGTCAACCCCGCGACCGGCCGGCTGACGACGCACTTCGATGAAAATCCCCAGCTGCCGTTCAGCGAGCTGAAGCTCGACCTCAACGGCGGATCTCGCGCTCCGCTGGCCAACCCCCAGAGCTGTGGTGAAGTCAGGACGACGAGCGTCCTCGAACCGTGGAGCGCACCGGAATCGGGATCGCCCGCCACGCCCTTTTCATCCTTTGCCGTGAGCGGTTGCGCCAGCCCGACGCCTTTTACCCCGGCCTTCTCGGCAGGCACTCTCACGCCGGCGGCGGGCGCCTTCAGCCCGTTCACGCTGACGTTCTCCCGTCACGACGGCGAACAGGACCTCTCGGGCCTGACGGTCAACATGCCCGCGGGCCTGATCGGCAAGATCGCGGGCATCGCGCAGTGCCCCGAAGCGCAAGCGAACGCCGGAACCTGCGCGGCCGCGTCGAAGGTCGGCGCCGTGACGGCCTCCGCGGGCGCCGGCTCCGCGCCTTTCTGGCAATCCGGGCCTGTTTACCTGACTGGTCCGTTCAAGGGGGCGCCATTCGGCTTGAGTGTCGTGGTGCCCGCGAAGGCCGGCCCGTACAACCTCGGCGACATCGTGGTGCGCGCGGCGATCTACATCAACCCGACCACCGCGGCGCTCACCGTCGTCAGCAACCCCTTGCCGCAGATCATCGACGGGGTGCCGCTGAGGGTGCAGACCGTCAACGTGACGGTCGGCTCCGAAGGCAGCTTCACGTTCAACCCGACGAGTTGCGTCCAGCAGAGCATCCGGGCGACGATCACCTCCGCTCAGGGCGCCGCTGCGGGCGTCTCGAGCCCATTCGCCGCGGCAGGCTGCAAGAACCTGCCGTTCAAGCCGGACTTCTCGGCCGCGACGATCGGCAAGACAAGCAAAGCCCTCGGCGCCAGCCTGTCCGTCAAGATCATCTCGGCGGGCCTTGGACAGTCGGACATCGCCAAGGTCGACGTCGAGATCCCGAAGGCGCTGCCGACCCAGCTGAAGACGCTGAACAAGGCATGCACCGAAGCGCAGTTCAACAGCGACCCCGCCGATTGCCCGCCGGCGTCGGATGTCGCGCAGGTCACCGTGCATACCCCACTGCTGAACAGCCCGTTGACGGGGCCCGCGTATCTGGTCTCGCACGGCAACGCGGCGTTCCCCTATGTGGAGATGGTGCTCCAGGGCGAAGGTGTCGAGCTGGTCATCGATGGCCATACGCAGATCAAGCGAGGGGTCACCTACAGCCACTTCGAAACGGTGCCGGACGCCCCGTTCACCTCGTTTGAATTCAACTCACCCCAGGGTGAACTGGCGCTGTTCACGGCCGAGGGCGATCTTTGCGACCAGAAGCTCGTGATGCCCGTGACGCTCACCGGCCAGAACGGGGCGGTGCTCAAGCACCGCGCGCCGATCGAAGTCGCGGGCTGCTCGAGCTCCCTTTCGGTCGTCTCCTCCAAGCTCAAGCAGAAGACGCTGACCCTCTCCGTGTACGCCCCGGGCGCCGGCAAGGTGACCGCCGGCGGCAAGGGTGTCTCCAGCGGCTCGAAAACCTACAGCGGCCGGGAAGTCCTGACATTCAAGTTGAAACAGAAGAAGGCCGGCAAGCTGAAAACAAAGATCAAGCTGGCCTTCACGCCGAGTAAGGGCAAGAAGCAGACGAAGGCGGTCAACGCGAAATTCACGCGCTAGGAGCCATCATCACACAGACGCCGATCGCGCCGGCTATTCATCTTGCAAACAATAAACGAAACGTCTCTCCAGAAAGGAAGTAAAGCACGATGTTCAAGAAACGTCTCACCCAGGCGAGAAGCTTTCGCCGCCAAACGCTGTTCGCTATGATCACGATGGTAGCGTCGTTCGGGGTTCTAAGCGCCGCGTCGCCTGCTCTAGCGGCACCAAAAGGCGAATTCGCCGTATTTGCCGATTGCCCCCTCAGCAACGCTGAACTAACCGAGTGTCTCACGGCACGAACCGAAAGTGGAGAAATCAAGATCGGCAAACAGACGGTGCCGATCACTAAAACGATCACCCTGCAGGGCGGAATAGTCGATAAAGGCGGCACGGAAAAATTCGTGGGCGCGGCAGACGGCAACACTCTGTCGAAAACGCCGCAGAACGTCCCTGGAGGACTGCTCGGCCTGGTCAATTGTAAAGCAATAACGGGCGAAGGGTTCTTCGAAAAAGCGGAGCGGGGAACGTGTGAAGCCATTTTCGAAAATAAAGTCACTGGCGTGACGGCGACTACGGAACTGGCAGCACCCGCAAGCTCAATCGGCATCTGCGAGGAATGTCTCTTGGGTGAAGTCCCGTCCCCGCCGTATCCGCCGGCGCTCTCGCTGCCGGTGAAGGTGCATCTCGAAAACCCGTTGCTAGGGAAAGAATGCTACATCGGCTCTAACAGCAACCCGATCATCCTCAACCTCATCACGGGAACCACGAGCCCGCCACCTCCAAACAAACCGATCAAAGGCAAACTGGGGACCGTCTCATCCAGGGCAGAAGGCGGTATTCTGGTCATCAGCAACAACTCACTGGTGAATAACTCATTCGCGGCGCCGGCAGCAACCGGCTGCGGAGGACTATTCTCCTTCCTGCTGGACCCGATCATCAACAGTAAAATCGGGCTTCCGTCTGCCGCGGGAAACAACACGGCAATTCTCAACGGCACGATAGAACAGACCAGTGCTGAAGAAGCAAGAGAACACGAATAGCAGCACCCTGCAGCGAATGACGAAGTACGTAACCTAGCCCGACGCTTGGGACCCGCCGCAATCGTGCGGTGGGTCCCAGCGGCGAGGCTTCCGAAGCAGACCAACCCTGAACCGACAACCCAGGCGTTGAGACTCGCCCTCGGGCCCTGTTCGAGAGCGTCGCCGCCGACCCTCATCCCGCGGCGGGCTCGAAGAGGCTCCGGCGCGATGCCCATAGAGACGCCGGGTCTTCGCGAGCGCCGCGGCCACTCACCCCTCTCCTGGCCGCGGTGCCCTTGAAGACTCTCACGTTGAGTGTTCGAGCCTGGTCGTTGCTCCGATATAAAAACCGCTCCGTTGAATTTCCGCGCGAGAGGACTAGCATCGTTCTCGAGCTGATCGATAGCTCGATCGGCGAGCAGTGACCGGCGGTCGAAGGGTCTGTCAGTGATGGGCTCTACGACACCGACAATGACATTCACGATACCTGGCATCGCCTGCGCTTTCCGTTGCTGCAATCCCCGAGCTATCTCTTCGTCCTGTCCGGCGCGGTCGTGTCCGCCTTCGGCGGCGTGATCTCGCCGGCGGTGCTCGCCCACGTCGACGCGCTCGGGCGCGGTTGGGACATCAACAACGTCCCCGGACTGCGGGGGAGCGATGCGTAGCGTGCCGGTCGCGCTCGCGGGCGGGCTGGCGCTCGTCGCTGTCGCCGTCGGCGGCACGCTGTCACGCCCGCCGGTGATCATCGCTGGGACGAACTCGGTCGCGGCACAATTGGCGGCTGGGCATACGCGGGGCGACACGCGCGGCTGCCAGCAGGGAGGAACGCTGCCGGGAGGCACCGCTGCTATTCGCCTCTCGCTCTCGGCGAATGTTGGGCCCAAGGTTGCCTTGAACGTGCGCTTGGGCTCACGTGTGGTGACGCGGGGCGAGCGGGACGCCGGGTGGGGAGAGGAAGAAACCGTCAGCGTACCGGTTGCGCGGGTGGCGCGTACGACTCCTGGCGTCGTCGTCTGCACGACGGTCGGTCCGACGATCGAAAGCCTGCAGATCAACGGGACGCCGAAGCGGCCCACCCCGTCGGGCGCCCTCGGCCTCCGGGATGTGCTGCTGCGCATCGAATATCTGCGACCCGGCCATAGGTCTTGGTGGTCGCTTGCGTCCTCGGTCGCCTACCACATGGGATTGGGTCACGCGCCGAGCGGCGCCTGGATCGTGTTTCTCTTGCTCGTTCTCATGTTCGCCGTAGCTGCCCTCGCTTCGCAGTTGGTGGTGAGAGAACTGCGATGAGTAGGCGCGGGTCGTCCAAAGCGCCGGCCGGGCGAGCGACCAAGCCCCCTTCTGTGGGGACGCGATCGTTTGACAGGCGCAGGCAAGCCTTAAAAAAGCAGACAGCGCGCAAGCAGGTGAGACGCAGGCGGAGCGTTCCCTCGCCCACGTTCCACCTCCGAGACGCCCTGCGACGGATCCCGCGGGCAGCATTGCTCTGCGCGTTGATCGCTGGTTTGAACGCGGCCTGCTGGTCGATCATCACCCCCCCGTTCCAAGTGCCGGACGAGCCCGCTCACTTCGCCTACACCCAGCAGCTGGCTCAGAACGAGCGACTGCCGACTGCCGGCGGATCCTATTCGCCAGAAGAGGGGATCGTGCTGCGAGATATTCATCAAAAAGCCGTCAAGTGGCATCCGGAAGTAGGCACGATCTCTTCGGCCGAAGAACAGAGACAGCTGCAGATCGACCTTGCGCAACATCCGTCCCGAGCTGGAGTGGGGGCTGGAGTGGCCGCCTCTCAACCGCCGCTCTATTACCTGCTGGAGGCGATCCCCTACGGACTCGGCTCGGGTGGCACGCTGCTCGATCAGCTCGAGCTGATGCGGCTGCTGAGCGCGCTGATGGCGGCGATCACCGCGTTCTTCGTCTTCCTGTTTGTACGTGAGACGCTTCCCTCGGCCTCGTGGGCGTGGACGGTCGGAGGCCTCTCCGTGGCGCTTGCGCCTCTGCTCGGCTTCATGTCCGGCGCGGTGAACCCCGACTCGATGCTGGCGGCTGTATCCGCGGCGACCTTCTACTGCCTGGCGCGTGGCTTTCGGTGCGGTCTGACGCGGAATCTCGCGATCGCGATCGGTACGGCGAGCGCGATCGGCTTCCTCACAAAGCTCAACTTCATCGGGTTGGCACCCGGAGTGATCCTCGGCCTGTTCGTTCTGGCCATCCGCGCATGGCGGGCCCACGGACTCATCGCTCTTCGTCACCTCGCACTCGCGCTGGCGATAGCCGTGAGCCCGGTGGGCCTCTACCTTTTCGTCAACCTCGCCTCCGGCCGTCCCGGGCTGGGAATCGTCTCCAACACGATCGATGGCTGGCATCGAGGATTCGTATTCCGCGAGATCGGCTACATCTGGCAGTTCTACCTGCCGCGGCTGCCCGGGATGGCCAACGACTTCCCCGGCCTCTCGACCACGCGTCAGATCTGGTTCGATAGGTCTGTCGGGCTCTACGGCTGGCTCGACACCTCCTTCCCCGTTTGGGTCGACACCGTGGCGCTCGTCGCGGCCGGGCTGATCGCGCTCCTCTACACCCGCTCGCTCGTCGTCGTCCGCGCCGTGCTGCGCGAGCGCTTGGTCGAGTTCCTCGTCTACCTCGTCATGACGATCGGCCTACTGGCGCTGATCGGAGCCAGCTCCTATCTGAACGTCTCAAACGAAGGTGGCGGCGGCTGGGCACATCCCCGCTATCTGTTGCCCTTGCTTCCCCTCCTCGGGGCCGTGCTTGCCTTGGCAGCGCGCGGCGCGGGCCGACGCTGGGGCCCGGCTGTCGGCGCTCTGATCGTCGTCCTGTTCCTGGCGCACGACATCTTCAGCCAACTACAGGTCATCGCCCGCTTCTATGGTTGACCTCGGCCGGCCAGTCGCTGGCCGCGGCCACGACCGTGGTCCATGCGCGACGCCGCCCGAGGAAGGGAAGTGTTCGCGCGCAGGTCCCGCCGGGAGCTCTGTGATCCGCCCGTGCGTACGCGGGCAACAGAACCACAGGACCGGCGCCGGGGCGTCTGTCGCTACATGGTGATGGCACCCCGCGCCGGCAATGACACGCCACGCCGACCGGAAAGCCGGCGCGGAGCGGGCGCATCATAGCCAAGACGCTCACGTTTGCGCAACGGCGACTCGCTTTGACGAGGTCCCGATTCGATATAAAAACCGCCCCCTTGACGTCCCGCGCGAAAGGACTACGTTGCCCTCTGAAGCCCGACTGGAAGCTCAATCGGCCAGCAGCGACCGGCGATCGATGGGTCTGTCAGGTGATGGACCTGCGGCACCGGCAATGACACCACAACTCGAAGGAGCAACAAACATGAGCAGCATCTTTAGAAAGACCCTCGTCTGTCTCATCGCAGTATTCGCGCTCGGCGCGATTGCGGCTTCTGCGGCGTCGGCAGTGACAGACCCGACGACGCAACAGCAATTCGTCGAAAAAAATGGGAAAGAAGTCATCAAAAAAGGTTTCACGAGCAAAGAGGGCATAAGCACCCTGAGCGTCCCGCTCGCGGGCACAACAGTTGAATGTAAAGCAGACACAGACAAAGGCAATATAGATGCCGGATGGAATGAATCAGTCGAAAAAGTTGTCGTCACCTTCACGGGGTGCAAAGTAAAAGTAACCGTAGAAAAAGTAAAACAAGAATGCCCAATCAACAGCATAAAAGAAAAAGTGAAAGCAAAAGAAGGAGAAATCGTCACGGTAACCCTCAAAGGCGAACTCGGCGAGTCAGCGGAATCGGCGACCGGGGTCGTCCTCTTACTCGAACCAGCAAGCGGAATAGAATTCGTTACACTCGCCGCAACAGGCGCACCGTGTAAAACCATCGAAACTAAAGTGAATGGTCAGGTCGCAGGGGAAGTCACGCCGCTAGCATTGGGACTCACTGACAAAGTGGTCTTTGAAAACAAAATCAAAGTGCTCGAACGGTCATTTGCAAAACATTGTACCGGGGGGGTTAACTGCACAGAAGATGGCGAAGTCAAACCAAAACTCGAAGCCTTCGCATTTCCAGCGACGTTTGCAAGCACAGACGAAAACACGTTTGAAGAAAAAGTTGAAGTGTTGCCAGGGGCATAAAGGAGTAGCACGTTGAATCTAGGCGGGGCCGAGCTGGCCTCGCCTAGACTCATTTTCTGGTGAATTTCGTTAGGTACGAACGATCAGTGGGAAAGGCGGTAGTGTCGTGTTGAAGCTCAGGGAGGGGAACAAGTTGGGCAACGCTCTGCTGTCAAACCCACGTGCGCTCGCGTCAGCCCTGTGCTCCGCCTTCGCTGTCGCCCTCCTCGCGCTGCCCGCCGCGGCCTCGGCGGAAACCTGCCCGAACGAAGCGCTTCGTACCGGCCCTTCCGCCAATCTTCCTGACTGCCGCGCCTATGAGCTTGTGACCCCTCCGTATAAGGAGGGCGCCCTCCCCAGTTTTGGCGCCGCCGTGGTCAAGGGCCTGGGGGGCATCGCGGGGGATGGCTCGCGCGTGGATGTCGTCTCGGCCGGCGACTGGGGACAGCCCAACAGCACCAACAACAACCTGGAGGGCGCGACCTACGAGTTGACGCGGACCGCCTCCGGCTGGAGCGAGGAAAACATCGATCTTCCGGCGTCGCAGTTTCCCGCCGACGTTGCCTGGGGTGCCACGCCGGATCTGGGGGAAACCCTGTTTGAGGCGCGTGCGACCTCACAGCCGCTCGACGCGATGGACCTCCTGATTCGCGCCGCCGACGGCTCCCTGCGTGACCTTGGACCATTCTTCCCACCGTCGTCCACGACCGAGCCACCCGGCATTGGGAATGGGGCTGTCGACCAGACAATCGGGAGCTTTACAGGGGCCTCGGAAGACCTCTCGCACGTGCTGTTCACGATCGAAGCACCTCACGCTCGCAACCCGAGTTTCCTGTGGCCGGGTGATACGACCGCTCCGGAATCCGGTTCATCAGAACGCTCTTCTCTCTATGAGTACGTCGCCGGCCAGGGCGGCCCGCCGGCGCTCGTCGGCGTGGACAGCGAAGGCCAGATCGGCCAGTGCGGCATTGGACACCACGGTAGTGAAGTGGCGATCTCGGCGGATGGCTCGCGGGTGTTCTTCACGGTGAATCCGGGGGGTTGTGAGAGTGGGGCGTCGGGTCCGCCGGTAAAGGAGCTGTTTGCCCGGACCGACGAGGCGGAAACGGTGGCAATGTCAGAGCCTTCTTCGAAAGACTGCTTGGCGTGCAACACCAGCCCAGGCGTCCTCGCGGAAGCGCGTTTCGCTGCGGCCTCCGCGGATGGGTCGAAGGTCTTCTTCACGACGAGCCAGCCGCTGTTGGGCGCGGACACGAGCGCGAACATCTATGAGTACGACTTCAACAACCCGGCGGGCCAGAAGCTCGTGCAGGTCACCGCCGGCGATTGGGGTCCCGGGGGCGCCCAGGTTCAGGATGTCAGTCAAGCAAACGCAAACAGTACGGGTGTGGTGAAGGTGTCTCCGGATGGTTCGCACGTGTACTTCGTCGCGAAGGGCGCTCTGAGCGGCGCCGTGAACAGCCAGGGACAGCACCCGACCGAAGGAGAAGACAACCTCTACGTGTTCGAGCGTGACCCGCAGTTCCCCGGCGGACGGCTCTCGTTCATCGCGACCCTCTCGCCGTCCGACTTGGAAATAATGGAAGGAGGAGGCTGCGCTGGGCAGGCCTGCGTCGCGACGGTGACGCCCGACGGCCGGTTCCTCGCCTTTACGAGTTCCAAAGAAAACCTCACCCCCGGTGACACGAGCACGGCGCGGCAGGTCTTCGAGTATGACGCGCAGACCAGCGATCTGGTGCGGGTGTCGATCGGCCAGGACGGGTTCAACCAGAACGGCAGCACGAACACCTTCAACGCCGAAATCCCACGTAATGTAAACGCTTTGTACGGTCGCCTGGCGATGTCTGACGACGGCGCGTATGTCGTGTTCCAGAGCGCCGACGGCCTGACGCCCCAGGCGCTGAACGGACGCCTGGAAGAATTCGAAACGGAACAGGCAGGAGTCAAGGAAACAGTAAGCTACTACGCGAACAACGTCTACGAGTATCACGACGGCAACGTGTATCTGATCTCCGACGGGCGGGACGCGACGTCGTCTGAACAGGCTCGCTCGTCGGTGCAGGTCGACGGCATATCGGCTTCGGGCAGCGACATCTTCTTCGAAACGGACAGTCAGCTCGTACCGCAGGACATCGACACCCAGGTCGACGTATATGACGCGCGGATCGGCGGCGGCTTCCCCGCGCCCGTCTCTCTTCTGCCGTCGTGCTCGGGCGATGCTTGCCAGGGGCCGTTGAGCGCCTCGCCGGTGCTGCTCTCGCCCGGCAGCCAGTTTCAGGCCGGTGGCAACCCCCCGCTGGTGGGGTCCGCGCCCGCGGCGAAACCAAAGCCAAAGGCCAAGGCCAAGGCGAAGAAATGCCGGAGGGGCTTTGCCAGGAAGCACGGCAAGTGCGTCAAGAATCGAGCCAGGAAGGCTGAGAAGCCGGCGAAGGGGAGGAGGTAGCATGTCCAAGCGGCGCATACCGTTCGTTGTGGCGTTCGTCGTGCTTTTGGTGGGGGTGAGCTGCTCGTCCGCGCTGGCGGCGGCGCGCGCTCCGGGGTGGCAGATCGTGACGTTCGCGAACCCGACCGACTTCTCCTCGAGCGATCCCGCGGGCAGCGATCATTACGAGCTGATCGTCAGCAACGTCGGCGGGGCGCCAACCGAAGCGGGCACGACCACGCTCACCGACAGGCTCCCCGCGGGGGTATCACTCCAGGAAGCGCATGAATTTGATACCCGTAGTCCATCTCAGGTGTGGAGCTGCTCAGGCGAATCCGGTGGGCAGGTCGTCACCTGTACAGCTCCGAATACGGTTGGTGTCATGGGGCAGCTTCCAGCTCTCCAGGTAAACGTGTTTGTCAGCTCGAGTATCCCGGCGGACAGCACGCTCACGAACTCTGTGACGGTGTCGGGTGGGGGGGCGCCTGTCGCGTCGGTCAGCCAGTCCACGAGCGTCAACCCGTGGAGCCCACTGCAGCTGAATGATCCCCTGTCGTTCGGTGTCCTTGACCTGACCAGCTTTCTCACCGATCTAAGCGGTGCGCCGGACACCCAGGCCGCGGATCATCCCAACGGGCTGACGACCAGCTTCGACATCACCAACGTCAACGATAAATCGGCGGAACCGCCGATCGAGGCGACGCAGAACTGGAAGGATGTCGTGGTCGATCTTCCGCCGGGCGTGGTCGGCAACCCGCAGGTCGCCGCGCAATGCCCGAGCTCTTCGCTTGTCGTGAGATCGGGGGGAGGGGAATTCCCGGACAGCTCGGCCTGTCCGGCGGCTTCCCAGGTCGGGACGCTCGGATTCAGCGCCAACGGCGAATATGGTGGCGGAAAAGAGAACATTCATATCTTCAACATGGTCCCCGAGCTGGGCATCCCGGCGGAGTTCGGGTTCTCCTACGGGACCTATCCGATCGCCTTGTATCCCACGGTCGTCGGCAGCGGCGCCAACATGCACATCCGCGTGACCACACCGGGCCTTCCCGTCACTGGGATCCTCGACATAATTGCCGCTTACACGAAGTTCTTCGGGGATCCCGCCGCGCACGATGGCGACCCGAACGCCGCGAACGCCTTCTTCACGAACTCCAGCGACTGTGACGGCGAGCCGCTCGTCACGACAGTGCATGTCGACTCCTATGAGAATCCGGGGAGCTACAACGCCGACGGCACCCCGAACTTCAACGACCCCGCGTGGAAGAGCGCGAGCTTCTCCTCGCCGCCGGTGAGTGGGTGCAATCAGCTGCACTTCGCGCCGTCGCTCGCGTTGCAGCCGGAAACGACGCGGGCCGATGAACCGACGGGCCTGGCGGTGGACCTGAGCGTTCCCCAGAACCCGGACCCGAACGGGCTCGCGACGCCGCCGGTCAAGAACGTCACGGTCACGCTGCCCGCGGGGATCTCGCTGTCGCCCTCGGCGGGCGATGGCCTGCAGGCTTGTCGCGAAGCGCAGATCGACCTGGCATCGGATGCGCTGGGCTCCTGTCCGGACGCGTCGGTGCTGGGGACGGTGACGGTCACCACCCCGCTGCTGGCGGCGCCGCTGACCGGCAACGTGTTCCTCGCCGCTCCGGGTTGTGATCCGTGCTCGAACCAGGATGCCGCCGACGGCAATATGTTCAAACTGTATATCCAGGCGGAGGGCTCGGGTGTCGTGATCAAGGTCCCGGGCACGATCTACGCGAATACGACGACGGGCCAGTTGACCTCGAAGTTCCTGAACAACCCGCAGTTCCCCTTCAGCGACCTGCAGGTCCAGTTCAAGGGTGGGTTGCGCGCCGGGCTCGCGACGCCGCAGGCCTGCGGGGCGTTCACGGGCACGTCGGATCTCACGCCGTGGAGCTCGCCCTACACGCCCGATGCGACGCCGTCGTCGTCGTTCAACGTCATCTGGGACGGTAACGGCGGGGCGTGCCCTGCCAGCCCGCCGTTGACGCCGGCCTTCAGCGCGGGCACGTCGAACCCGAACGCGGGGCAGTTCAGCCCGTTCACGTTGACGTTCGCAAGGGAAGACCGCGAACAGGATCTCTCGGGTATCCAGGTCAAGATGCCGCCGGGTCTGCTCGGGACGCTCACGGGCGTCCCGTTGTGCGGTGAAGCGCAAGCGAACGCGGGTACGTGCTCGGCATCGTCGCGGATCGGGACGATGACGGTCGCGGCGGGCCCGGGTGGGCACCCGTTCTACACCCAGGGGTCGATCTACCTGACGGGCTCCTACGACGGTGCGCCGTTCGGGCTGAGCATCGTTGTGCCGACCGTCGCGGGCCCGTTCAACCTCGGCAACGTCGTCGTGCGCTCGCGGATCAACATCGATCCCAACACTGCCGCGTTGACCGTCACGAGCGACCCGTTCCCGCAGATCCTCGACGGTATCCCGCTGCGATTGCGCACCGCGAATGTCACGATCGAACGGCCGAACTTCATCTTCAACCCGACCAATTGCGCCCAGCAGCAGATCACCGCGACGATCGCGGGTGCCCAGGGGGCCACGGCGGACGTGTCCGCCCCGTTCGCGGTGTCCGGCTGCGCGGGCCTGCATTTTGGCCCGAAGTTCACGGTCTCCACGTCGGGCAAAACCTCCAGGGCGAACGGGGCGAGCCTCGACGCGAAGGTCGTCTACCCCCCTGGGGCGCAGTCGAATATCGCCAAGGTCAAGGTTGACCTCCCCAAGCAGCTCCCCTCAAGGCTGACGACGTTGCAGAAGGCGTGTGTGGCCGCGACGTTCGAATCCAACCCCGCTGCGTGTCCCGCGGCGTCGGCGGTCGGTATCGCGAAGGCGATCACGCCCGTGCTGCCCGTCCCATTGACCGGTCCTGTGTACTTCGTCTCCCACGGCGGCGAAGCGTTCCCGAGCCTGATCGTCGTGCTGCAGGGCTACGGCGTGCGGGTGGATCTGACCGCGGCGACGTTCATCTCCAAAAAGGGCATCACCAGCTCGACGTTCAACAGCATCCCCGACGTCCCCGTCAACTCCTTCGAGCTGTACCTCCCCGAGCGCAAGTACTCCGCCCTGGCAGCGAACGGGAACCTCTGCAGCTCGAGCCTTCTGATGCCGACCTCGTTCATCGCCCAGGACGGCGCGCAGCTCAAACAGACGACGAAGATAGCCGTCACCGGGTGCCCGAAGGCGAAGAAAGCAAAGGCGAGCAGAGCGCGAAAGTCCACTCACGGCAACGGGAGGAACTCATGATGCGCGCTCGTAGACTCATGACGACGGGCCTGGTTGCTCTCGGCGTGCTCGGTGGTGGGCTCCTGCTCTCCACGGCTCCGGCAGTGGCGGCGGAAGGGCATGGTCTGCTTTCCAGCTTCAACGGTAGCGATGCCCCCGGCGGGCCATTCTCTTCCCTCGACAACGTCGCGGTCGACCAGTCGAGCAACGACGTGTACGTGGTCGATGAAGGTCGTGAGGTCGTCGATAAGTTCACCTCGGCGGGGGCGTATGTCGCCGGCTCTGAGCTGACGGGCACCCCGGCAGGGTGCTCGACCACGTGCCCGGTGACCGGCCCAGGTGTCGCGTTTGAACCGACTGACGTTGCGGTCGACCCCACCACGGGTGATGTGTACGTGGTCGACGCTGGACACGAGGTGATAGACGGCTACAGCTCCTCGGGTGTGTTGATCCTGCAGTTCAACGGGAGCACGATCCCGGCGGGCCTGCCCGGCTCCGAAGGCGCCTTCGCGCCGTCGACCGGTATTGCTGTTGACCCGGCGACCCACGACGTATACGTCGCCGATCGAACGGGTGGTGTGATCGACAAGTTCACCTCGGCGGGCGTATACGTCTCACAGTTTCCTGCCAAACGCGCGACCGGCATTGCCGTTGACTCCACAGGCAGCAATCTCTACGTCGCGGCCGTATCCGTTGGCGTGCAGGAGTTCAGCTCCGCCGGTGTGCCCGGGCCCGTGATCGACAGTAGCGGGGCTGCTCTGCACGTTGCGGTAGACCTCGCGACCAACGATGTGTATGTCGCCGACGGGACCTACATTACCCAGTACGACTCTTCTGGCGATCTGCTCAATACGTTCGGCGAATTTGGACCCAACGTGCTCGGTAGCTCCGCCGGCATCGCGGTTGACAGGTCCACGAACACGATATATGTCTCCGACGACTCCAGCGAGACGGTCGATATCTTCGCGCCTGGCCCCACACCGGAAGAACCGGCGACTGAACCCGCGAGCGAAATCACCGCTACCACCGCGACGCTCAACGGTAAGCTGAACTTCGCTGGCACAAAACTTGGTTTTTACTATGACTATAATAAGGGTACGAGTTGCGTTGGCGGAGCCAGTACCCCCTTCCAAGAAGGCGAAGGTGAAGTAGCGGCGCCTGTCAGCAGCCTCCAGCCCAGCGCGCAATACGCGTTCTGTCTGGTGGCGGTCAACGCGTTCGGCGATACCCTCGGGGCGCCGAAGACGTTCCCGACGGAAGGCTCCCCGCCCGCGGTGGAAACCGAGAGCGCCTCTGCTGTGAGCTCCTCCGACGCGACGCTGGAAGCGCAGGTCAACCCCGAGAACCAGCCAACGACGTACTTCTTCGAATACGCGACCGAAGAAGCGCTGATCGGGACCTCGAGTGCCAAGACGGTTGCGGGTGCGCCGCCCGCGAGCGCGTTGACGGGCTCCGTTGATCAGCTGGCCAGCGTGGACATCGGCGGCGGCCTGAAACTGGGCACGACCTACTACTATCGCGTTGTCGCTGAAAATGGGACGCCGCCCGCGCGCGACGGCACGGTCGAATACTTTACGACGCGCGGCACCGCGCCGCTCGCAAGCACGGGCGCGGCGTCCGTGCTCACGCAGAGCAGTGCGAACGTCACCGGGACGGTCAACCCCGAGACGCTGGAAACCAGCTACTCCTACCAGTACGGGCTGAGCACCGAATACGGGGCGAGCGAGCCGGCCTACCCCGGCATCGAAGCCGGGGTAGGCCGGAGCGACGTGCCCGCGCCGTTCACGCTGTCGCCACTGATGCCGGGCACGACATACCACTACCGGCTCGTCGCGAGGAACGAAGAAGGCACCGGCTACGGCCAGGACGAGACATTCACGACCGTCGCCGACCAGCTCCCGATTGTCAGCACTGGCCCGCCCAGCGGCATCTCAACGAGCGCGGCGACGATCTCGGGCACGGTCGACCCACAGGAAGTACAGGCCACCTACGACTTCGAATACGGGACCGACACCGCCTATGGCACCCAGGTCTCCGGCACGGCGTTCCCGCAGCAGGGTGCCCAGGCGGTGACGCTGAGCCTCCAGGGCCTGCAGCCCGGCACGACATACCACTACCGGCTGGTGGCGAGCAATCCTGGTGGCACCGCCGAAGGCGCCGATCAGACGTTCACGACCCCCGGGATCCTGGATCCGCTCGTGTTCCCCGTGACTGCGCCGCTGATCGGGACCCCCGCGCTTACGTTCCCGAGCGGCAGTCAGGCGAACACGGGCACGACCGAAACAAAGAAGCTCACAAACGCCCAGAAGCTCGCCAAGGCATTGAAGGCGTGCGCGAAGAAGCCCAAGCAGGAGCGCGCGGCGTGCAAGCGAGCAGCCCGTAAACGGTACGCCGTAAAGCACAAGGCCACGCGCAGGAAGAAGTAGCCCCGCCTCATGAACGTGACCTAATCGATCCTTACAGATAACTCACTAACATCCCCCAGGAAAGGAAGTAAAGCGACATGTTCAAGAAAATCCCCACCCATACGAGAAGCGTGCATAGGTATACGCTCCTCGTCGCAATGGCGCTCACGGCGTCGCTCGCGGCTCTCGGCGGTGTCGCATCGTCGGCTCTGGCCGCGCCCAAAGGCGAATTCGCAGTCTTTTATGACTGCCCTCTAAGCAACGCCGCAGTTCAGGGCTGCATTGTCGGAAAAACCGAAAGCGGCGAATTCGTCATCGGCACGAAGAAAACAAAAGTGCCGATCGAAAAAACGATCACGTTGCAGGGCGGCTTCGAGGAAGAAGTCCCAGCCGAATTCCGCATGCCGTTCGTGGAAGCAGCCGACGGGAACACGCTGTCGAAAACCCCGCAGAACGTCCCGGGTGGACTGATCGGCATGGTCAACTGCAAAGAAATCAAAAATCCGTCCTTGCGGGAACTGTGTGAAGCCACCGAGAAAAGTAAATTGAACGCGGTGACCGCGACGACAGAACTCGCACTACCCACGCCTCCCGCGAGCCTGAGCTCGATATTTCTGAGCGAGGCATCGCTTTTCGAGCCCATACTCTATGAAGCGTATGGCATCCCGGCGCTTGGCCTGCCGGTGAAGGTCAAGCTGGAAAACCCCCTACTCGGAAATGAATGTTACATCGGTTCCAGCACCGAACCGATCGTCCTCAAACTGACAACCGGAACGACCAAACCACCACCCCCGAATAAATCAATCACAGGACATCTAGGCGAAATCACGAGCAGGGCGGAAGGCGGCATTCTGGTTATCAAGAACAACTCGCTCGTGGACAATGTGTTCGCGGTGCCGGCGGCAAAGGGCTGCGGCGGGAAAGCATTCGAATCCGTCGTCGATCCCCTGGTCGATGCCAAACTCGGTTTGCCTTCGCCGTCTGGTAACAACACCGCGATCCTAAACGGGACGCTGGAACAGACCGGCGCCGAAGAAGCGAGGAGACACGAATAGCAGCACGCTGTAGAGAGTGACGAAGTACGCCATCTAGCCTGATGGGGCCCGCTGCGGAATGGAACGCAGCGGGCCCCGGTGGCTGGTTCCGGGAAGCAGCCCGACCTGCAACTGAGAACCCCCCGGCGGTGGAAGCTCGTTTCGGGCTCTGTTCGAGCGTCGTCGTCCGTCCCCATTCCGGCGGTGGCGCTCGAAGAGGCTCCGGCACCAAAGGGACTTGCGTGCCGAGTCTTCGCGAGCGCCGTGGCCTTTTTACCCCTCTCCTGGCCGCGGCGCCCGTGAAGGCTTCAGACGGGCGGCGTCGAACCGGCCCGACGCCCTGGGCGCGGGCTCTCTGGAAAAGCCTATGTCGATCTATTGCGCCGTCCGCAACCGGTTAAGTTGACGCTCGACGGTGGCAATCATCTCGTCCGGAACTCCGTCCGTTTCGTCCGGCCACTACCAGGGGCGGGACTGAGGTGTGGGGCCGGCTATCACAACTCCGGCTGCCTATCCTCCAAGTTGGTGTCGAGACGACCGGCTAGAGCCATCCCTGCGGGCGCGCCGATGGGAGACGCGCGGTGACCACGCGCGCCACGGCCCGCGGGCAGGCGCGTACCTCGCTGGAGGGGACGAGCGTCGACGTGCTCATCTGCGGCGCTTCCTTCGCCGGGTTGGCGGTGGCGCGCGAGCTCGCCGGTTCGGGTGCCCAGGTGCTCGTGGTCGATCGCTACGAGATCGGCGAGCGCCCAACCTCGGCCTGCGCCACGCCAACACCGTGGCTCCTCGCGATGGGCCTCTCGGAGGCGATCAGCCAGGAGATCCCGCAGATGCGTTTCATCACCCCCCACGGCTCGGTGCGCTATCGCCTGCCGTGGAGCTGGTCGTCCTTCGACTACCGCAGGTTGTGCGAGCTTCTCTACGAGCAGAGCGACGCGCGCTTCGAGACCGCCAAGGTCGAGGGGCGCCTCGAAAGAGGCCATCCGGCGCCCGGTGAGCCGATCGCGGTGAGCACCGACCGCGGCGTGATCCGCGCTCCGCTCGTGGTCGACGCGCTGGGCTGGCGCCGCGTGCTCGGGGCGAGCGGCTACCAGCCGCCTGACGCGCCGCTCTCGCGCGGACTGGAGGTGCATCCTCCCGTCGGGCCCGAGCCGACCACGGACTTGGACGTGTGGCTCGAACGCTCGCTGGTGCGTAGCGGGTACGGTTGGTGCGTGCCGGCCGGGGGAGAGGCACGGGTGGGCGTCGGCTCCTACGATCCAGCACAGCATGTGCGCGAGTCGACGGTCGAGCTCGCCGAGCGCCTGGAGATGGAGCCGGTGCGCTACCAGGGGAACTGGTTCCCACATCGCCTTCGCGCGTCGACCGAAGACGGGGTGTTCTTCGCCGGGGACTCCGCCGGGCACTGCTTCGCGCTCTCCGGCGAGGGCATCCGCACGGCGTTCTACTTCGGCATCGCCTGTGGGCGCGAGCTGCGCGCGGTGATCGAGGAGGGGCGCTCTCGCCAGGACGCGCTGGAGCGCTACCAGTCCTTCAGCGCCGGTCACCGACGGGCATTCGCCGTGGCTCTTGGCCTGCAACGTCTGATCCCCGCACTGCCGCCCCGTCTCCTCACGCTCGGACTGCGGGCGATTGACCGCCGCTGGATCCTGGACCGCGCGTTCGGCTGGTATCTGGACCAAGCCCACCCATCCTTTCGCGGAGTCGCACCTACAGTGCCGCGGATGGGCACGCCGATTGAGAGCAGCATCGAGGAGAGCATCGAGCCTCTGCAATATCCCCGCTAAGTGCACTGCATTATCCCCGCTATAAGTTTGGAACGCGCCGCCCAGAACCCTGCAATCCGTCCTGCCGTGCTTGAAATCGGTCGTTTTGCGGTAAAACTGCCGGCATGGCTAACGCACTCTGGTCGGGCCGCATCAGCTTCGGGCTCGTGAACGTGCCCGTGAAGCTCTTCAGCGCGGTGCAGGCGAAGAACGTCTCCTTCAAGCAGCTCGACAACAAGGACCACGCCCGCATCGAAATGAAGCGCGTGTCCTCCGTCGATGGCAGGGAGATCGCCTACGCGGACATCGTGAAGGGCTACGAGATCGCCCCCGAGCGCTATGTCGTGCTCGACCCCGAGGAGCTCGCCACGCTCAGCGAGGAGAGCACGCGGACGATCGAGATCGAGGACTTCGTGGAGCTGGCGGACATCGACCCGATCTTCTACGACCACGCCTACTACCTGGCGCCCGCCGACGAGGCCGCCGTCAAGCCCTACCACCTGCTGCTCGACGCGATGCAGGGGTGCGGGAAGGTCGCGGTCGCGCACATCGTGCTGCGCTCCAAGGAGCATCTCGTGGCGATTCGTCCGATGGGCAAGGTGCTCGGCATGACGACGATGAACTTCGCGGACGAAATCGTGCCCGTCAAGCAGCTCCCGGGGATGCCCGAGCAGGAGCCGGAGGTGTCCGACCTCGAACGCGACGTCGCGCGTCAGCTGGTCGAATCGCTCTCCAGAGAGTTCGACCCGGGCAAGTACCACGACACCTACCGCGAGGCCGTACTCGGCTTGATCGAGAAGAAGGCGAAGGGCAAGAAGATCACCGCCAAGCCCGCCGCGGCCCCGCAGGCGGCGGTTCCGGACCTGATGGCCGCCCTCCAGGCGAGCCTCGAGAAAGCCCGCAAGCGCGACGGCAACAAGGCGAGCAGCAAACCGCCCAAGAAGACCAAGACGCCGGCGGGCACCGAAGCGAAAGCTCCCGCCCGGCGCAAAGCCAAAGCCTCTAAGTAACTCCCACTCGTGGCCCCCGTCCCACTCGTGGCCCCCTGGTCTGAGAGCGAGGCCGGGTCCGGGTCCGGGGTCACGATCGACGAGCTGGTCATCGCCGACGAGCCCGAGCGCTGGGCGGCGCTCGGCTTCACGGTCGCCGGCGAGTGCTGCCGGCTCGGCTCCGTCCGCCTGCGTCTCGCCGGCCTCGACGCGGGGCGGGGAATCGTCGGCTGGTCGCTGCGCGCGATCGCGGGTGTCGCGCTCGACGGGCTGCCGACGACGCGCTCCGAGTCGCCGGTGCCTGCGCCCGCGCCTGCGCATCCCAACGGGGTGCTGGCGATCGATCACGTCGTCGCGATGTCGCCCGCGCTCGACCGCAGCGTGCCGGCCCTCCAGGCGGCCGGGTTGGATCTCCGCAGGATCCGCGAGCAGCCGACCCCGGCCGGAGCGCCGCGCCAGGCGTTCTTCCGGCTCGGGTCAGAGATCCTCGAGGTCGTCCAGGAACCCGACGACGTCCTCGCGCGTGGGGGTGGTCCGGATCGCCCGATGCGCCTGTGGGGACTCGCCCTTGCTGCCGAGGATCTAGAGGATGCGGTGGCGAGCCTCGGCCCGCACGTCGGCTCGATCCGTCCCGCGGTGCAGCCATCCCGGCGGATCGCCACCGTGAGCCGTGCCGCGGGCCTGGCGATCCCGGTCGCGCTGATCACCCCCCGACAACGCTGATCGGCCCCGACAACGCTGATCGGCCGCCGAGCGGCGCTCGAACGCTTGTCGAATCGAGCCGCCTCGCCGTGAACTTCTCGTCGCCCTTGCCGATAGAGGTTCCAGCGACCGATGCAGCGACAGATTCAGCAACTACGACAGCTCATCCTCGACTCGCAATATGCCGTCGACGAGGCGACCGTGGCCGATGCGATCCTCGCGCGGGCAATCGCACGCCGGACGGTCAGAGGAATCGCGTTTCGCAACGACCTCGGGGTCCCTCAGGCGAACTCCACGCCTGAGGTGCGCTCGTTCCGTCCCAGCAGTCGGGCCCGATCCTTCCGGCCCTGCAACGTGAAGCGTGCGGAAGATCGCTCGGAAAAAGAAAAAGTGGCGCTCATGTTTGGCCCTGACGCCGCGTCGCTTGCCTGAGGCAAGACGCGATGCCCCAGCCGCCCAGAGCCGCGCCGGCGGCGAGTGGCCCGAAGGTCGGGTAGGCGTACCGCGCGTCGTAGCTGCTGCCGGCCTCGGCGAACAGGATCGAGAAGATCGCCGTGAACGTGAACAGGATCGCGACCGAGCGCATACGGCGAGGGAGCAACGGGATGCCCCCGATCGCCGTCAGCAGCAGGAGGATCAAAAGTGGCCCCTGGATGCGGGTGTGGCTCTCATAGGCCGAGAGCGAGCGAGTCGCACCCGCCGAGCGATGGTAGCCCACGCTATGGGGGTAGTAGAGCGCGATTGCCGGCGCGATCGACCGATCGCCGGCCGCTTCGAGCAGCGCGTAGCGGATCGATGCGGGCGTATATCCTTCACCCGGGCGCGGGTCGATATAGAAGGTCAGCCCATGCAGTACGGCCCCGATATAGGCGATGGGCTCGTGCTCGATCGCCGCGACGCTGAACTTCTGGAGCAGCGCGTTCGCGTACTGCGGGGCGCGGCTCGGGCCGCCGAAGCGCCGGACGGCCGGTGAGGTGGGACCGTACTGATAGAAGGCCTGGGGCAGACGGTGGGCGAGCGGCTCGATCGGACACAAGAAGCGCGTGCCCTCGGGCGGTGTGAAGCGCGAGCAGTCGACGAACGTGGCGACTCGTCCGTAGAGGTTCCAGGCGCTCTGACGCTCATATCCCACGTACCCGGTGAAGTAGGCCTGCGCCCCGACGTAGACGCCGATCAGCACGACCGCCGCCAGCGCGGCCGCCGTCGCGCTGAGCAGCCGGCGCCGGAAGACGCCCGGAGCGGCGAGGAGCAGCAGCAGTGGCACGAGCACGGCGCTCGAGAGCGCCACCGTCTTGACCCAGAAGGAGATGCCGATCGCCAGGCCCGCCAGCAGCGGCCAGCGTAACGCGGGTTCGCGCAGGGCGCGGACCGCGGCATAGATGCCGACCGCCTGCAGGAAGGTGAGCAGCGGGTCGGCCAGCAGCGAGTGCTCGAGGAACAGGCCCGTGCCTCCGAAGAACGCGACAGCCGCCGGGAAGAGCCCCAGCCACGGGGGTCCGCCGGCGCGGCGCACGGACTTGTAGAGCAGCAGCCCGGTGGCCACACCGAGGGCGTGCTGCACGAGGATGGTGAACGACAGCCGGTCGCTGAGATGGTGGACGAGGCGCAGGAAGAACGGGTATCCGGCGGGATGTTGGGCGTCGCGAAAGATGTTTCGCGCGGCCGCCAGCACGTACCCGTGGGAATCCTGGAATCCGAGGAAGGCCGGGCGATAGGCGACCATGAACCAGGCCCGCACCGCGACGGCGCCGGCGAGGAGGATCGTGATGCCGACGAGCGCCACCTGCTCGCCGCGATCGAGCGCGTGCCACCGGCGCGCCCTGCTCTGAGCAGCCGCCTGCAGGTATCTCGAGACCGCCGACGACCCCGAGAGATCTGTTGGCTGATCCGCGACCAAGGCGCATAAGCTACCCGCTATCGCGAGCGGAGATCTGAGCATCGGCGCGCTGCCCGCGATGTGCTTGGCTGTAGAGGATCTTCGACTGCGAGGATCCCCGACCTCGACCGAAGGGCAGGCCCATGGACCTCGTCAATCATCAGTTCCGCCTCGCCGCCCGCCCGGTCGGCCTGCCGAAGCCGAGCGACTGGCAATACACGGAGGAGCCCGTCCCCGAGCCGGGCGACGGCGAGGTGCTCGTAAAGGTCCGCCTGATCTCGCTCGATCCCGCGATGCGTGGCTGGATGAACGACACCAGGTCCTACATCCCGCCGGTGGGCGTCGGCGAGGTGATGCGTGCGCTCGCCGCCGGCGAGGTGCTCGCCTCCAACCATCCCGACTTTGCCGAGGGAGACTTCGTCACCGGACTGTTCGGCGTGCAGGAGTACGCCGTCGTGCATGGCGGCGCCGTGATGAAGGTCGACACGTCGCTCGCCCCGCTGCCGGTCTATCTCTCGACGCTCGGCATGACCGGGATGACCGCCTACTTCGGGCTGCTCGATGTCGGCCGTCCGGTCGCGGGTGAGACCGTCGTGGTGTCCGGCGCCGCCGGCGCGGTCGGCGGCGTCGTCGGCCAGCTCGCCAAGCTGAAGGACTGCCGCGTCGTGGGGATCGCGGGTGGGGCCGAGAAGTGCCGCTACGTGGTGGAGGAGCTGGGCTTCGACGCCGCGATCGACTACAAGGCCGGGGATGTCGCCGCGGGCCTGCGCGAGCACTGCCCGAAGGGGATCGACATCTACTTCGACAACGTCGGCGGTGAGATCCTCGACGCCGCGCTCGCGCGCCTGGCACGTCACGCGCGCGTGGTCATCTGCGGCGCGATCTCGCAGTACAACGCCACCGGTGCGGTTCCCGGTCCGTCCAACTACCTCTCACTGCTGATCAACCACGCGAGCATGACCGGCTTCGTCATCTCCGACTACCCCGATCGCTACGCCGAGGGCCTGCGCGAGATGGTCGAGTGGTTTGTCGCCGGCAAGCTCTCCTCGTGCGAGGACATCGCCGCGGGCCTGGAGAACTTCCCCGACACTCTCCTGCGGCTGTTCTCGGGCGAGAACACGGGCAAGCTCGTGCTCGAGGTGGCATAGGACGAAGAACTTTGTAAAGATCGCGCCGCCCGGCGCACCCGGGCCGGAAGCGCGCGGTTTCTCCCGGTATCGTCCTTCCCCGACTCGATGGTCTGCTCCACCCCTGGAGCCTGATCCTGCAGCAGGGGGTCGACTCTAAAATGAACCGGAACGGCCTCATCGTCCTGCTGGTCGCGATCGTCGCGTGCGTCGCGATCGCCGTTGTGCTCGCTACCGGCGGGCTCGGATCGTCCGGCTCGCATAGCTCGGCGGCGCAGAGCGGCAAGTCGCCAGCGTGCCTGCCGGCGACGCTGGACCACAGTGCCAAGCTGGAAGGGCTGGGAGTCGATGTCTCGCCGGCGCCGGAAACGGGCACCGCCAATCCCGACACCCAGATCAGCTTCCGCGGGGTGCCGGCGGCGGAGATCCACGAAGTATCCGTCGCGGGCACGCGCAGCGGCAATCACTCCGGGCGCCTTCGCGGCTACTCGCAAGGCGACGGCGCGAGCTTCGTACCCGACACGCCATTCGCGGCCGGCGAGCGCGTGGCGGTGCGCGCCGTGATCGGCGCGGGTAACGGCGGTAGGCGAGTCGCCTTTCAGTTTCGCGTCGCCACTCCATATCCGACGGCGACCATCCCCGCGTTCGGAAACCCACCGGCGGCGCCCGCCGACTATCAGAGCTTCTACACCCTCCCCGGCGTTCAGGCCCCGATCCTGAGCGTCACCGTGCCGGACCACGATCCCGCGGCCGGCGACATCCTCACCACCAGCGGGCCGGGGCCCGGCCAGTACGGACCGCTGATCTACACGCCGCGGGGCCGACTGGTCTGGTTCGACAAGCTGTCAGGGGGCGAAGCGGCGGAGGACTTGAACGAGCAGACATATGAAGGTCGGCCGGCCCTTACGTGGTGGAAGGGGCGCGTGCTCTCGCTCGGCTTCGGTCAGGGCGAAGACATCGTCATGAGCTCCAACTACCAGACGGTCGCCAGGGTCGCCGGCGGCAACGGCCTGAAGGCCGACCTGCACGACTTTCAGATCGCCCCCCATGGCATTGCCTACATCACGGCGTACAACCCGATTCGCTGTGACCTGACGGGGGTGAAAGGGGCGCCGGGCGGTGTGATCGTCGACAGCGCGATCCAGCAGATCGACATGAAGACAGGCCTCGTGCGCTGGGAATGGCATAGCCTCGACCACATCGGCGCTTCGGAGTCCGAGGTGGAAGTGCCGACGGAGGCGACGCCGTGGGATTATTTTCACCTCAACTCGATCGATCCGGAGCCCGACGGGAAGATCTTCATCTCGGCGCGGAGCACGTGGGCCGGTTATCAGCTGGAAGGTGGTAGCGGGAAGGTCCTCTGGCGACTTGGCGGCAACAGGAGCTCCTTTAAGATGGGGCCGGGCACGGAGACGGCGTGGCAGCACGACGGCCGCGTCCTCGAGAACGGCGAGGTCACCTTCTTCGACGACGGCTCGAACCCGCCGATCCACAGCCAGTCACGTGGCCTGAGGATCACGCTCGACCTCGAGACCCAGGAAGCGCACCTCGCCTCCGCCTACACACACGCCGACCCGCCGCTGCTCGCGGCGAGCCAGGGCAACATGCAGACGCTGGCGAGCGGGAACACCGTCGTCGGCTACGGCGGGGTGCCCGCGATCAGCGAGTACGCCGCGGGCGGCTCGCTGCTCCTCGACGCCCATCTGCCGTATGACATGTCCTTCTACCGAGCCTTCCGCTTCCCCTGGAGCGGGCGCCCGCTGAGCCCGCCGGCGGTGCTCGCCGGCCTGAACGACACGAGCGAAGCGACGATCGTGCACGCGAGCTGGAACGGCGCGACCGACGTGGCCTCATGGCGGGTGCTCGCGGGCAAGCAGCCCGGGTCTCTGGCGGCACGGGCGACGATCCCCGCCAGTGGCTTCGAGAGCTCGACGACCCTGCCTCAGAAGTACGCCTATCTGGCGGTGCAGGCGCTCGACTCGGCCGGCCACGTGCTCGGCGCCTCGCGGATGGTGCAGCCGATCAGCTACGCCGCCTCGCTCCCGTGAACCGGCGACTCAGTAAGCCGGTTTGGACTTGTGCTTGTGCGTTGTCGTCGTGGGCGTCGTCGTCGTGGTCGGGCTGCTCGTCGTTGTCGTCGTCGGCGTGGCGGAGGAGGAGGAGCTCCCCCCTTTACTGCCGCATCCCGCCACCGCGACGGTGCTCGCCAGGATGGCCGCTGTCGTTAGCATGGCGGTCAGTGGCGTTCTTCTCATGGGCCGGGCTCCAGGTCTCGCGCGAGGGTTCGGACGCTCACCCTACCAAGCGTTCCCGGCATCAATCGCAGTTAGGTAAGCCCTGATGAGCGTCGAGGCGGCGAGCCTGGGGGTGACGGAGACGCCTCCGGCGGAGAGCAAGGGGGGCTCGGGTTCGGCGTGGCTGCTGGCCGTCTGCTGCGTGGCCCAGTTCATGGTGATCCTCGACCTGAGCATCGTCAACGTCGCGCTGCCCTCGATCCAATCGAGCCTCGGCTTCTCCTCGCCGGACCTGCAATGGGTCGTCGATGCGTACGCGATCACGTTCGCGGGCTTCCTGATGCTCGGCGGCCGTGCGGCCGATCGCTTCGGGCAGCGCCGGATGCTCGTCATCGGCCTGGTTCTGTTCGGGCTCGCCTCGCTCGCCGGGGGCGCGGCGCCCGACCAGGGGGTGCTTGTCGGCGCTCGCGCGCTGCAGGGCTTCGCCGGCGCGCTGATGGCCGCGACGTCGCTGGCGATCATCACCGCGTCGTTCCCGCCGGGACCGAAGCGCCACCGTGCGATCGGCTTGTGGGCGGCGATGAACGGGCTTGGTGGCGCGGCCGGCGTGCTGCTCGGAGGGATCATCACCGAAGTGCTCAGCTGGCGCTGGGTCCTCTTGATCAACCCCCCGATCGCGATCGCGGCGGCGCTGGTGGCATACGCGGTCGTGAGCGAACGCCGCGGGGCACGGGATGGCTCGAGCTTCGACCTCGCCGGCGCGCTGACGTTGACGATCGGTCAGATGGTGCTGGTGTACGGAGTCGTGGAAGCGGGCCTGAAGGGCTGGGCGACGTTTGCCGCGCTCGGCCCGATCGCCCTCGGCCTGGTCCTGCTCGGGATCTTCGGCGTGGTCGAGACGCGTGTGGCTTCGGCGCCGCTGATCCCCTTCAAGGAGTTGACGAAGCCGCTGAGGATCGTGAACACGATCGTCCTGCTGTTCAGCGCGGCGCTGTTCCCGATGTGGTTCGTGGGCTCTCTGTATCTGCAGCAGGTGTTGGGTCTCTCGCCGCTTCACACCGGTCTGATCTTCCTGCCGATGACATTGACGATCATGCTCGTCGCCTCGCGCGCGGGGAGACTCGTGGGCCACTTCGGCGTGCGCCCGGTGCTCGGCGGCGGGCTGCTGATGATGACCGGCGGACTGCTGCTGTTCACGAGGATCGGAGCGAGCGGCAGCCCGATCGTCTACGTGATGATCCCCGGCGTGCTGACGGCGGCGGGCATCGCGATGTCGATCGTGCCCTCGACGATCGCCGCCACCCAGGGCGCGAAGGAGGGGCAGGCCGGGCTTGCGTCGGGCCTGGTGAACACTTCGCGGCAGGTGGGCGGTGGCCTCGGGCTGGCGCTCCTGATCACGCTTGCCACCCAGCGGACCACCCATCTGATCGGCTCAGGTCAACAGGTGGCGCAGGCGCTGACCGCCGGCTTCCGGCTCGCCTATCTGATCGGCGCCGGCCTGGCGGCGGCGGCGGCGGCGATCACGTTCGTCGCGCTCCCCCGGCCCGATGCCGCGCTGGGAGCGGCCACCCGGCGCCTTGCGCTTGCGATCGGCGTCATCCTCGCGGGTTTCGTCGCCCTGAGTGTCGCGTTCGCGGGCTCGCATGGCGCTCCGATCGGGGCGTACACCACGAACGGCGCCTACAGCTTCGTCACCGCGCCGTCGCTGCACCCGCCGGAGATCCGGAGCACCGGGCGGGCGGGCAC
>DASRLC010000003.1:0-13139 GCA_035648655.1 Polyangia bacterium
GTGCAGGCCCGGCGCCGCCGATCGCCCTTCTCACCTCCCGGCTCCATCACCCAATAACCGCCAACAACCGCACAGGAGAAATGTCCATGAACACGAACTCTGCTCGCAAGGTCATCCGGAACGCCCGCCACATCTTCGCCGCGGCGATCGCCGTCGTGGTCGCCAGCCTCGCTGGTACCGCACATGCCGCCAGCGCCGGCATGCCGTGGGAGGGGCCGCTTCAGCAGATCGTCGCATCGCTGACCGGTCCGGTCGCCAAGGCCCTCGGCGTGGCCGCCATCGTCATCGCTGGCCTCAGCATGGCGCTGTCGGAGAGTGCCCGGAGCCACGGGAAGCTGCTCGGCATCATCATCGGCCTCTCGATCGTCTTCACCGCCGGCAACTTCATCCTGCCGATGCTGGGGTTTTCAGGCGGCCTCGCGCTCTAGGCGCCGTCGATGTCGACGCCGCTGCCCGAGGGCTTTGAGGTCCCCATCCACCGCTCGCTGACGGAGCCGCTTCTTTTCGCAGGACTACCGCCAACCTTTGCGCTCCTCCTCTGGACGCTCGGGATGGCGGTGATCCTCGGGCTCTATCAGCTCTGGTTCATTCCGATCCAGCTCGGGTTGCACCTGCTGTTCGTCCACCTGACCAAGAACGACCCTCACTTCTTCGAAGTGTTCACCCGGGCCCTGCGCGCTCAACGACGTCTCGATCCATGACCAGCGCGCAGCGGGTCGTGGCGGTCGTCAGAAAGAAGGGATAGCCGATGTTCTCTCTTCGCGAGTATCGCCAGCGACCCGACAGACTCCCCGACCTACTCCCCTGGGCCGCGATCGTCGAGCACGGCGTCGTGCTCCAGAAGGACGGCCTCTTACAAAAGACCCTCGCTTATCGCGGACCGGATCTCGCCAGCTCGAGCCCGTCGGAGCTCGTCTCTGGCATCGCCCGCCTGAACAACGCTCTTCGACGTTTCGGATCCGGCTGGAGCCTGTTCGTGGAAGCCCAGCGCGCAGTCGCCAACAACTACCCCCACTCGACCTGGCCGAACGCCGCCGCATGGCTTCTCGACGTCGAACGTCGCGAGAATTTCCAACGCGCCAGCGCGCGCTTCGAGTCGAGCTACTACCTCACCTTCGTCTGGGATCCGCCCACGGCGGGCGCGAAACGCGCCGAGGCTCTCTTCTATGAGGACCCTCAGAAGGGCACGCCCAACAAGCTCGCGTTCAGCCACCTCGCAGAGTTTCGGAAGACCGTCCTCGAGCTCGCCGACATCATGGCTGGCGTCTTTTCCGAGGTGCGCGAGCTCGACGACGACGAGACGCTGACCTACCTCCACTCGACGATCTCGACGAACAGGCACCCCGTCAAAACGCCGGGCACGCCGATGTACCTGGACGCGGTCCTCCCCGACATGGCGTTCACCGCCGGTGCCGTCCCCATGCTCGGCGACAGCTACATCCCCACCTGCACGATCACTTCGTTCCCGCCCAGCGCCTACCCCGGAATTCTCGACGATCTGAACCACCTCTCCCTCGAGTACCGCTGGGTCACCCGCTTCATCTTCATGGACAAGGAGGAAGCAACCAGCGAGATCCAAAAGTACCGGAAGCGCTGGTTCCAGAAGCAGAAGGGCATCGGCGCGCTCATCAAAGAGCAGGCCACCAAGGACGCCTCACCGTTCGTTGACGGCGCGGCTCTCGCGAACTCAGAGGACGCAGACGCAGCCCTCAACGACCTCGGCAGCGACGCTGTCGCCTTCGGCTACTTCACCGCCACCGTCACCGTCTGGGACCGAAACCTCGACGTCGTCCGCCGTAAGGTCCAGAAGGTCAAACAGGTCATCCAGGGCCGCGGCTTCGTCGTACGCGACGAAACCCTGAATTCACGCGACGCCTGGCTCGGCAGCCACCCCGGGAACGTCTACGCGAACGTCCGGCGTCCGATCGTCCACACGGTCAATCTCGCGCAGCTGATGCCCGTCTCCGCGGTCTGGGCGGGCGACAGCGAGAGCGCCCATCTCCGCAAGGTGAGCGGCGTCGGCACCTCCCACGTCTACTGCAGCACCAGCGGCGATACCCCGTTCCGACTCAACCTCTTTGTCGGCGACGTCGGCCACACCCTCATCATCGGTCCGACCGGCGCCGGCAAGAGCACCCTCCTTTCCCTGTTGGCCCTGCAGTGGCAGCGCTACCCGAAGGCCCGGGTCCTGATCTTCGATAAGGATCGCAGCGCGCGCGCCGCCACCTTGGCCGTCGGTGGCTCCTACTACGAGCCCGGCAACGAAACCTCGCCGGTGGCCTTCCAGCCGCTCGCCCACATCGACCAGCGCGCGGAGCGCGTCTGGGGCACGCAGTTCGTGCTCAATCTTCTCGCCGCTCAAAACGTCCAGCAGACCCCCGACATCAAGAACCGCGTTGCCGACGCTGTCCTCCGCCTCGCCGCGGCGGATGCACCCCAGCGCACCATGTCCGTGCTCGCCGGTCTTGTCGGCCCCGAGCTCGCGACCGCCCTCAAGCCGTACACCGTCGATTCGAGCGGTGGGCGCTTTGGCCAGATTTTCGACTCCAGGCACGACCAACTCGGCCTCAGCTCGTGGGTTCACATCGAGATGGGCCACCTCATGGCCCTCGGAGAGGAGGCGATCGTGCCTGCCCTCGCCTACCTCTTCCACCGCGTGGAGCAGGCGCTCGACGGAAACCCGACGCTCCTGATCCTCGACGAGGCCTGGCTGTTTCTCAAACATCCAGTGTTCGCAGGGCGACTCGAGGAGTGGCTCAAGACGTTGCGAAAAATGAACGTCGCTGTCGTCTTCGCCACTCAGGAGGTCGCCGACGCCGCGAAGAGTCCGATTCTCTCGACCATCCTCAGCGCCTGCCAGACCAAGATCTACCTGCCGAACGAAGAAGCCCTGACCCCGCATATCGCAGAGGCCTACAAGGGCTTCGCCCTCAGCGAGACCGAGATCGGCATCCTGGCGCAGGCCCAGAAGAAGCGCGATTACTACTACAAATCCGTCCGCGGCCGCCGCCTCTTCACCATCGACCTCGGCCCCGTGGCGCTCGCACTCGCGGGCATGTCGACGCCGGCCGATCAACGATTTCTCGACGGTCTCGTGGCCGCCGGTCAACCCGACTCGTTCGCGGAGCGGATCCTTCGCCATCGCGGCCTCACCGAGGCTGCCGATCGTCTTGTGGCCCGACTGCGTCGCCCGGACCGCCGTGCGGCTTGAGGAGCACCAACATGAACAAACCCATTCTCGTCACGCTCTCCGTCGCCGGTGTCCTCGTCGCCGGCCGGGCCTATGGCCAGACGCCCGTGGTCGACCACAGCAACCTTCTTCAAAACGTCAAAACGGCCTTGCAGACGGCGCAGATCGTGGAGAACACGGCGCAGCAGCTCCAGGCGATGCAAGCGCAGCTCAGGTACCAAATCCAGAACCTCTCGACCATCAACCCGGCCTCCATCAGCGGCCTGCTCTCGCTGATCAATCAGAGCCAGATGACCTTCAACATGCTGCAGGGCGACCTGCACTCGATCGGGTACACGGTCGGCCTCGTGAACGGCAGCTTCAACCGCCTCTTCCCGAAGAATCAGAGCCAGTGGAAAAACGTCCGCTCTTCCGACTTCGGCACCTACTACGACAACTGGAACAACGAAATCACCACCTCGTCGCTGGCCGCCTTCCGCGCCCAGACCGCTGTCTCCACTCTCGACGCGAACAACGCGGCCATCCAGAAGATCCTTCTCGCTGCGAACAGTGCGTCGACGGGCGAAATCCGGCAGCTGCAGCTCGCCAACCAGCAGCTCGCGCTCATCCACACCGAGCTCGCATCGCTCGTCCAGAACCTCTCCACCGTCGGACGCGTCATCACGGAATGGACCGCCGCCTCGACGGGCGAACAGATGATGGAGCGCGAGCGCGCCAGCCGGCGGCTCCAGAACTACACGAGCCGCGGCGCTCCCTCGCAGATCTTGAACCGGTTCCCATAAGCGAGAGGCCCACGATGGATATCAACGTCCTGACCACCACGCTGACGACCTTCGTCAACGCGATCCACAACGGGCAGAAGGCCATGCACAGCGCCGGCAACGGGGTGCTCTACGGGCTCGCCGCGATCGAGGTCGTCCTTGCGTGCCTCTGGATCGCCATGGACGGCACCAACGTCTCTGGCCCCTTCAAGAAGCTGCTCCAGCTCAGCTTCTGGGTCTACTTCTCCAACAACTTCGCCGCCTGGTGCGACAAATTTCGGGACACGCTCGTCCAGCTCGGTCTGTCTGCCGGCGGCCAGGGCGGCAACTACAAGATCCTCTTCGACCCGTCCAGCATCGGTGGCATGGCCCTCGATGTGACCGACCCAATCGTGAAATCGATGCACGAAGCCGGCATCACCCACTTGGGCGACACCTGCATCATGGCGATCTGCTTTGGAGCGCTGGTCGTCTGCTTCTTCCTGATCGCCTGCCAGATCTGCCTCGCGGTCATCGAATACTACCTGGTGGTCACGCTGGCCTCGGTTCTGATCCCCTTCGGCATCAGCGGACACACCAAGTTCATCGCGGAAAAAGCCATCGGCGCGGCGATCGCCGTCTCCGTCAAGTTGATGGTGCTGTCGTTCATCATGGGCCTCGCCCAACCGCTGATCGCGCAGATGCACTTCACCGGCACCGGCGACATCACGCTCAACCAGATGATCTCGATGCTCCTCGTCTGCGGCCTCCTCGCTTACATCGTGTGGCGCGGTCCGGCCATGGCCGCGGACCTGCTCGCTGCCTCTCCGTCGCTCAACGCCGGCGCCGTCGGCCAGAGCTTGGTCTCTGGCGTAACGGCCGGCGTCGGCGCCTTCAGCGGCGCCGTCACCGGCGGCCGCGCAGCCGGCTCGGCGATCCAACAGCAGCTCAGTAAGACCACCCAGATGCTGCGCGACAAATTCGGCGGCGGCGGGGATAAGCCAGGCGGCGGCGGCGCGGGTGGCGGCGGGAACCCCCTCGCTCGCGGCGCCAACCCCTCTCCAGAGCCCTCTTCCAATGGCCCTGGCGGTCGAAACGGAGCCGCCTCCGGCATCGGCCCCAAGCCATCCAGAAGCGGCGCGAGCCCCAAGGGCTCGTCCGGCCGCCCCTCCTAGCGGTTAGGAACAAATTTACCCTCACTGGCCGAGAACCCCAGTGAGATGCAAAAACAGTCTCCGAGCTGGCGCCCGACCGAGCAGGCCGAAACCCCTTACCAGAAGGCCCAGCAGGAGTGGGACCGGCGCATGGGCGCCGCCACCGTCCAGGCCGCCAACTGGAGGGTCATCGCCTTCGGCCTCGCCGGGCTCCTCTTCTTCTCGACCGCCGGAAACATCTTCCTGGGGGCCCAGCCGAAGGCGATTCCCCACTTCGTCGAGATCGACAAGCTCGGTCAGCCGAACTACCTCGGACCACTTGATAGCAACGCGCTGCGCGCCTTCACACCCAACGCCGCCTCGCTGCACTTCCATCTGACCCGCTTCATCACCGACACGCGGGAGATCTCCTCCGACGCCGCGATCCTCAAGCGGAACTGGCTCGACGCCTACAAGCTCGTCACCCCCGACGCCGCCAACGAGCTCAACGCGTACGTGAAGGAGCACAACCCCTTCGACGAGCTCGAGAAGCAGGTCCGCGTCAGCGTCCAGGTCAACGCGATCGTTCCGATCTCCAAGGAGACCTGGCAGGTCGACTGGACCGAGACCACCTGGGACGAGCACGGCAACCAGACGGGCACCACCGTCTGGCGCGGGACCTTCCACATCCTGCTCCGCCTGGCCGACACGGCCGAGAAGCTCGAGGTCAATCCGCTCGGGCTCTTCATCGACGAATTGCATTGGACACGCCTTTCAACAATCGCCGCCGACGGAAGGACCAACACGCCATGAAGCAACCGCGCATCCGAACACTTCTCCTCTTCTCGTCCCTCCTGCCCGCCTGCGCCGGTCGACAACCGCCGCCGCACTACGTGCAGGCGCAGCCCATCAAAGACGATGCGCCGAGACCCGTCGTCCTCGAGTTGCCGCGACCCGTGCCGATCCCCCCGCCGGCGGCGACGAAGCACGGAGCCGTTCCTGTCTCCGTGGCGGTGCGCCACAGCGCCAGCAAGAAGCCTCGGCCGTCGGACGTCATCCGCGAAGCGAATCGGAAAGCCACCGAGGGGCCGAACCCCTCCGAGTACGACAACGCGATCATGACCTACGACTACTCGCCGGGGACGCTGTTCCAGATCTACACCGCTCCTGACCACCTCACCGACGTGCAGCTCCAGCCCGGCGAGCACCTCGTCGGCAAACCCGCCACCGGCGACAGCATCCGGTGGGTCCTCGCACGGGGCAGCTCGTCGACCTCGGGCACGGAGCAGGTGCACATCTACATCAAGCCGACGCGGCCGGACCTCCACACCACGCTCGCCGTCAACACCGATCATCGATCGTATCTCCTCGAGCTGGCCAGCTACGACGACACCTATATGGCCGGCGTGGCCTGGCGCTACCCGCAAGACGAGCTCGCGCAGCTGGAGGCGACGACCGAGCAACAGCAGGCCCTGGCCGCGAACACCACCGCGACGGGCATCAGCATCGACAAGCTGAATTTCCACTACGGCGTCGCCGTCATCAGCGGTCGGCCCGAGTGGGTACCGGAACAGGTCTTCGACGACGGGCACAAAACCTTCGTCAGGTTTCCCCTCGCCATGCTCGATCGCGAGGCGCCAGCGCTGTTCGTGGTGTCGACGGCAGGCGACACGCAGATGGTGAACTACCGGGTCAAGAACGACACGTACGTCGTCGACCGGCTCTTCGAGATCGCGGAGTTGCGCCTCGGGCAGCAGAGCCAAGAAATCGTCCGCATCGTTCGCACCCGCTAACCGGAGGACGCCATGAACGACACGACGAAACGCGACAGCATGCTTCAGGCCGACGAGCTCGGCGAAACCACGCAGAGGGATGAATTCCCGCCGCAGTTCGAGACCTCGAAGAGCGGGCGCTTGGCAGCGCCGGCGCCTGTCGATGACACTCCGGAACCGGAGCTGCAGCCCGACGATCATCTCCACCTCTTCGACGACGAATACGAGCCCGAGGCCGTCGACGAGCCTCCGCGGCTCGACATCCCCGAAGGCCTCGCCGCCTCAGCGGAACGAACGCCATCGAACCCGACGGCTTCCGAAATGACATTCGCGTCGAGACTCCCACCGGATCATCCAGGGCTTCAGCTCGACCAACCGCAAGCCCGCACCCTCCGCAAGGGTCCCGTCATCTTGGCGAGCTCGCTGCTCGCTGTGGCCGTCGCCGTCGCCGCCTTTATCGCCCTCAGCCCGAAATCTCACGAGGCCCAAGCCGCGACACCGGCGCTGCCAGAGGGGGCGTCGAAGAACATCGCGATCCCCGACACCGTCGCGAATGCCCAAGGCAACGACGCGGATCTTCATCCCCCGCCGAAGCTCGGGCCGCCGCTCGGCGGAGCCGACCCCGACAAGACGCCGCCCGCCAAAGGCGGTGGTGGTTCATCCCTCGGCCGCCAGGCGCAGCGCGAGCTCGCCCGCGTCGAGCTCGCGAAGCTTCACTCGTCGCCGATCCTCGCAGAGCTCGAGGCGCCACAACAGGACCAGGGCCTCCCGGCGGCCGCCGCGGCCGCGGCGGGAATGGTCGGCGCGGCCATAAACGGCGCCGCACTGAAGGCAGATCAACCCCCGGTGCCGGCCCCGGGTGCCGCCGGCGGCGCCGACGCCAACCTGCAGCAGCACAAGGCCGACTTCATCAGCCGCGATGGCGCCAACAACGCCACCTATCTCTCTCAGCCGGTCCTGATGCCCAGGAGCCCCTTCGAGGTCAAAGCGGGAACCATCATCCCGACGACACTGCTCACCGGCATCAACAGCGATCTCCCCGGTCAGATCGTCGGGCAGGTCCGCGAGAACGTCTACGACACCGTTAGCGGGGCCTACCTCCTCATCCCCCAGGGCTCCCGCCTGATCGCAGCCTACGACTCCGCCGTCAGCTTCGGCCAGGAGCGCGTGCTGGTCTGCTGGAACCGATTGATCCGGCCGGACGGTGTCTCGATTTCTCTCGAGTGCATGCCCGGCGTCGACCTCGCCGGCTCGTCGGGGTTCTCCGACGAGGTCAACCACCACTGGTGGCGCATCGTCACCGGAGTCGCGCTCGGCACGCTCCTCTCGGCGACCGCGGACCGGGCCGCGGGAAACGTCACCGGTTATTCGCCGACGGTGCCGCAGCTCTGGGCAGCCAACGCCGGCGGCGCCGTCAACCAGGCCGCCACGCAGATCACCCAGAAGAACCTCGCCATTCAACCCACGATCACGATCCGGCCCGGCTACTCGGTGAACGTCCTCGTCTCGAAGGACATCGTGATCCAGCCGTACGCCAGCCAAGGAGCATCCCGATGAACCCCAACATCCCTACCTCCTCCGAAGAGCCGGACGAGCAGCTGCAAGACCAGATCGAGGACATGACCGCCCGCTTTCCCGAGGTGCATCACCTTTCGGACTGCATCGAATCGGTGCGTCTCGCCGGCGGCATCTTCGCCCGCATTCTCGGCCGATCGGCCGATCCGACGCCTCTCGGCGGGACCCTCGAGCGCACCGTCGCCGGCGCCGAGCCAACCTACTCCGTCGTCGACGCCGAGAAGATCTCCAAGAAGCTCCGACAGCTCGCCGGCTACCGCGGGGTCAATCCCATCCTGAACACCTGGGGCCTCATCCTGCGTCTCGCTCCCGAGCTCGTCGCCCTGATCGAACAGGGCTACTCGTACGAAGACGTGGGCGAGACGTTGATGGCCATCGGCGTCGACATCCGCCCTTTGCTCGCCCGCCGGCGCTGAGCAGAAAGACACACCCGTTTCCCTCTCCACTTCATCCCCACACCAACCTCAAGGAGTCACACCATGAACCGCGAACAGATCAGCCAGGCCGAAATCGCAGGACGTCTCGGGCAACAGCCCGAGCTCGAGCACACACCCACCGGAACCGCCTTCACCAGACTCTCCGTCGCGACTGCCGAGCGATGGACCGACGGTGACGGGAAGATTAAAGAGCGGCCCACCGAATGGCACCGCGCTGTCGCGTGGGGCTCGCTCGCCGAGGAGATCTCCCAGCGTTTCAAGAAGGGCGACTCCATCTCGCTCGTCGGGGCGATGCGCATCAACAGCTACGAGAAGGACAGCGTCAAACACCGCACCATCGAGCTTCACGTCGACAAGGCCGAGCCCAACCCGCACAAGGAGCTCTCGAAGAACGAGGCACGCCTGGTCGGCGTCATGCGCGAGGACGCCAAATTCAAGGTCCTCGAGAGCGGCGTCGCCATGACCACCCTCAGCATCGCCACCACCACCATGGCCAACGGCAAGGAGCGCGAGGACTGGCACAGCGTCACCTTGTGGGGGAAGACTGCCGAAGCCGCGCGCGACATCAAGGCCGGCGAGGGCATCTCGGTCAACGGCTCCATCCGTCACCGCAGCGTCCCTGGCCCCGACGGACAGGAGCGCAAGCTCTCCGCGATCGACGGCCGGCAGTTCCAGGTCCTCGAGCGCTCGGTCGATCGCGGTCAGCAACCGCCGGCGCCGGCCAAGGATCCGGATCGCGCGCCGTCGCTCCCACCGCCGGCCGAGCCGGCGCGCGCGCGCGGCCGCCAGCGCGGCAAGGGTGTCGAACGCGGCATGTAGCCAGGCGCCGGGCGCGGCGGCCCTGACTCCGCGCCCGGCCTTCTGCCCCTCATGTACGGAGCAATATCGTGAACGACAAACACTCCAATCACATCGTCCTCCAGGGCTGGATGACTTTCCGCTCTCCGCTGCAGAAGGGTGATCTCGGCCCCCACGTCGTCTGCGAAGTAGAGACCCACGACTTGGGCGAGAGGTATCAATGTGTCGCCGTCGGTGGCGCGGCGATGGAATTCATCAGGGCTGGCCGACGGAGGGACAAGCTCGTCACCCTGCGCGGCCGCCTTCGCTCGCCCGCGCACCGAAGCACCGTGTCCTTCGTAGACGTCGACCACGCAGAGGCCTTCCGCTTCACCGAACGCCCGTCAACTGGTCGTGACAATCCCCTTGTCCGCCTCGTCGGCGTCGTTCGCAAGGCAGCGCGTGCCGAGAACCACTTCGGCGACGAGCAGCTCGAGCTCACGGTCGAAACTCGAACCTTCAAGGGCGCTCGACTCGCCTGCGATCATCACCAGGTCGAATACCTCCTTCTTCCCTCCGATCTTGAAGGCGGTCCGCTTCCGGAGCTGGACGACATCGTCGAGATCACCGGCGGTCTGGTCCGCCGCTACTCCGAAGACTCGCGCGGCCGTTCGGTCCCGCGCAACGCGATCTCTGCCGCCACCTGCCAGCTCGTCAATCGACGCTCGATTTTCAGGGGTGCCGACGCCGATCAGAGATGCAGCATCGTCGCCTTTCCTCCGAGCCCCTCCAGTTTGTGAGAGACCACTCATGCGCCTGTTCATCGCCGAAAAGCCGTCCCTTGCTCGCGCGATCGCCGAAGCCCTCCCGGAGCCGCGCCGGAGGCGCGACGGCTACTTCGAATGCGGCGGTTCCGACACCGTCACCTGGTGCGCCGGCCACATCCTCGAGCTGGCCGCGCCGGAGGCGTACGATCCAGAATTCAAGCAGTGGCGGCTCGACCACCTTCCGATCACGCCGAGGGACTGGAAGCTCGCCGTAACCACGCCCGATCTTCTCAAGACCATCAAGTCCCTCCTCCCTCGAGCGTCCGTCGTCGTCAACGCCGGCGACCCCGACCGGGAGGGCCAGCTGCTCGTCGACGAGGTCCTCGTCTACCTCGGCTACCGTGGCAGGACCGATCGCGTCCTCGTCTCCGACATGAACCCTTCCGCGGTCCGCAAGGCACTCGGCGCCATTCAGCCCAATTCCAAGTTCAAACCACTCTACGACGCCGCTGTCGGCCGCCAGCGCGCCGATTGGCTCTACGGCCTCAACATGACCCGCCTCTACACCGTCCTCGGCCGCAGCGCCGGCTACGACGGCATTCTGTCCGTCGGCCGCGTTCAGACGCCGCTCCTGGGGCTGATCGTTCGTCGCGATCTCGAAATCGAAAAGTTCGTCCCGAAGCCCTACTTCTCGATCCTCGCCGACGTCGCCGGCGCCGCTCAACCCTTCACTGCTGTTTGGCGGCCTGGCGTCGACGCCGAGAACGTCCTCGACAGCGAGCGGCGATTGCTGAGCGCCGACTTCGCTTCCCTCGTCGAGCGGAGGACCTCCGGCCAGCCGGGGACGGTCACGAAGGCCTCGCGCGATCGCAAAGCCGAGGTAGCACCCTTGCTCTACTCGCTCGCCGATCTGCAAATCGACGCCGGGCGCCGTCTCGGGCTCGGTCCGAAAGTCATTCTCGACGTCTGCCAGGCCCTCTACGAAACGCATCGACTGACGACCTATCCGCGCTCCGACTGCTCCTACCTGCCCGAGGGGCATCTCGCCCAGGCTGCCGAGATCGCGCGTGCGATCGCCAGCATCGAGCCCAAGCTGGCCGGCCTCGCCGGCGATGCCAATCTCTCGCTGCGCTCACGCGCCTTCAACGACGCCAAGGTCACCGCACACCACGCACTGATTCCTACGCCCCGATCGTCGACGCCGGCGGCTCTCTCGAAAAACGAGCGCGACGTCTACAACTTGATCGCGCGCCGATACCTCGCGCAGTTCTTTCCGGCGTTCGAATACTTCCAGCTCGAGGCCGAGATCACCGTCGGTGGCCAGCGTTTCACCGCCAAGGGCCGGCAGCCGATCGCCGCCGGTTGGAAACGGCTCTTCGAGTCGTCGGCCGAGCGTGACGAGCAGGCGGGCCCCGACGACGGACCGTCGAGTGAAGACGATCTCGATCCCGAATCGCCTCTCCCTCCCCTACAGCCCGGGCAGGCCATCCGGATCGCAAAAACGCGGACAATGGCGAAGAAGACGAAGCCGCCCAAGAGGTTCACCGCGGCGGGGCTGGTGCAGGCGATGACAGGGATCGCAAAGTACGTGTCAAACCCTCAAATCAAGGCTCTTCTCCGCGAGACCGACGGAATCGGAACACCAGCGACGCAGGCTTCGATCATCCAGCGTCTCTTCGACCGCCATTTCATCGAGGAGCAAAAGCGGCAGATCGTCTCGACTCCGACGGCCCGCTCGCTCATCGCCGCTCTCCCCGACGTCGCCACGCAACCCGACATGACCGCGCTCTGGGAAGCGAGCCTGCGCAAGATCAGCGAAGGCCAAGCGCCGCTCGACACATTCCTCGAAGCCGTCCGACGGCAGCTCGGCGAGCTCGTCGCGCGCGCCAAGAGCGCCGGCGCGGCCGCCCTCCGCCTCCCAGCCGTCGAATCACGCCCCTGCCGCGCCCCAGGATGTGCTGGAGTGCTGCGGAAGCGCTCCGGGAGGAACGGGGTGTTCTGGGCTTGCTGTCGGTATCCCGACTGCACTGCAACCGAGACGGCTTCGACTGAACCGTATCCGCACCGGCAAGCCGCGACGCGTCGCCGGCGTCGAAGCAAGGCCGGGGTTCGGTAAGGGGAGATAGCCGGCCGACGGCGGTTCCTTTCGTCGCCGCTCTTGCTCGTTCTAGCGGACGAGACCAATCGGGGAAGCTCCTCCGGGCAGTGGCACTGCTGGCCAGCCGGCCGACCGCTCGGTGCAGCGGGCTGTAGGAACAAAATTCGCCCTACTGGCCGAGAACCCCAGTGAGATGCAAAGCTTGGCGCTCCCGCGTAGCCGTCCGATACCTGTTGCCGCAGGGCGCAGTGGGAGCTTGCCAAGCGTATGGGCGGCGCAACCGTACGGACTACGCCGCCGCCTTTCGCATGCGGCCCGACGAAAAGCAGGCCTTTCGTGAGAAGGGCTCCTGGACGCGCATCGTCCGCGTCGGCGAGACGACGCGACGCTGAACGGCCCGGCGTCAGCGGGACACGAGGGGCGAGGTTGCGCGGAACTACGCCAGTGGACCCGGCAAACGACACGGACGCGGCGGCCGCCATCCGGGCTAGCGCTACGCCATCCTCTACCCTTAGAGGGTGTCCTACAGAAAATCCCGCAAGAAATTTGCCTTGTCCGAGGGACAGCCGCAGATGGGTGAATGCGAACACCGTACCCTACCGATCTGACCGACGCGGAGTGGGACATCGTCCGGGCATTCATTCCGGAGG
>DASRLC010000004.1:0-3865 GCA_035648655.1 Polyangia bacterium
TCATTCACGTCCGGCAATCTCCTCTATGGCTCGGGCACGGGTGGCATCAGCAACGTCGCCACCTCCTCGCTTGCGCTCGGCACCGGCCTCAATCTCGCCGGCGGCATCCTCGGCGCGCAAATCGGCGGCACGAGCGCCACCATCAAGCTTGCCGACACCGCCGTCACCACCGGTTCCTACGGTTCTTCGACCGTTATTCCGACCTTCACCGTGGATCAGCAGGGGAGGCTAACAGCCGCCTCGACCAATGCCGTCATCGCCCCCGCAGGGACCCTCACTGGCACCACGCTCGCCTCCAATGTCGTGACTTCTTCGTTGACGTCTATCGGCACACTCGCCTCGGGCGCCGTCCCCGCTTCTCTCGTGACCGCAGGCACCTTCGGGACGGGCAACTACATCTTCAACGGGAACGCCTCAACGACGCAGCTTGGGTCCACCGGCAACGCGTACTTCGCCACCTCCGGCGGCAACGTCGGCATCGGGACGACGGCGCCAGGCGCGAAGCTCGATATCAGTAGCAGTACGGCGCAAACCCTTTTTCAAGGTTCGGCCTATGGTGTGCTTAACATAAATGGTGGCACGGGCACTGCCGGAGAGTTCACGAACTTGAGCTTTAATGACTTGCAGGCCACTCCTGTCGCGAAAATAGGAAGTAAAATTACGTCGTCTGGAAGCTACCTCTATTTCGGTACGACCAACAACTATTCTTCCGGTGTGACGAATAATGGGTTGGTGATCGACCCCTCCGGCAACGTCGGTATCGGCACCGCAGCTCCTGCAGCAACACTACAAGTGCGTTCTGGGACCGACCAAAATTTTACTGTGGGAATTGGCACTCCCCTGAGTACCGGTGTCTACATCCAAAGTTTAAATGACGCGACCAACGCCTACAAAGGGATGGCGTTCGCGGCAAGCAGCTACGATTTTACCCAGGGTAACGTCGGCATCGGGACAAATGCTCCAAATCAACCTCTCGAGGTCGATTGCGGCGGCAACTGCGCCGTTGTCAAGAATACAAGTAATGCCGCTGCCTGGAACGCGTTCTTTGCAGAAACTACTGCTGTCGCAACGCAGGCTTTCATAGGCGAGAATATTTCATCCGGCAACTACTGCTACATAGGGAGTGGCACCGGCTCTTCGGCCGGGAATACGTCCATCAGTTGTAGCGGGCCGACAGCTGGCCTCTCTGATGCAAGGCTGAAAAATATTCAAAGTTATCTGAAACCCGATTTGAGTTTGCAGGGGATTATGGCGTTGCAGCCGCTCATCTATCTGTGGAAAGACGCGAACAGAAATGCCGATAGTACTGGCTTCCTCGGCTTTACGGCTCAAAATGTTCAGAGCAGCTTCCCGCAGTTGGTGAGCACGACGACGCCTCCCCAGCCACAAGATGGACTCACGCAGGTGCTCCAGCTCGATTATCAGGACCTTATCGTCCCGACGATATCCGCAGTGCAACAGTTGAATAATGTGTACGACGCCAGCAACGCCTCCACCTCACAACCCACCATCCAATCGTTCTTCGCCGGCACCTCCACACCCGCAATATCCGTGGACGCCGCCGGCAATGTCTCCATCGGCACAACAATGACCAACCAGGCGCTCTGCCTCAACGGCCGCTGCGAGACCGAATTCGCTTACGCCACCACCACCGGCCGGTCGGCGCCGTCATTCGCCGCTGACTTCCTCGCTGGACTTGAGCAGACCCTCGCGCAGTGGCTGGCGTCTGCCGGCAACGGCATCACGGACTTCTTCGCCAACACCGTCCACACCAAGAAACTTTGCGTCGCCAAATCCGATGGCACCGAAGTCTGTATCACTGGCGACCAGCTTGCCACGCTCCTCGCCGGCCAAGCCGCACAGACCCCGGCCGGGCAGGGAAGCGCCGCCTCCGGCAGCGGGAGCCCGACCATCACGCTTCTTGGAGGAAGCCCCGTATATGTGCCCGTTGCGGGCACTTACGTGGAGCCGGGCGTGCAGATCATCGGCGCAGGCGACCCCACCCATCCATACGAGACCTTCGTGAACGGGGTGGCGGCGGACATCTCCACAAGCACCATCAGTACCGCTACCCCCACCACCTACATCATCACTTATACGGCCACGAGCACGGAGGGCGTGAGCGTCAGCATCTCGCGCTCCGTTATCGTTGGGAACCCGGACGGCGCCGACGCCGCGGCACCCGTCCCGGCCACACCCCCGTTGGACACGACGCCTCCCGTCGTCACGCTGCTGGGCCAGGCGGCCATCAACATCGCGCAGGGTGCCCGGTGGACCGACCCCGGCGCCTCTGCCACCGACGCCGCGGGCCGCGACATCACGAACACGATCGTGGAGACCGGCGCGGTCGATACGAACACGCCGAACCTCTATACCCTCACCTATGCCGCCACCGATGCAGCGGGGAACACGGCGAGCACCTCGCGCGTCGTCATCGTCACTGCTGCCACAGCCTCGGCCGCCTCCACGACCCCCTAACCAAGACCCGCGCGGCCCAGCGCCGCCAGGCACACACAGGACAAACTGTCCCGTATCCGTGACCTCCTCCGCGCCCAAAATCCGAGGCCTCTCTATCAAATATTCGTAACCTGGCAGAACTTGCTTCGTCCTATTCGATCACCTCGTCGGCGCCGGCGAGGATCGATTGCGGCACCGTGAGGCCGAGCGCCTTGGCGGTCTTGAGGTTGACAGCCAGTTCGAATTTGGTCGCTTCCTGAACCGGGAGATCAGCCGGCTTGGCGCCGTTGAGGATCTTTCCAGCGTAGGTGCCGAGCTGGCGATACGTGTCGATGATGCTTGGTCCATAGCTGATCAGGCCGCCGGAAGTGGCGAATTCGCGGAATGCGGCAATCGCAGGAACGGCACGGCGTGATGCCAGCGCGACGAGCTGGTTGCGCCGACTATTGAAGAACGGGTCGTTGCCGACGACGAGCGCGCCGGCTTGCAGTTGGACGAGGGTAGCGAAAGCGGCGTCGATTTCGCTTTCGGTGCTGGCCTTCAGGATAGGGAGCTGCACCCCCTTCACGCGCGCCGCTTCCAGCACGTCTCGCATCACGCGCTCGGTACTCGTATTGTTCGGGTTCACCAGCAGAGCGATTACCTTGGCCTGGGGGACCAGCTCGGAAAGCAGTTCGAATCGCTTGGGCATCAGCTCTATTGCGATGAATGTCACGCCTGTGACGTTACCGCCCGGCCGGGCGAGACTGGCAACGAGGCCGGTCGCGACCGGGTCGTCGGCGGTGATGAAGATGATAGGGATCGTTGAGGTTGCGTTTTTCGCAGCGAGTGCCGAAACGGCGTCGCCGCCACTCGTCGCGATCAAATCGACCTTGCGGCCGGCGAGGTCGGCGGCCAATGCAGGTAGCCGATCATAGTTGCCCTCCGCCCATCGGAATTCGATCGCCAAATTTTGTCCCTCGACATAGCCGGTTTCGCTCAATCCCTGGCGAAAGGCGGCCACTCGCGGAGCACCCGGGCCGGGCGAGGTGCCGTTGAGGAAGCCGATCACCGGCATCGCCTTCTGCTGCGCGCGGCCGGCCAGTGGCCACGCGATCGCCGCGCCGCCGCCAAGAACGATAAGCTCGCGGCGTCTCACATGGAGCCTCCCCAAACCACAGCGTGCGGAGAGTATCACGCGAGCCAGCGGGAGACACCGACGGCATCAGCAACCCCCTAACCAACACCCCTCCGGCCGCGACGAGCACTCCCGCGGATACCCCGACAGACACCCCACCCGCAGACCAGACCAGCCCCGATCCCACGGCGCCTGCCCCGAGTGATGCTGGGACGACAACCGCCGCCCCGACCCCCTAACCAATCCCCGCGCGGCCCAAGCGCCGCCAGGCACACACAGGACAAACCGTCC
>DASRLC010000005.1:0-5425 GCA_035648655.1 Polyangia bacterium
CCAGCTCACCGCGGACAATCCAGGCCAGCAGCAGCGGCTGGAGACCTTGTCTCTTCTGATTGACCAACGTCTGAGCGGGCTGAAAACAGCGATCGATCTCCGACGCGCCGAGGGCTTCGCGTCGGCCGCCAAGTATGTCGCGACCAACGTCGGCAAGGCGGAGATGGATAAGGCGCGTGCGCTTATCGCGGAGACCAACAACGCCGAAGATCAACTGCTCGCCCGCCGAACCCAAAAGGTCGAAGAGAGCGCCCGATGGGCGACGGCGATCACCGTCTGGGGCGGCCTGGCCGGTGTCGCTTTCGTGGCGCTGATCGGCTGGTTCATCACCCGGTCCCTGTCGCAGCAGATCGGCTCGGCCGTGGGTCAGATCCAAAGCTCGTCCACCGAGCTGCAGGCCGCCGCCACGCAACAGGCGACCGGCTCCAAGGAGCAGTCGGCGGCGACCAGCGAGATCACCACCACCATCAGCGAGCTTCTGGCGACATCGCGGCAGATCGCCGAGAGCGCGCAAAGGGTGGCCCAGATCGCCGACCAGACCGCCGGCGCGGCCCATTCCGGTCAGGGCATGGTCGATCTCACCCGCGAGTCGATCTCCGGCATCCGCCGCCAGGTCGACCAGATCGTCGCCGACATGCTGGAGTTGGGGAAGAAGTCCCAGGAGATCGGCGCGGTGCTCGACATCGTCTCCGAGCTGGCCGAACAGACCAACATCCTGGCGATCAACGCGACGATCGAGGCGGTCGGCGCAGGCGAATCCGGCCTGAGGTTCGGAGTCGTCGCGGACGAAATCCGCAAGCTGGCCGACCGCGTCGGCGGCTCGACCAAGGAGATACGCACGCTAATCGACGATGTGCGCAGCGCTGTGAACACCACCGTCATGGCGACCGAGACCGGATCGAAGGCGGTCGACGCCGGCTCACGCCAGTTCGGCGACGTCAGCTTGGCCTTCAACGAGATCACCGGCCTCGTCACCACCACCACCGAGGCGGCGCGGGAGATCGAGCTTTCCACCAAACAGCAGACCAGCGCCGTCGAACAGGTGAACATCGCCATCGTCAACGTCGCCCAGGCCTCGAAGGAAACCGAGACCAGTTCCGGGCAGACCCTGGCGACGGCGTCGCAGCTGGCGGCGCTCTCCAAGCAGCTCATGCGGATCGTCCACCCGAAGGCCGCCTAGGACCATGACGCCGGACCCGTACAGATATTTCCGGCTCGAGGCGCGCGAACTGCTGGACCAGTTCGGCGAGGCGGTACTGGCGCTCGAGAAGGGCGGCAGGGCCGCGCCGGCGGTGCAGCGTTTGCTGCGGCTGGCGCACACGCTCAAGGGCGCGGCGCGCGTCGTCAAACAGGGCGAGATCGCCGACCACAGCCACGCCATCGAGGACGAGCTGGCCGCCTTCCGCGAGGCGGAGGAGGCCGTGCCGCGCGAGCGAATCCAGGCGGTTCTACAGCGTCTCGAAGGCATTCGCGGCCAGCTCGGGGCGCTGACGCCGGCCGAGCACGCGGAGGCGACGGCCCCCGCCCTCGACTCGCCCGACGAGGAGCTGCGCACGGTCAGAACCAACATCGCCGAGATGGACGCGCTGCTGGAAGGCGTGTCGGAAACCCACACCCTGCTGAACGGCCTGCGGCCGGCCGCCCAGGCGATGGAGCGGGGCCAGCACCTGGCCGACCTTTTGCTGGAGCAGCTGGCGTCGCGGGGCGCCGCGCCCGACAGGGCGCACGCGACGGCCGAGGCGCTGTGGGACTGTTTCAGCGGCGTCGAGCGCAGCCTCGGCACGGCGATCGACCAGATGGACCGCGAGCTGCGCCAGCTGCGCCAGGCGGCCGAGCAACTGCGCCTGGTTTCGGCGGGCGATCTCTTCGGCGTGCTTGAGCGCACCGCGCGCGACACCGCCCAGGCCCTGGGCAAGCAGGTGATCTTCGTGGGCGTGGGCGGCGGTATCCGCCTGGACGCCTATGTGCTGGGGACGATCCAGCGAGCGCTGGTGCAGATCGTGCGCAACGCGGTGGCCCACGGCGTCGAGTCCGAGACCGAGCGCCGCGCCGCCGGCAAGCCCGCGGCCGGCCGCGTGACGATCGAGGTCTCCAGGCGCGGCCGTCAGATCGTCTTCGAATGCCGCGACGACGGGCGCGGGGTGGACCTGGAGGCGGTCCGGCGCATCGCCACCCAGCGCGGATTGCTGAACGCCCAGGCGACCCGGCTGGGCGCCGAGGACCTGATCCGGCTGCTGATGCGCGGCGGCATCACCACATCCGAGGCGGTGACCGAAACCTCGGGCCGCGGCGTCGGCCTGGACGTGGTCCGCGAGGCTGTCGAGAAACTGTCGGGCGACGTCGTCGTGCGCACGCAATCGGGCGCCGGTGCGGCGTTCGAACTAATCGTCCCGCTGTCGCTCGCCGCCGTCGAGGTTCTGTTGGTGGAGGTGGGCGCTTCGGTCGCGGCGATCCCCTTCGACGCCGTGCGCCGCTCGATGCTGGTGGCCGGGAGTGAGATCATCCATACCGCCGCCGGCGCTACCATCGTCCACGACAAGGTCGCGATCCCCTTCGTTCCGCTGCCCAAGGCGCTGCATGGCCTGTCGTCCCCGCGCGGGCGCAGCTGGCCGGCCGTGGTCGTGGCCGGCGACGGCGGCTTGGCGGCGGTCGGCGTCGACCGCCTGCTCGGCTCCGCCAAGGTGGTCATGCGGCCGCTCCCCGAACTGGCGCTCGCCAGCGCCATCGTGGCGGGCGCTTCGCTCGACGCCGAAGGCAATCCGCAGTTGGTGCTGGACCCCGACGGCCTCGTGGCCAACGCTCGCCAAGGGGACCTCGCGGCGCCGGAACCTACGGCCAGCCGCCTTCCCGTGCTGATCATCGACGACTCGCTGACCACCCGCATGCTGGAGCAGAGCATCCTCGAATCGGCCGGTTACGAGGTCGAGCTCGCCACGTCGGGCGAAGAGGCCCTCGAGTTCGCGCGCCGCAAGAGCTACGCCCTGTTCCTGGTCGATGTGGAAATGCCGGGCATAGACGGTTTCACCTTCGTCGAGCGCATCCGGCTCGATCCGGTGCTGCATGACATCCCGGCGATCCTGGTCACATCCCGCAATGCGCCGGAAGATCTGCAGCGCGGCCGCGACGCCGGCGCCCAGGGCTATATCGTCAAGAGCCAGTTCGATCAGGCCGAACTCCTGACGATGATCCGCCGGCTGGTGGGATAGGCGATGGCCAAGCTCCGCGTCCTGGTGGTCGAAGACTCGCTGACGGTGCGAAAGCACATCGCCGCGACCCTGTCGGCCGATCCGGGGATCGAGGTGGTCGGCGAGGCCGAGGACGGCCGGCAGGCGATAGAGCTTTGCCTGGCGCGCCGGCCGGACGTGATCACCATGGACATGATGTTGCCGGTGATGAGCGGCCTGGCCGCCACCGAATACATCATGGCCCACTGTCCGACGCCGATCCTGGTGGTGTCGTCGTCGATCAATCGCGGCGAGCTGTTCAAAACCTACGACGCCCTGGCGGCGGGCGCCGTCGACGTGTTCGACAAGGGCGGCGCCGCCGAGCCGGATGGAGCGTGGGAACGCAACCTCGTCTCGGCGACCAAGCTGGTCGCGAAGATCCGCGTCATCACCCATCCTCGCGGCCGGCTGATGTCGCTCGACCGGCCGCCTCGCCCGCCGCCGGCGCCGCCCCCCGGCGCTGCGCGACCAAAACGCTGGCGCGAGGTGGTCGCCATCGGGGCCTCGACCGGCGGCCCCGGCGCGATCGTCGAGGTGCTGCGCGGCCTGCCGGCCTCGTTCAACCTGCCGGTGCTGTTCGTCCTGCACATCAACGAGCCGTTCGGGACGGCGTTCGCGGACTGGCTGGACGGGCAGACGCCGCGGCGGGTGGCCTTCGCCAAGGACGGCGACAGCGTCGCGTCGGCGGCCGGCCGCGTGGTCATGGCGCCGGCCGGCCACCACCTCGTCGTGCGCGACCGGCGCCTGCGGCTGACGGGTGATCCCGAGCGGCACTCGTGCCGGCCGTCGATCGACGTGCTGTTCGAATCCGTCGCCCACGAATATGGCCCGGGGGCCGCCGCGGGGCTGCTGACCGGAATGGGCAAGGACGGCGCCGCCGGCCTGCTCGAGATCCGCAAGGCCGGGGGCCTCACCATCGCCCAGGACGAGGCGACCTCCGTCATCTACGGCATGCCGCGCGAGGCGATCCTACTGGGCGCCGCCGACCGGATCCTTCCGCTCGGTGAGATCGGCCCCGAACTCGCCGCCGAGAGCAGCGAGGCGCGCCGATGAACCGGGCCGTGCTCGTCGTGGACGACAGCCTGACCGTCAGGATGAGCCTCGTGGAGATGCTTGAGGCGGCGGACTTTCCCGTGGTGGCCTGCGCCACCGGGGCGGAGGCGCGCAAGGCGCTGTCCGAAACGCGGTTCGCCCTGGCCATCCTGGACATCCTGCTGCCGGACACCGACGGCATCGAACTGCTCAAGGAAATCCGCGCGAACCCGTCCGCCGCCGGCACGGCGGTGATGCTGCTGTCGACCGAGACCGAAGTGCGCGACCGAATCCGTGGCCTGAAGACCGGCGCCGACGAATATATCGGCAAGCCCTATGACCCCAGCTACGTCGTGGCGCGCGCGCACGAACTGGTCCGACGCGGGCAGGACACTGGCGCGGCCGCGCAGGAAACCGTGCTGATCGTCGATGACAGCATCACCTTCCGCGAGGCCTTGAAGGCCGCCCTGCTGGAGGCCGGCTACCGCGTGGCCGTCGCGAGCACCGGCGAGGAGGGGCTGCGCCAGGCGGCGCATGTGCGGCCCGCCGCCATGATCGTGGATGGCGATCTCCCGGGCATCGATGGCGGCACGGTCATTCAACGCATCCGGCTCGACGCGGCGCTGCGACGCATACCCTGCCTGCTGTTGACCGCGTCCGACGAGCGGGACGCGGAGGTGAAGGCGCTCGAAGCCGGCGCCGACGCCTTCGTCCGTAAGGCCGACGACTTCGCGGTGATCCTGGCCAAGCTCAAGGCGATGCTGCGCAGCGCGGGCGTGCAGGTCCCCGATCGGGACACCGCGAGCCTCCTTGGGCCGAAGAAGATCCTCGCCGTCGATGACAGTGAAACCTACCTCCAAGCGCTCGCCGACGCGTTGCCGCAGGACAGTTACGACGTCGTGCTAGCGCGTTCGGGCGAGGAGGCGCTGGAACTGCTCGCGGTGCAGCCGGTCGATTGCATCCTCTTGGACCTGATGATGCCCGGTCTCGGCGGTCTGGAGACCTGCCGTCGGCTGAAGTCCGTCGCCATCCTGCGCGACATTCCCGTCGTCATGCTGACCGCCGCCGAGGACCGCGAGACGATGATCGAAGGTCTTGGCGCGGGGGCCGATGACTTCATCTCCAAATCAAGCGATTTCGCCGTCCTGCACGCCCGCGTCGGCGCCCAG
>DASRLC010000006.1:0-15063 GCA_035648655.1 Polyangia bacterium
CGCCAGCAGCGCGGGGTACCCCAGCGGATGGGTCACGTCCCACGGCATGAGCGGGGCGCTCGAGCCGGCCAGCCGCTGCGCCAGAGAGACATACATCGCCATGTCCGACGAGATGTACGAGGCCGCCGGGTGCACGTTCAGCGTGTAGTCCACCCGCAGCGCGATCCCGAGGAGGTAGACCAGGAAGACGCCCACGGCGGGGTGTCGCAAGATGGCGTGTGTGCGGGAGGGCACGCCGGCAAGCTACCACCGTTTGCCGGCCGAGCGCCCGCCGAGGCAGCCCCTGGCCCCGCGCGCGGTCCCCGAAGCTGGGCAGTCACCCACCCTCCGCGGCGTTCGGCCGGGCCAGGTCGGCCTGCCGCTCGACCCCGACCTGTCGTAGTCTCGGCGGCTTCATGTCCGACCCGGCGATCGATCCCTTGGTTCCCCTGCGCGAGCGGGTTTTGACCGCGGCGCGTGCGGCCTTCGGTGAGGCCGCCGCCCAGCTCGATGCGGCGCTGCACCGTTCGCAACACGCCGACTACCAGGCCGATCTGGCGCTGGCGCTGGCGCGGCAGGTGAAGAAGAACCCGCGCGAGGTGGCGGCCGAGGTGGCCGCTCACCTGGTCCCCGACGATCTCCTCGAGCGCGTCGAGGTCTCCGGGCCGGGCTTCCTCAACCTCACGCTGCGCGGCGAGTACCTGGCGGCGGCGGTCGCCCGGATGCGCGACGATCCGGAAGGGCGCCTGGCGGTGCCGCGCGCGGCGGTGGCGCAGACGGTGGTCATCGACTACTCGGGGCCCAACGTCGCCAAGGAGATGCACGTCGGGCACCTGCGCAGCACGATCATCGGAGATTCGATCGCGCGGCTGCTCGAATGGCAAGGGCATCGGGTGATCCGCCGCAACCACGTCGGTGATTGGGGCACGCCGTTCGGCATGCTCATCGAGCAGCTACTCGACGAGCGCGCGGCGGGCGATGAGGCGGGCGTGCGCGAGCTGGGGGCGTTCTACCGGGCGGCGCGGGTCAAGTTCGACGGCGACCCGGTCTTCGCCGATCGGGCGCGCCGGCGCGTGGTGCTCCTGCAATCCGGCGATCCTGAGACGATGGCGCATTGGCGGCGCCTGATCGAGATCTCGGTCGAGCACTTTTCGAAGCTCTACGCGGCGCTGGGGGTGACGCTCTCGCCGGCCGACGTCGCGGGCGAGAGCACCTACAACGGGCTGTTGGCCGGCGTCGTCGCCGAGCTGGAGCGAAAGGGTCTGGCCCGCGAGAGCCAGGGCGCCATGTGCGTTTTTCTCCCCGGCTTCGTGGGGCGAGACGGCGAGGAGGTACCGCTCATCGTCCGCAAACAAGAAGGCGGCTACGGCTACGCGACCACCGATCTGGCGGCTCTGCGCCAGCGAATTTTGGAGTTGCACGCGACGCGCCTCATTTATGTCGTCGGCGCGCCGCAGGCCCAGCACCTGGCGATGGTGTTCGCGGCGGCCCGCCTGGCCGGCTGGGCCGACGACCACGTTCGCCTCGAGCACGTGGCCTTCGGGTCGGTGCTCGGCCCGGACAAGAAGATGCTCAAGACGCGCGCCGGCGATTCGGTCAGCCTGGCCGACCTGGTGTCCGAGGCGGTAGCGCGCGCCGGGCAGGCGGTGGCCGCCAAGTCGCCCGAGCTGCCGGCGGCCGAGCGCGGGCGCATCGCCCAGGCGGTCGGCATCGGCGCCGTCAAATATGCCGATCTGGCCAACGACCGCATCAAGGACTACGTGTTCGACTGGAATCGCATGTTGGCCTTCGAAGGCAACACGGCGCCCTATCTGATGTACGCGCACGCGCGCATTCGATCGATGTTGCGCAAGGCGGCGAACGCGGGCGTGCCGCCGGGCGCGATCGCGCTACACGCGCCGCAAGAGCGCACCTTGGCGCTGGCCCTGGTGCCGTTCGCGGGGATCCTAGAGCGCGCCGCCGAGACGCTGCAACCGCACCGCATCTGCGCCTTTCTCTACGATCTGGCGACCGCCTTCATGTCGTTTTACGAGAATTGCCCGGTGCTCAAAGCCGAGGGAGACGTCCGCGCCGCGCGGCTGGCGCTGTGCGACGTCACGGCCCGCGCGCTGGCGCTGGGCCTCGATCTGCTGGGTATCGCGGCGCCCGATCAGATGTGACGGCCGATTCGAAGCACGGCTGGCGCCGACCGGCCGAGACCGGCGGCGCCCACCGTCGTTGATGGCGCTGGCGACGCTACTTGATGAACAGGATCTCTTGGAAGGTCGGCAACGGCCAGAGGGCGTCGTCGACCACGCCTTCGAGCCCGTCGGCCGCCTCGCGCACCTTGAGCATCGCGGGTAGGACGGAGGTACCGAAGTGCTTGGCCTCCGCCAGCGCATCGCTGGCGCCGTGGTGACCGACCGCGGTCTCCAGACCAGCCAGGCCGGCCTGGAGCTTGCCGATGAGGTCGGTGACCTGCTTGAGCACGGTCGTGTCGGCGGTCAGGCCCGCCCCCTTCACGGCGGTGGCGTTCTCGGCCAGCTTGGTCTGGTAGTGCATCGCCGCCGGCAGGATCGTCGTCTTGGCGATCTTGGCGGTCAGGTTGGCCTCCACGTTCACGCTCTTGTTGTACTGCTCGAGGTAGGTCTCGTAGCGGCCGTGAAGCTCGCGCGGCGACAGGACTTTGTACTTGTCGAACAGCGCGATGACCTCCTTCTGCTGCAGGACCGGCAGCGCGTCGACGGCGGTCTTGTAGTTCGGCAGGCCACGCTTCTCGGCCTCGGCGTGCCACTCGGCCGAGTAGCCGTTGCCGTCGAAACAGACCGCGCCGTGCTGCGTGATGATCTCCGCCAGCACCTCCTGAATCGCCGCGTTCAGCTTCTTGCCGCCGGCCAGCGCCGCTTCCAACTTGGTCGCCACGTAGTCACAGGACTCGGCGATGGCCGTGTTGAGCGCCACCAGCGGGTCGCCGATCGATTGGCCGGAGCCCACCGCGCGGAACTCGAACCGGTTGCCGGTGAAGGCGAACGGGCTGGTCCGGTTGCGATCGCCCGCGTCGCGCGGCAGCTTAGGCAGTGAGTCGACGCCGATCTCCAGCGAGCTCTTCATCTTCGACGATTTCACGCCGCCCGATTTGATCTGCTCGAAGACGTCCGTCAGCTGCTCGCCGAGGAAGATCGAGATGATGGCCGGGGGCGCCTCGTTGGCGCCCAGGCGGTGATCGTTGCTGGCGGTGGCGATGACCGCGCGCAGGATGCCGGCGTACTTGTGGACGGCGCGGATGACGGCGCCGCAGAACACCAGGAACTGCGCGTTGTCGTGCGGCGTCTCGCCCGGGTCGAGCAGGTTGCCCTCGGTGGCGCTGCCGAACGAGAAGTTGACGTGCTTGCCCGAACCGTTGACGCCCGCGAAGGGCTTCTCGTGCAGCAAGCAGACCAGGTCGTGCTTCTCGGCGATCTTTTTGAGCATCACCATCACCATCTGCTGGTGATCGGAGGCGATGTTGGCGCTCTCGAACACCGGCGCGACCTCGAACTGTCCGGGGGCGACCTCGTTGTGGCGGGTCTTGACCGGCACGCCCAGCTTGAAGAGCTCGCGATCGCACTCCATCATGAAGGCGATCACGCGCTCGGGGATGGAGCCGAAGTAGTGATCCTCGAACTCCTGCCCCTTGGGCGGTTTGGCGCCGAAGAGCGTCCGGCCCGCGTTCAGCAGATCGGGGCGCGCGTAGAAGAAGTGCTTGTCGATCAGGAAGTACTCCTGCTCGGCGCCCGCGTAGGAGACGACCATCGACGGCTTCTCGTGCCCGAAGATCTTCAGGATGCGCTGCGCGTGCGTGCTGAGCGCCTGGCCCGAGCGCAAGAGCGGCGTCTTCTTGTCGAGCGCCTCGCCGGTCCACGACACGAAGGCGGTCGGGATGCAGAGCGTGGAGCCGTTGACCGACTCGAGGATGTAGGCCGGGCTGGTGACGTCCCAGGCGGTGTAGCCGCGGGCTTCGCTGGTGGCGCGGATGCCGCCGTTGGGGAAGCTGGACGCGTCCGGCTCACCCTGGGTCAGGGTCTTGCCGGAGAACTCGGTGATGGCGCCGCCCTCGCCGTCGGGCGACAGGAAGCTGTCGTGCTTCTCGGCGCTGAGCCCGGTGAGCGGATAGAACACGTGCGCGTAGTGGGTGGCGCCTTTGGCGAGCGACCAGGCCTTCATCGCGGCGGCCACCACATCGGCCACGCGCGGATCGAGGGGTGAGCCGGTCTCGATGGTCTTCTTGACCGCTTTGAAGATCTCCTTGGGCAGCTGCGCCTTCATCGTGGCGAGGCCGAAGACGTTGGTCCCGAACAGGGAGGCCGCGGGGCTCTCCTTGTAGTCGAGGGGCACGCCCGCGTGCTTGTAGTTGGTCGCCGCCGTGATCGCTGCTCGCCGCGCCGTGTTTCCGCTCATGTGTCCTCGCGCTCCTTTTCAGCTCGGGAATGGGCTGAAGCACTTTTCTAGTCCCTTGTGGGGGCCGATCGAAAGCGTTTTCCGCCGCTTCAATCCACTTTTCACATCTTGCTAACGGCCGATGAAGGCCATGAGTCGCGCACGTTTCCAGCACGTTTCGCCGACCTTTCGGACTGGCGCTTTAGACCTCGGCGCGCATCTCGATGGCGCGCTGGAAGCGATCCGGCGATCGGAACAGCTCGCCGAGGCGATTCCAGGCGAGCTCGCCGAGGCGGCTCGGTTGTCGACCGAGGAGGCATTGTAGATAAACCGCCTCGCGCAGCAGGGGCTCGAGGTCCAGCTTGCGGCGCGCGTCCCAGTCGGCGCTGGCGAGGGCTTCTTTGCGCACCGCCGCTTCGAAGTCGATCAGGATCGGCTCGAGCGGCGCCGGGCAGACGATGATGTTGTGCAGCTCGGCGTCCCCGTGCGCCAGCCCGCCGGCCTGGATCAGCTCGAGCTGCACCAGGGACTCCTCGGCCAGACGCCACAGTCCGGCGGCGGTCTCCAGCGGCAGCTTCTGCGCCTTGCCGATGTTGTTCTCGGGCGGCTCGCCACCGAACGGCGTGAGGCGCGCGTAAGGCAGCCCTGGGATGAGACAGCTCCGGAACGTGCTGTCGGTGTGCCCGATCGGGGGCGGTGTCGCGGAGAGCTGGGAGGCCAGCAGGTGTTGCTCGAACTCGATCTTCGGATCGCCGTGCAGCCGTCCGGGAAAGTACGTCTTTCGAAAGTGCAGGGGGTAGGTCTCGGCGGCCGGATGGATTCGGCGGGTCTCCTCGCCGGCTATCACGAGCTCGGCCAGCATGAGCGGCAGTCCGTTGGCCTCGCGGCGGGCCCGGGTCCGGACCACGAAGTCCTGGCGCGGTGGCTTTTCGATCAGCGGGTACAGCTCGGGCGCGATCAGCACCTTGTGCCGCGGCGAGACGGCAATGGCACGACTATCGTCCACCTCGCCAGCCTTACGCCGCACGCCAAGCCAACACAAGCCCGACGCGCAAAAAGTGTCGGGGCGCGCTCGGATTGACATAGGCGCTCAACAGAACGCCCGCGGGCGCGGTCCCGGTCGTTCCGACGCGCTGGAACCCTGGCCGCACGAAGCGGGCATAGTTTCCCTCGATCCAGAGCCGCTTGGCCGGCTGCCCGCTGGTCTTGTCCCACAGCGCGCCGTTGTCCGCCGAGGACGGATAGACCCACCAGTAGTGCCAGGCGTTCATGTTGGCGATGGTCATCGCGTCGTTGATCAGCTTGGCGACACGCAACGCGCTCGCCATCCCGGATCGGCGGTCGTGCTCCCCTCATCGTAAATCTCGGTCTCCCAGAACTCCTTGCCGGCCTGCGCGATGTCCGGATAGGCCTTGGGGCTGCAGCCGTACTCGTGCTCAGATCGCACAGACCGGGATCTCTCCGGCTTGTCGGCGAGGCCGCTGTTGTCATGAAGGGTTCGGACCCGTGAATCTGGTGAGCCGGCTCTAGGGAGCGCCCGGCGTGGCCATCTGGTTGACGGCTGGCAGGAGAACGCTGCGCGGAAAACGCGCGCCGAACGCCGCAGCGGCGCGCCGCGCCTCATCGATTCGATCGAGCCCGGCCAGGGCCCTTACGCGCAAGGCCTCCCGCTCCTCGGCCAAGCTCCCGTCCTTGAATCGGCGCGCGTGCTCGGCCAACAGCGGGAGGGCCGCCGCAAAGTCACTGCGGGCGACCGCGGCGCGGGCTTGGCGCAGCAGACGCAGCTCTTCCTGTACCTGGGCCTGGGCCACCTCGGTCTTCGACCGCGGCACCGTCGCGCGAGCGGGGGGCGCCGGCGAATCGTCGATGGGGTTCGCGATGGGCGGTAAAGACGGCGCCACCACCGCGGCCGCCGGCGCCCTCACGATCGTCGGATCCGCCCCCCGACTGCTCGGCAACGGCGTCAAACGGACGCGAATCTGGTAGGCGGCGGCACCCACCCCCGCGCCGAGGACGCACAAGACCGCCGCCGCGGCGGCCCAGCGTCGTCGCGACTGCGCCGCCGCCGAAACGGGGTAGGCGGCGGGTTTCGACGCCGACGTCAACGCGGCACGGGCCCGAGCCAGCGCCCGCGCGCGGACCACCGCCGGTTGGGCGGCAATCGCGCGCTCCCGATCGAGGAGCGTGCGGACTTCGGGCGACACCTTCCGGCCGAAAGGAATCATCGGGCCTCGGCCTCCTTGAGCATGCGGCGCAGGGCGGCCTCTAGCTCGCGGCGTGCCTTGCGCAGGCGCGAATAAACCGTGAACCGGGGAATCGAGAGCACCGCGGCGACCTCGGCGACCGGAACGTCGTCGATATCGTGCATCACGAGCACGGCGCGCCTGGGCAGCGGAATGCGTTCCAGCGCCGCCAGCACCAACGCCCGCGCCTGCTTGCTCGCCAGCGCGTCGTCCGGGCCGGGCCCAGCGTCGCCGACTTCGATGATCCCGAATGCGACCTCCCGGTTCCGTTTGCGGTGGTGGGCGCACGCGATCCGGTAGGCGATTCCGAACAGGTAGGGCCGCAGCGGCCGGTCGGCGTCGTAGTCGGACCAGCAGCGGCGGAGCGCCAGGAACAGCTCCTGCGCCAGATCCTCTACCTCGGACGCGGCGGTGCCCAGGCGCCGCAAGGTTCGGAAGACGTAGTCGAGCTCTCGCTGGAAGGCCTCCAGGCAGGCGTCGTCCGGGGTCATCCGCGGAGCCGGCGAGGAGACGAGGCGCAAATGACTCACGATCAACTCCAACTGGGTTTGTCGGGAGCGGCCAGGTGTTGTCACGGAAAACGCCTGTCGGGGTGGCCCCCGGAGTGCCACGTCGGATCGTTGCCGCTGGCGCAGCTGGCCCCGGCGCCGGATCCCGGGATCTCGGTCAGTTTCCTGACGGACCGGCGTCCGAATGCGCTCCGCCCGCTGGCAGCAGCGCCCCGCCGGCGAGGCGCGCGATTTCGTCGGGTCCGAGCGCGCGTCGGTACAGCATGACTTCGTCGAGCTGCCCGGGGACAAACTCCGAAACAGTTTTGTCGGTGCCATTGCCGTTCCCCGAGAGCGTGACCGGGTTGGTTTCCGTCGCGAACGGACCGCTGGCCGGCAGGTCGCCGACCTCGGTCCCGTTGACGTAGAGACGGGCTTGGCTGCCGTCGTAGGTACCGGCCAGGTGCACCCAGACCTGCTGCGGGACCGTCATCGGGCCCCCTAGGACCACCTGACCCGAATTCGGGGTGGTGATGAACAGGATGGCTTGCTGTTGGGCGTTGACCGAGAGGTGGTAGTGCTGATCGAAGCCGGTTGCGATCTGGCGCGAGATGACAGTCGCATAGTCCGTGATGGTGCCCTGGAGAAAGATCCAGGCCGCGATCGTGAGCTGGTCGGTGATCGAATCGATCGAAGCCGAGTCCGGGACATTGACGTAGCCCTTCCCTTGTACGGACAGCGCGCCACCCTCGGGGCCGTCCGCGACCCACGCCGTGGCCGGATCGATGCCGACCAGGGTGCCGTCGTTGGCCCAGCCCGACCAATCGCGCGCACCGACACTGCCGACGGCGTCGTCGAGACGCCAGTAGCCAATCAGATCGTCCAGCAGCCCCGGCCCGCACCCAGTCACGCCGGCGTCGCTGCATGGGTATGGGTCGACGGCGACGATCGTCCGCGCCGAACAGCCCACGCCGACCACCGCCAGCGCGAGCGCGACCAGCCGCGCGAGCGGGCTAGAATCGCGCAAGCAGTCCCCCATGGGCACCGAACGCGGCGCCGTCGAGATGGGCGGCCTCGGACGAGCCGACCTGAACCGTCACCGACGGTCGAAAGAGAATCGCCTGCGCCTCGACGACCGCGAAGAGCCGGCTGGCCAGCGCAAAAGCCAGCCCGCCGCTGCCGGACAGTACCCCGGAGAACGCTTGCCCCTCGTGCGCGGCGGCCATAGCGGGCATGGCGCTGGTGCCGCGGGCGCGCACGTCCTGCCATCCGGCGCCGAAGGCCAACAACGGTTGGACGATCCGGCCGGCGCGAAAGAACCGGACCAGCTCCAAGGTCATGACGAAGCGGTCGATCTGGGCCGAGCCCTCCGGTCGACTGACCTGGGCGCCGAGGCCGAGGCCGCTCGCCGTGAGGCGCAGGCCGATGGCCGACAGGCGACCCAGCGAAACCGCGACGCGCGGAAGGACCATCGTCGGGCTGTCACCCAGATCGGATAGCACGCCGGCACCGACTTCCACCGCGATCCGCGCTTCCTTCGGCGCGGGAACGGGGAGGGGCACTTCGGACCTCATCGAAGGGACGGGGACAACCACCGCCGAACTGGGCGGCTTCGAATCGGCCGCCAGCTTTGGCGGTCCGCTTCCTTCGACGCGCGCCAAGAGTTGGATCTGGATGGCGGTCGCCAGCGCCACCGCGCGGGCCATCTGGCCGCAGCTCTCGTTTCGGGACGAGAAGGTCCGCTCCCCCTCCCATTCGTCGTGGGCGTCGCGCCATTCGACCCGACCGCCCAGTCGCGGGCCCGCGGAATAAAGGCGGACGACCACCCGGCGCGGGGCCGGGTCGCGAAAAGGATCGTGGCCCAGCTGGCGCACGATTTCCCGCCGAAAATCGGCCGCGCTTGGGCATCCGGCCAACGCGGGGTCGGTCCCGTAGTCGAGCGACACCAGAACCTCCGCGCTGGCGTGCGCGGGGATCGCCGTCGGTACGGCGATCGAGGCCAGGACCGCGGAGAACGCGCGCAGTCGGGGCCCTAGCGCTTTCACCGTGCGCCGAGGATACGCCGACCCCGCGCGAAACATCCATGTCATTTCGGTGCGCCGTGTCCCCACCTGGTCGTTCGACGAGCTCCGCGCCTACGGCCGGCGCGCCCATCAACCTGGTCAACCCGGCGGCGTCCGCCGAACGGACCCCGCCGGTTCCCGCCACCGCCGGGCGACTAGCGGCGCCGGCGCGGGCGGCGGCCGAGCGCCATTCCGAACGCGGCCAGGGCCAGCCCGCCAAGCACGCCCGTTCCACTGGGGCCGGAGGCGATCCCGCAGCTGCAGCCCGAGCTGTCGTCGCCGCCGGACGATCCGCCCGAGCCGGTGCTCGCGCCGCCGACGCCGGTGTTGCCGGTCGTGCCGCCGGCGCTGACGCCGGATGTGCCAGCCTCGCCTTGTCCGCCGGTGCCCGTGCCTGTGCCCGACGTGCCGCCCTCGGCGTGCACGCCGCTGCCGGTGGTGCCCGCCGTGCCACCGCCGGACGTGCCGGCGATGCCCCCGCCAAAGGTGCCGGCGGTGCCGCCGCCCGAGGCGCCGGCGGTGCCCCCGCCAAGGGTGCCGGCGGTGCCGCCGCCCGAGGTGCCAGCGTGGCCGCCGCCGCCGGTGGTGCCCGCCGTGCCACCACCCACGGCGCCACCGTGGCCGCCGTTGCCGGCGGTCCCGCCGCCGGTGCCGCCGTGTCCGGCGCCGCCGCCCGTCGTCCCGGCACTGCCGGTGGTTCCAGCGCCGCCGCTGCTTCCGCCGCTGCCACTGCCATTGCTTCCGCCGCTGCCGCTGCTGCCACCGCAGGCCGCCGTCTGGGGATCGGCCCCCGACTTGTTGAGACCGAAGAAATTGATCACCGAGGTATCGTCAATGGGCGTGGTGTGCCCGCCACCGGCCTGGATGTGCGCCTCGAGGACCGTGAACCCGCAGGTGTTCTGCCACTTCTCGATCGTGAAACCGGCCGTCGACGTCGTATCGGTCGAGCTCGGCGTGGCGCTCAGACCAAGGAGGTTGGTCCACTCCAAGATACCTTGCGTTTCATTGTTGTAATTGATGGTCGCGTCCGCGGTGCCATGCCAGAGCTGAATGCGGGGATACGCGCCCGTATAGCCCGGGTACATTTTCCGCACGAGATCGCCCCACGCTTGCGCGGTCATCGTGTCTTGGCCATTGGCGCAGGTGCCGCCCCAATTGCTTGCGGCGGACCAGCCGTCGGACCAGCAGCCGGCGGGAACCCCGGAGAATTCGGCACCCGCCTTGAAGACGTCGGGATAAACCGCCAGCATGGCCTCGGTCAACATCGCGCCGGACGACGCCCCCATGATGTAGACGCGGGTCGGGTCGGCGTTGCGCTTGGTGATCTCGTACTGGACCATCTCGGCGATGGCCTGCGTGTCGCCCCCGCCGTTGTGCGTGAGGGACTTGGGCGACCCGACGTCCCAACAATCCGCGGACGAAGCCGGGTTGGTCGTCTGCGGAAAAATCATGACGAAGCCGTACTGGTCGGCCGCCGCTTCGATCCCCGGCATTCCGCTGAAGCCGAAGAAGGCCGAGGCGCTTCCCCCACAATAGTGCGCGGCCACCACAATGGGCGGCGAGGCCGCCAGCTTGGCCGGGATGTATTCGTACATCGAGACGTACGACGGCACGCCGGAGCTCCACCCGCTGACGGGTCCTGACAAGGAAGCCGCCTGGGCCAACGCCGGCGCCAGCACGCCACAGGCGATCGCCGCACAGAGCGCGACGCGCCCAATGAAGGCGTTGGCCAAAGCTTCATGGGCGCCATGTCGAGATAGGGGATGTTTCACGGGGCCTCCCTGAGATGTTGCGGGATCGAGCCGATAAACCTGCGTGCAGATGCCCCCAACCAAAGAAACCGGCTCACGCCGAGAAAATCGTCTCCCGAGGCGCGATCGGGGGTGTTTTTTGTCGAAGAAAGCCGTCGGCGAGCCGTCTATCGGACGAAGCTGGTCCACGCCGACGCTGAACCGAGCGGAACGCGTTCGGTCGCTCGAAGGGCTCCGCCGATCGTATGCTGTCCCCTGCATGATTCAATTCGACCTCCCCGGGCTCGAGGTGGTTGGCGTCTCGGGCATGCGCGAGGGCGAGCGTGGGGGCAGCGCCGTCTTCTTGCTGCACGGCTGGGGCGCTCCGGGCGACGATCTGGTGCCGCTGGCGGAGGCGCTGAAACGTCCCGGCGCGCGGTTCTTCGTCCCGGCGGCGCCGCTGCCCGAAAGGGGCGGCGGTCGCGCCTGGTGGCACCTGAATCCGAACGCCCGACCACCCCATGCGTCCACCGATCAGCCGGCCGCCGGTTTTCTGCCCAGCGCGGACGTGGTCGCCGCGCGCGCGGCCGTGCAGGCTCTGATCGCGACGATCATCGAACGCCACGCGCCGGCCACGGTGGCACTGGTCGGTTTTTCCCAGGGCGCCATGCTCGCGATCGACGTCGCGCTCGCGGCGCCTGGCGTTCAGCTCGTCGTGGCGATGTCCGGTGTCTTGCTGATGGAGTCGGTGCCGGCGTTGACCGCGTTACACCCAACTAAGCCGCGGTTTCTGCTCTCCCACGGACGCCAGGATCCGGTGGTCCCCTTCGCGAACGGCAACCGAGCCAAGGATCTGCTCGAGAAACACGGCTTCTCTGTGACCTGGCGTCCGTTCAACGGCGGCCACGAGATCCCGCCGCCGGTGCTGGCCGACGTGGCCCAATTCCTTTTTTCGGCGCCATGAGACGACGCGGCGAGCTGCCTCGCCGAACGATGTTGCCGCTGGCCACTCGGCCGGCCTGACCCCGATCATCACCTGCGCGAACCAGCGCGGAGATCCGTTGGCGATCCGGCGCGGTGTGCTCGGTCGTACGGAAATTGATATTTTTGGTCTACGCGAGACAGACGCACCGGCGCAACTGAACTGTTGCGCCGGTGGCCTGGCCTGGGCCTCAGGTCCGCGTCATGGCCCCACCGCGACGGTGGCCGCCGGTGTGCTCGTGCCAGTGAGCGAGGTCAGGTAGTGAAGCGCGATTCGGCCGCCGCCGCCCGTGCCGCCGTTCGACTCGCCGCCCAAGCCGCCAGCGCCCGCCACGGCGGTCACCAGAGAGGTTCCGACGGTGAGCTGGTCGCTCGACAGGTAGATCGAGCCGCCGGCTCCGCCGCCGCCGGGCCCGGAGTAATCCCAACAGTTGGTCGTGGAGCTGCCGAAGCAGCCAGCCGTCGCGTCGCCCTGGCCCGCGGTGCCGCGTGACGAGATGCTGCCCGTGACCGTGATGGTGGAAGCCTTGACGACCAGGATTCCGCCGCCCGGACCGCCGAGGCCCCCTTCGGGATTGTCGGCGAGCACGTTGTCGTTGCCGCCCGAGCCGGCCCCCGACCCGAAGAACAGCTTGGTCAGCGCCGCGTCGCCGTAGATCGCGCCGCCGATTCCCGTGCAGGTGCTGGCGGACGAGACGCCGTTCGCGCCCGTCGTTCCGTACCCGGCGCCGCCGCCGCCCACCCCGAAGGTGGCGCAGGCGTCTCCCAGGCCACCGCCGCCGGCGCCCAGGAGCGCCGTTTGGGCACCGGCGCCGACGCCGCCGTACGACTCGCCCTGGTTGCCCTGCTGAAAGGTATTCGTGGGGCGCGCTCCGCCGCCATACCCGAGGCCGTCGACCGAAATCGACCCGGCGACGTTGACGGCGCCGGAGCTGCGCACGTAGAGGACTCCACCCATCGCTCCATTCCAGCCGCTCACGGTCAAGGTTGCGCCCGCGCCGACGCTGATCGACGCGAAGTTCGGCACGCGCACCAGCACCACCCGTTGGGTCGTGGCGGTCGTTCCGAGGCCGTCGTCATCGGCGGCGCCGCTGCCGTAGCTGTTGACCTTCGAGCTGGCGAAGGTGACGGTCGCACCCGACACCGAGGCGACACGCAGGGTCTCGTAGTTGCCGACGTTGCCGTTGGCGGCCGCCGTCCCTTGCAAGTTGATGAGCAGCACCTCATCGTTGGCGGCCAGACAACCGGCCGACGGGCTGGCCGACAGCGTGGCGCTGGTGGTCGTGAGCGCGGTCACCGAGTACGAGACCGCGTCGCCACCGTCGGTGCAGCTGCGGCCGGTCGCGACGTTGGTCGTGCTGAGGTTGGTGGTCCCCGAGGCGATCGACACGGCGCCGTCGGCCCCGCTGCCAATGGTCAGGTTCGAGGCGCAGGTCGCCCCGGCGAACCCGGTCGCGCAGGCGCAGGTGAACGCGTTCACCCCATCGGTGCAGGTCCCACCGTTGAGACACGGGTTGGGCGAGCAGTCGTCGATGTTCACGCACCCCGTCGATCCCGTTCCGCTGTAGCCGACGGGGCAAGCGCCGCAGGAAAAGGTCCCAGGCGAGTTGGTGCAGGTGGTGAGGGGATCGCAGCCGCCGTTGCCGGTCGCGCATTCGTTGACGTCCGCGCATCCCGTCGCGCCGGTACCGGTGTACCCCGACGGGCAGGCGCCGCAGGAGAAGGTCCCGGGCGAGTTGGTGCAGGTGGTGAGGGGATCGCAGCCGCCGTTGTTGGTCGTGCATTCGTCGACGTCCAGGCAGCCGGTCGAGCCACCGCCCATATAGCCCAGCGGGCATCCACCGCACATGAAGCCGCCGGGCAGATTGGTGCAGGTGGTGAGGGGATCGCAGCCGCCGTTGCCGGTCGCGCACTCGTTGATGTCCACGCAACCGGCCGCGCCGGTGCCGCTGTATCCGGAGGGGCAGGGGCCGCACATGAAGCCGCCGGGCGTGTTGGTGCAGGCGGTGAGCGCGTCGCAGCCGCCGTTGTTGGCCGCGCACTCGTCGACGTCGGTGCAGGCGGTTGCGCCGGTCCCCGTATATCCGGCCGGGCAAGCGCCGCAGGTGAAGCCGCCGGGCGTGTTGGTGCAGGTGGTGAGCGCGTCGCAGCCGCCGTTGCTGGTCGCGCACTCGTCGACGTCGGTGCAGGCGGTTGCGCCGGTCCCCGTATATCCGGCCGGGCAAGCGCCGCAAACGACGCCGCTCGAGCCGGCGGTACAGGTCACCAACGGATCGCATCCGCCATTGTTGGTGGCACAAGAGGCCGCGCCGCCGGCTCCCGCCGCGCCGGTGCCCGTGCCCGCCGCGCCCGCCGTACCAGTGCCCGCCGCGCCCGCCGCGCCGCCTGAGCCACCGCCACCTGCTATTCCGCCTGCGCCATGTGTCCCCGCCGAGCCCGCTGCTCCTCCGGTGCCAGCCGCGCCCGTGGTGCCAGCCGCGCCCGTGGTGCCCGCGCCGCCCGTGGTGCCCGCCGCGCCGCCCGCTCCGCTCGCGCCGGCTACCGCGCTGCCACCCTTGCCACCCGCGGATGTTTTTCCACCCGCCCCTCCCGTTGTTCCTCCCGCGCCCGTGTCAGCGGTGCCGCCACCACCACCGCAAGACGCAATGACGAAGACCGAAAAAGACGAGAGGAAGAGCAACCGAATCGCGCGCAAGGGGACCTCCTGGATGAACAGCACAGCGTTGCTCGACCGAATCGGTCGAGGATTTACGCCGGCGCGGGGCCCCCTCCCCACGGCGGATATTTCGTTTGCGCGGTGAGTGTCGCTCAGATTGCGAATGAAGAGAAGAAAAAAATTGGGACCTTTTTCTTCATTAACAAACAAACCAAACAAATGCTGGTCAACGTTCTGGTCAACCTGGTCAACGTTCCTTTGTCCGCACTTCTTTGTCCCTAGAACCTGGCGACGGCATGATCTGGCGCGTGCGTGGACCCAAACGACAGGGCAACCTGCCACGGCGGGCCTTGCCCGACGACGCCCGCCCGCGGGGGATCTAAAAGACCCTTCGAGGGTCCTTCTCTAGTAGAGCGGCTAGAGCGGCCGGCGATAGACCGGCCGGTCACTTACGAGCGGGATCTGGCGTATTGTCCGGACCCACCAGCTTGGAGGTTACGATGCAGCCCAAGTCTACAGACCCGAAGT
>DASRLC010000007.1:0-4656 GCA_035648655.1 Polyangia bacterium
CTCCCACGATCTGGTGGCCGAGGATGAGCGGCAGCTTGGGATCCGTCAGCTCACCGTCGACGATGTGCAGGTCCGTGCGGCAGACCCCGCAGGCGCGGACGCGGATCAGGACCTGGCCGGGGCCGGGAACCGGCGGCGGGACGTCGGTGGGCACGAGTGGGTGGCCGGCGGCGGTGAAGGTCATGGCGCGCATCGAGGAGTCCGAGTTTAGCGCGAGCGATCGGCGAAGTAGTTGGGGTTGCGCTTGCCGTGCATGACCGCGACGATCTCGACGATCTCGTGGGCAACGATCCGGTAGACGACGGCGTAGGGAAAGCCCTCGACGAGACGCCGGCGCACACCGAGGTTCTGAGGAACTGAGGGGATGAGGGGCCAGCGCAGCGGGTCGGTGATGGCGTCGCTGATTGCCTTGTCGATGGCGAGCACGAATCTCTCGCCGAGACCGATGCGTTCTTCCTCGTAACGACGCGCAGCGGCTCGCAACTCGGTGCGGCCGGACCGGAGAATGCGGTGAGCGACGCTACCGGCCACGCAGGTGGATTTGCTTCAGCTCGGCGAGCAGCTCGTCACGGGCTTCGTCCCACGGCTGCGGGTCACTCTGGCCTGAATCGGCTGCGGTGATGCGACGCTGGATCTCGTCGGCCCACGCCGCTTCCACGGCGGCTTGGTTTCCCAGGCTCTGCCATAGCGCTTCCGCGAGACGTTCTCGTTCGTCGGGCTCAAGCTTGAGCGCCGACTCGAGGATCTCCTTTGCCGCGGACGACATCGTCTCAGTTTACCCTGATTCGGAGCGGCGGGCCTGGGCGGTTTCCGAAGCGTGGCGCTCGCGCCCCGGCCATGACACAGCGAGGCCACGCCATGGCGCAATGGGCGCGTCTCGTGGGAGACCGGCCGTCACGGTTTACGAAACCGTCGCTCTACTTGCGGCGGCCGCGTTCGAGCCCACCGGCGCAGAGCGCGCCGGTGGTCTGGGATCGGAAAGCCAGACACTCGTGCTCTGACAGATCCTCCGGGCGCTCGGCCGGACCGCCTGGCTCACGGGGGAGGTCGAGACGCCCAGCTCGCGAGCCGCGGCGGTGAAGCTGCGCAGGCGGGCGACGCGAGGAAGATCTGGAGTTGCGCGAGAAGCGCCGTATTCATCGGAGGACCCGCAGCCCGTATCAGACTATTAAGCACCACTTAACAACCCATCGCGTTTATTTCGGCTGGTCGACCGGTCGCTCCAGGCCTATCTGTATCGGTAGAGGGAACACGCGATGTCGGGCATCCAAGAACGTCTGGGCGAAAAGGTCGTTGCGATAACCGGCGCCAGCAGCGGGATCGGCGAGGCGACCGCGCGCCACCTGGCGTCGCGAGGTGCCCGCGTGTTCCTGGGCGCGCGCCGCGTGGACCGGCTGGCGGCTATCGCGGGGGAGATCGGGCGCGCGGGCGGCCAGGTCGGTCACCGAGCGGTCGACGTCACCAAGCGCGGCGAGGTCGAGGCGTTCGTCCATGCCGCGGTCGAAAAGCTCGGGCGCCTCGACGTCTTGGTCAACAACGCCGGACTGATGGCGCTGGCGCCGATCGAGAAGATCCAGGTCGACGAATGGGAGCGCATGATCGACATCAACATCAAGGGCGTGCTCTACGGCATCGCCGCCGCGCTGCCGATCTTCCAACGCCAAAAGAGCGGGCACTTCGTCAACCTCGCGTCGGGCGCCGGCCACAAGATCGGCGTGGGCTCGGCCGTGTATGCCAGCACCAAGTTTGCGGTGCGCGCGATCTCCGAAGGTCTGCGCCAAGAGGTCGGCGGGATCCGCACCACCATCATTTCGCCGGGCGCGGTGCAGTCCGAGCTGCCGCTCGGCATCTCCGACCCCGAGACCGCCGCCCGTATCAAGGAGTTCTACCGGCAGCAGGCCATCCCCGCCGACGCCGTCGCCCGAGCCATCGCCTACGCCATCGAGCAGCCCGCCGACGTCGACATCAACGAGATCTTGTTGCGACCGACGGTCCAAGAGCTTTGACGCAAGGGCCGCCGCACCATTCCTTGGGAGACACGCCATGAAAAAACGAAAGTTGGGCAAGAGTGGGCTGGAGGTCTCGGCCATCGGCCTCGGCTGCATGGGCATGAGCTTCGCGTACGGGCCGCCTCCGGACCGAAAGCAAATGATCGACTTGATTCGATCGGCGGTCGAACGCGGCGTCACTTTTTTCGACACCGCCGAGGCCTACGGTCCCTTCGCGAACGAAGAGCTGGTGGGCGAAGCGCTGGCCCCGATGCGCGACCGGGTCGTGATCGCCACCAAGTTCGGATTCCAAGATGGCAACGCTCAAACCGGCATGGACAGCCGGCCTGCGCACATCCGCGAGGTGGCCGAGGCCTCGCTGAAGAGGCTGCGCACCGATCGCATCGATCTGTTCTATCAACACCGCGTCGATACGAACGTGCCGATGGAGGACGTGGCCGGCACCGTTCGGGACTTGATCCGCGAGGGGAAGGTCAAACACTTCGGCCTCTCGGAGGCCGGCGTGGCGTCGATCCGCCGGGCCCACGCCGTTCAACCCGTGGCGGCGTTACAGAGCGAGTATTCGCTGTGGTGGCGGGCGCCCGAAGTCGAGGTGCTGCCGACCTGCGAGGAGCTGGGCATCGGGTTCGTTCCCTTCAGCCCGCTCGGCAAAGGCTTCCTGACCGGCAAGATCGACGAGAACACGTCGTTCGCCAAGGACGACTTTCGCAACATCGTTCCGCGCTTCACGCCGGAAGCCCGCAAGGCCAACCAGACGGTGGTCGACCTGCTGGTGCGGATCGCGGCGGCCAAGGGGGTGGGGGCGACGCCGGCCCAGATCGCGCTCGCCTGGGTGCTGTCGCGGAAGCCGTGGATGGTACCCATCCCCGGCACCACCAAGCTGTCCCGCCTCGAGGAAAACATCGCCGCGGCTTCCGTGGAGCTGACCGCGGATGACCTGCGCCAAATCGAAGAGCCACTGGCTACGTTTCAGGTTCAAGGCGATCGCTACCCGGCGCACTTCGCCGCGCGTGTCGGCAAATGATGGACGGGCCTTCCACATCGCGATCGTCGAGGCGCTGGACGGCAAGACCGTCGACTGGCTGGAGAAGCTCGCCGACGCAGAATATCGAACCGCGGCCGACTCGCCCGGGTGAGGCCTGGGGATCGCCATGCCTTCCGGGCGTAGGCGCGGGCTCCGAGGACGGGTACCTAGTACGTCCTTTTCGCGCTGGCGAGCGCGTGGTCGATGAGCCCGTACGCCTGCGCTTCGGTCGAGGACATGAAGTAGTCGCGCTCGGTGTCGCGTTTGATCTTGTCGATGGGTTGGCCGGTATGCCGGGCATAGATCGTATTGACGACGTCGCGGGTGTTTAAGATCTCGCGGGCGTGAATTTCGATGTCGGTGGCCTGGCCGTGCATGCCGGCCAGCGGCTGATGGATGAGCACGCGGGCGTTGGGCAAAGCATTGCGCTTTCCCTTCGACCCGGCGGTCAGTAGCAGGCTGGCCATCGACGCGGCCTGGCCGATACAGTAGGTCGCTACCGGGCAGCGGAGCGCCTGCATCGTGTCGTAGATGGCCAAGCCAGCCGAGACCTCGCCGCCGGGCGAGTTGACGTACATCATGACGTCCTTGTCGGGATCTTCGGATTCGAGGAACAACAACTGCGCGACCACGACGTTGGCGACCGCATCGTCGATGGCGGTGCCGAGGAACACGATGCGGTCCTTGAGCAGTCGCGAGAACACATCCCATCCGCGCTCGCCTTGGTGGGTCTGCTCGACCACCGTCGGGATCAAAGCGCGAAAATCTCTGGGTTGTCTGTTCATCGTTTTTCCAGCGGCATGTTGGAGAGCCACGTCACCAGCGCCGAGCGCGAGAAGCGCCAGGTGCCTCCCAGTTTTCGTCCGGGTAGCTTTCCGGCATCGGCCAGCTCGATCACCACCGAGGCCTCGATCTGGAGGAACTGTGCAGCCTGCTCGGCGTTCATCACCTCGGGCGGATCGTAGGGTTTGAACGAGTAGGAGCCCCGGGCGGAGCCACCCAGACCGAAAGGCGGAGAGAGCGAGCCGAGCGCGCTCAACCCGTCGTCGCTGTCGGGATCGACGTACTTCGAGACCAGCCCGGCGACCAGGTCCTTCTTGAGCATGCCGAGCGCCTCGGCGGCCCGATCGAGCTTGTCGACCGCCGCTGAAGGCAGCCGCACGAACAGAGCACCCTCGGTAGGGATCTTCTTGCGCACAGCCGCAAGATATCAAAAAATATCCCGTCGTCAATCTCGAAGCTCCTCCCGACGCCCGGGCAAATTCGAGACTGTGCGGGGGTCATCGTCGATTTAAAGTCGCCCAAAATATTCGTTAGATAGCGGCAAGCGATGGTCGATGTCTTCGCGATGGCTTGGGCGACACGGCCGCCAAGACGCGGGGCTTCTTGCCGGGCGCGATCCGGATCACTTCCCGGATCCTCGGCTCCCGATCGAGGGCATCGGCGCCTGATTCTGGCCAGCGGCGGTACCCATTTCGAGATATGAATAGAAAAGACGTTGCAAATGCAGGGTGACCACGGCGGTTTCAAAGACGTGTCCGCGCGCTCGTTCCAAACGGCGGCTGCGCTGATCGGGCTCTGCTTCCTGATGATTCCCGGCGGGTGTGGTGGCTCATCGGGGGT
>DASRLC010000008.1:0-17573 GCA_035648655.1 Polyangia bacterium
ACCCGTAGGTCCACAGCCGCGCGTTCTTCTCGGTGGCTGTCAGATGCGCGTCGATCCAAGTCAGGCGGCGGGTCGGATCGACCGAGCCCAACGCCGGGCTGGCCCCCGTGGGGAGCGCACAGCGCGCCTCCGCGTGGCAGATCGCGGGCGGGATCGATGGGGCACCGACGGCGATCAGCAGCCCGACCGCCCGCCCGATCGCCACGCGTCGGTTCACGTCACCCGGCGATCGACAGCCCGCGCGGCTCGAACAGCGGTCGCCCCTGGCCGATGGCGTGGGTCACCTCCGCGGCGATCTTGGCGACTTGCAGGCGGGACAACTTGGCGCCGAATCCCTGCTCGCGCAGGAGCTGCAGCGTACCAACGGCCAACTTGGTGATGAAGGCGTTGAAGCCGACCAGCCCCGGCTCGGCGCCGCCCGTCCGCAGGAGCTCGGTGTATTCGCCGGCCACCGCCAGATCTTCGCCGGTCAGCGCGAAGACCTCGCCGGGGCTGGTCTTGCGCGGCAGATAGACCCGTCCCTCGGCGGCGTCGGGGCGAACGTCCTTGAGGATGTTCACCAGCTGCAACCCCTCGCCGAACTGGGCGGCCCGGTTGCGCAGCTCTTCGGCCACCGCCACCAGCGACGGGCGCCCGAGCAGAAACAGCTCGGTCAGCATCTCACCCACGATGCCGGCCACCACGTAGCAGTAGTCGCGCAGATCTTCGAGCGTCCCGAGCTGCAGGCCGTTCGGACCGTCGCCGCGCGCGACGAAGCCGCTCATCCCTTCGGCGCTGCGGGCCAGGTGCTTGCGGATCGGCGACCGCGCGCCGATCTGTAGGCGCTGGAAGGCGGTCAGGACCGCCGGAATCTTGGCCAGCAGCTCGCGGTAACCGGCGTGATCGATGGGCGGCTCGCGCGCGCACCGCTCGACCATCCAGGCCGCCGCCGCCGGCGGCCCGTCCAAGAGCTCGACGAACCGCCCAAGCGCCTCGATGCGCTGGTCGGGCGTCCAAAGCGTGGCGTCCTCGAAGGTGTCGATGATCCGGAACAGCAGGTACGCAATCCCGACCTCGGTGCGCGTCGGCTCCGGGAGCAAGGGGATCGTGAGGGCGAAGGTGCGGCTGGTCTTCTGGAGAAGATCGCCGATCTCGTCCGTGGGTTCCGTCTGACTCATCCGTTTGGGTCCCCAAAGCATAAGTATTATTCAGCCCTTGGCAACATGGCAGACCTTTTCGCCCCGACGGTTTCGTCGGGGCCCGCGGCCGGCGCCCGTCAGCCCGCGCTGCTCCTGAGGCTGTTACCCGTGAGGGTGGTGGCGAGATCCCAGATCGCGCTCGGAAACCGATGGCAATCGGCGATCACGTCGTCGAAGGCCCGCACGATCCAATCCTCGTCTTTTTGTGACAGGCAGAGCGGCGGCAAGAGCTTGATCACGTACATTTCGTGGCCGGCGACCTGGGTCAGGATCTGGTGGCGCGTGAAGAGCGGGATGGTGATCATCTGGCAGAACAGCCCCTTGGTGGCTTTTTCCAGCAGCGCCCAGGCGGCGCGCAGCGCGAACGATTTGGGTGGCCCGAACTCGAGCGCGATCATCAGGCCCCGCCCGCGCACTTCGCGCAACATTTCATAGCGCGGGATGAGCTCCCGCAGGCGGCGGAGCAGGCTCTCGCCGCGGAGGGCGGCGTTGTCGATCATCCGCTCCTCTTCGAGCACCGCCAGCACCGCCAGCCCGGCCGCCATCGCCAGGTTGTTCTTGCCGAAGGTCGAGCCGTGCACGACGGCGCGATCCATTCGATCGAAGGTCTTGTCGAAGATCCAGCGCTTGCCGACCACCGCGCCCACCGGCACGTAGCCACCCGAGAGCGCCTTGGCCAGCAGCACCAAATCGGCATCCACCCGATCGGTCTCGCTGGCCAAAAACTTTCCGGTGCGGCCGATGCCGGTCTGCACCTCGTCGACCACCAACAGCGCGCCGTGCTGGCGGCACAAACGCCCGGCGGCGGCCAGGTAGCCGTCGGCGGGCACGCTCACCCCTTTGCCCTGAATGGGCTCCACGAAGAAGGCGGCCACGTCTGCCCCCCGCAGCGCCTCTTCGAGCGCCGGCAGATCGTTCCAGGGAACGCGCACGGTGTCGGCCAAGAGCGGACCAAAACCCTCCCGGAACATCCGATCGCCATTCAGCGACAGCGCACCGACGGTGAGGCCGTGAAAGGCATGATCGCAGAAGATCAGCTTGGCCCGCTTGGTGGCGGCGCGCGCCAGCTTGATGGCCGCCTCGACCGCCTCGGTCCCCGAGTTGCAGAAGAACACCCGCTCCTGCCCCGGCAGGTGCGAGAGCAGTCGCTCGGCCAGCAGGCCCGCCAGCGGCGAGACGTCCATCTGGATCAAGTTCGGCAGGTCGGCGTCCAGCACATCGCGCAGCGCGCGCTTGACCGTCGGGTGGTTGCGCCCGACCGCGAACACGCCGAAGCCGGAGAGAAGATCCAGATAGCGCTTGCCCGCTTTGTCGAAGAGGTAAGCCCCTTCGGCGCGGGTGTAGTGCCGATCGAACCCGATGGTCTTGAGCACCTTGACCATCTGCGGGTTCAGGTAGCGCTCGTGGAGCGCGAACTTCTCGCCGCCCCGGGCCGCCAGCTCGTCGAGGATCGAGAAGCTCACGACACCGCCCCGCGCGCGATCCCGGGAGCCGAAGGCGAAGCCCATCCCGCCCGATCGAACACCGGCAACGCGGCCGCCACCGCCGCCGCCAGCACCTCGGCGCAGCGCGCAACCCGCCCGCGCAAGGTCAACAAGAACGGCAGCGCCTGCGGCTGGCGCAGGAGGCCGAAGAGCACCTGTCCGCGACGGACGGCCCCGCCCCCGTCGCGGCTCTGATTGAGAAGACCGGGCAACGCCTCGTCGGCGGTATCGCTGACCGATCGCAGGACCAGCCAGGGGATACCGGCCGCCGTCGCGGCGGCCAAGTAGGTCGCGGATTCCAGATCCACCACCGCCGCGGCGACACCGGCCTTGGCCGTGCGGGCCAGCCGTTGCTTCTCGGCCGTGCTATCGGCGATCCGCCCGGCACTGACGACGACACCGGTTCGCCCACCGATCGCGCGCGCGACGGCCGCCACCCGGTCGGGATCGGCGGCGAACGAGCGGCCGTCTTCGTCGACGACGCGGGTGCCCACCACCAGCGCCCCGCTCGGCAGTCCGGCGCTGAGCGCCCCCGCCACGCCGATCACCAGGAGGCCATCGACCGGTCCGCTCGCCAGCAGCGTGCCGATGCCGGCGCGCGCGTTGGCCGCCCCGTCACCCGTGGCAGCCAGCTCGACCCACCGCCCGTTCAACCAGCCGCGCTCGATTTCCAGGCCCCCCGCGCGCGACCGCACGATGCCCGTCAGGAGACCGCGCAGGGGGGCCAGCTCTTCGGGCATCGCCGCCACCACGGCGATCGGAGACGTCTCGGACGACGGGGGGGCCATGCGTCCGTTCAGCCCAAGAAGTTCCAGGCCGCCATGCGCACCAGGTCCTTGGGGCTCTTGGCGAGGCCGCGCACGGCCGAGGCCTCGAAGCCCGAGTGCATCGCGCAGTTCTGGCAGCGGTCGTCCTGGCGCGACTCCCAGTAGGCCCAGTCGGTCTTGGTCCAGAACTCGTTGAAGTCCTGAATGTACGATTCGCCGATCAGGTAGCAGGGCTTCTTCCAGCCCTTGGGCGTGAACGTCACCGTGCTCCAGGGCGAGCAGTCGTATTCGCGCTGGCCGGCCGCGAACTCCAGGTACATGGGCGTCGATTGCAGCCGATACATCTTGGACAGCTCCAGCACGCGCTTGAACTTGCTCTGGATCTCGACCCGGGTCGGGAAGATGTTGGCCTTGACCGACTCGTAGTGGTAGCCCGGCGAGATCAGCAGGCCGTCGACTCCCAGGCTGCTCACCAGCTTGCACAGCTCCTCGATCTCCTCGACCGAGGTCTCCTTGAAGACGGTGGTGTTGGTGGTCACGTGGTAGCCGAGGCGCTTGGCCTCCTTGATCTGCCGGATGGCGGTGTCGAAGACGCCCGTTCGCGCGCACACCTTGTCGTGGGTCTCGCGCATGCCGTCCAGGTGGACGTTGATGGTGAGCCGCTTGTGCGGCGCGACCTTGCCGAACAGCTTGGTGTCCAGCACCAGGCCGTTGGTGCACAGATAGATGTGGCGCTTGCGCTCGATGATCCCCGCCACCAGCTCCTTGATCTCCGGGTAGAGCGTCGGCTCGCCGCCGCAGATCGAGACGGTGGGCGCCCCACAGTCGTCCACCGCCCGCAGGCAGGTCTCGAGCGGCAGGCGATCGGAGAGCTTGCCGGTGTGGCGCTCGGTCGAGCAGCCGATGCAGGCCAGGTTGCAGGTATAAAGCGGCTCCAGCATCAAAACGAAGGGGTAGCGGGTCTGCCCGCGCAGCGCCTGCTTGATCTGATAGCCAACCATGTCGGTCGTGATATGGAAGGGAAAGCGCATGTCTCCTCCGATTGGGAGTCTGGTCTTTACCACGATGACCGGTCTAAACAACGGGGCCTGCGGAGATTATCGATGGCGGCCCCCCCGCTCCTGACCACGGCACCCAGCCGCGCACGCGTCGACGGCGCGCTGGCGGCCGCCCGCGACTGGCTGTTGCAACGACAAGATCCGTCCGGGTTTTGGTGCGGCGAGCTGGAGGGGGACACCACGCTCGAGAGCTACATGATCCTGCTGGAGGCCTTCTTCGGCCGCCGGGGCAGCCAGAAATCACTCGATCTGGCGCGGGTCATCCGCGACGAGGCGCTACCTGGCGGCGGCTGGAGCCAGTATCTGGGAGGTCCACCCGATCTATCCGTGTCCTGCATCACTTACTTGGCGTTGAAAGTGGCCGGGGACGACGCCGAGGAGCCGCACATGCGGCGATCGCGGGCGGTCATTCTGGACCTGGGCGGCATCGAGGCCGCCAACACGTACACGCGGTACCACTTCGCCTTCTTCGGGCAGTTCCCCTGGACCGACGTGCCGGCCATCCCGCCCGAGATGTTGTTCTTGCCGCGCCGCTCGCCGTTTTCGATCTACGATTTTTCGAGCTGGTCGCGCACGATCTTCGTCCCGCTCTCGATCTTGTGGGCCAAGAAGCCGGTTATCTCGCTCCCGGTCGAGTGCGGCGCGCGCGAGCTGTTTCGGGGGGCCGAAGACGCGCCCCCCCCCTTCGATCCGCCTGCGGCGGCGCCGCCGGCCGCAGCGCCGCCCGACGCCTGGAAGAAATTCTTCTTGGGGATCGACCGGCTGCTCAAACAGGGGGAGCGCCTGCCCGGCACGGGGACGCTGCGGCGAATCGCCGTGCGGCGCGCGACGGCCTGGATGATCGAACGGCTGGAAGACTCGGATGGGCTATCGGCCATCCTGCCGGCGATGGCCAACTCGGTGCTGGCGCTCAAGTGTTTGGGGCGCGGCGAAGACGATCCGCTGCTGGCGCAAAACCTGGCGCATCTGGACGACCTGCTGTTGCGCGACGAGAGCGGCGCGCTGCGCATGCAGCCCTGCGTGTCGCCGGTCTGGGACACCGTGCTGGCCAGTTATGCGCTGCTGCAAGCGGGCGTGCCGCCCGAAGGGCAGGCCATGGAGCGCGCCACGTCGTGGCTGCTGGGCAAGCAGACCCACCGCGCCGGCGACTGGTCGATCCGCAACCCGGTGCCGCCGGGCGGCTGGTACTTCGAGCACCGAAACGAGTTCTACCCGGACGTCGACGACACCTGCATGGCGCTGATGGTGTTGTCGTACGGGACGGCGGCCACGGAGAATCCGCGGCGCGCGGCGGCGATCGCGCGGGGCCTGATCTGGATGATGGGGATGCAAAACGCCGACGGCGGCTGGGCCAGCTTCGATCGCGACAACGATCGCCAGTGGCTGACCGAGGTCCCCTTCGCGGATCACAACGCCATGATCGATCCCAGCACCGCCGATATCACGGCCCGGGTGCTGGAGAGCCTGAGCTATTTCCCGGCCTACGGCCGCGCGCACCCGGCGGTCGAGCGCGCCATCGCCTTCATCCGCAAGGACCAGACCACCGAGGGCTGCTGGTACGGCCGCTGGGGCGTGAATTACCTCTATGGAACCTGGCAGGTGCTGCGCGGCCTGCACCGCATCGGCGAGGACATGGACGCTCTCTACATCAAACGCGCCGCGCGCTGGTTGGCCGAGCGACAGAACGGCGACGGCGGCTGGGGCGAGAGCATCGCCAGCTACGACCACACCACACCGAAGGGCGTGGGCGCTTCCACGCCCAGCCAGACCGCGTGGGCGCTCATGGGTCTCATTGCGGCCGGCGAGGTTCACAGCCAGGCGGTGCGGCGGGGCGTCGCGCATCTGGTCGACGGCCAGCGCGACGGGACCTGGGAGCAGGCGCTGTGGACCGGGACCGGCTTCCCGCGCGTCTTCTACCTCAACTATCACTACTACCGGCACTACTTCCCGCTGATGGCGCTGGCGCAATATCGAACCGCCGCTCAAGGCCTGTCCGCCGCGCGAGCTCTCTAACCTGCGGGAACTGTCGGGAGCGATCGGGAGCGATCGGCGCCGAACGGCGCCTATCGGCGCCTATCGGCGCCTATCGGATAGACAGCAGCTCGACGTCGAAGACCAGCGTCCCCGCCGGGCTCCCCGGCTGGCTGGGCTTTTCGCCGTAGGCCAGGTAGCCCGGGATCCAGAACCGCGCCTTGTCGCCGACCGCCATGAGCTGCAGGCCCTCGGTCCAGCCTTTGATGACACCGTCGAGGGGAAACGTCGCCGGCTGGCCGCGCGTGATCGAGCTGTCGAAGAGCTTTCCGTCGCTGGTCCAGCCGCTGTAATGGACCTGCACCGTATTGTCGGCGGTCGGGTGGTTCTTGCCCTTGCCGCGCTTGAGGATCTTGTAGACCAGCCCGGAGGCGGTCCGCTTGGCATCTTTCGGCGGGGCGTCGAGATCTTCGGGCACCTGCGGCGGCGCGATCACTTTGACGAAGTCGAGCAGCTCGACGTCGAAGACCAGCGCCCCGCCGGCTCGTCGCGGTTCGAGGGCGTGTCGCCGTAGGCGAGATCGGCCGGGATCCAGAAGCGACGCTTCTCCCCCTTGACCATCAGTTGCAACCCTTCGACCCAACCCTTGATGACGCCATCGAGCGACAACACGCTCGGCTCGCCGCGGGTGATCGAGCTGTCGAAGAGTTTTCCGTCGCTGGTCCAGCCGCTGTATTGAACGGTCACCCGATCGTGCGGGCCGGGGTGCGTGGCGGCTTTGCCTTTGAACAACACCTTGGAGGCGAGACCGCTGGCGGTCGTCTTGGCATCGGCGGGCGCAGCCGCGACGTCCGCCGGCGCGGGCGGCGCGGGCGGCGGTGGCGCCGGCGGCAGCGGCTCGATGGGGCTCGAATCCGCGGCGGCCGAACGCCATCCGAGCGACGCGAAGGCGCCTGTCAACAGGGCCGCGACCAACCACCGGTGAAGGCAACGCTTCATGGTTGCCGCATACCACGACCCGCGTCCGACCGGAACCCGCGCGGCGACTGGGGGCCGAGCTTCCTTTCGCCGACCGAAGGCGCCGTCTGCGGTCCTCGTGTAGGCTGCCCGTTGTGCGCATCGAATTGTGTAAGAAGTCCGTCGAGCGGCTGACCACCGATCTCGATTCGCTGCTGTTTGCGCTGCGCGAGCGCGAGCACACGCCGCTGGTAAAAGATTGTCTCAACCGCTGCCAGCGGTGCGATCTGGGCTTCGTGATGGCCACCGCCGACGGCACGCCGATCAGCGCCAGCACCCTCGATCAGCTCCTCGGCGACCTCGACGCGCTGGCCGCCGAATAAAACGCCGGCCTTCCGCGCGCTCCGGGCCAGGACGAATCGAACTAGCGGGGGTAGCGATCTCGATCCCGGTCATGGTCATGGTCATGGTCGTGGTCGTGGTGGTAGTCGCGTCCGCCATACTCCGGCGGCCGGCGTCGATAGAAGCACCCCGAGCAGAGGGCCATCGCAAGGGCCATCACCCCGGCACTGGCGCGAATCACGCCCAATTCCAACCCAAAAGGCCGGTTTGATTTCATCAACGGAACCTGTTCATGGCCGGTCACAAGGCAAGTGCCCGGCGTATCCGTTCCCGACACGCGGTCGGCAGAGAGGATATCGACGCGTGCATAAATTGGGAGGTCAGCACCGTCTCAAACCAACGCGTCTAGCGCCGGCGCCGCATGCCACCGCCCGCGCGCACCGGGGCAGAACGCGTCGGGGCAGAGCGCATCGGGGCCGCGGCGCGGGCGGGCGCCGAGCGCATCGGTTCTGCGCGCACGGGTTCGCCCCGGCGGATCGGACCGCCGCCGGCCGGGGCGCCACGCCAGGCGCCGGCGCCGGGCGAGCGCCGCCAGCCATCGTTGTGCTGGCTGCGCCAGACGCCGGGCGCCACCGTCACGCGCGCTTGAAACGCGACGCCCGGCGAACGACCGCGGTAGCCGTAGCCGAAGCTGCGGTAGCCGCCCGGCCCCTGCCAGTACGAGCGGTAAAACACCGGGCGTCCGTCGAGGAACACGAAGCGGGGGGCGACATAAAGATAGCCCGCCTCTTGCGGCGCCCAGTATCCGGCGTCCCAGGTCCAGTCGTAGCCGGTCCAGTCCCAATATCCGTTGATCCAGCTATAGCCGTACCCCGGCGCCGGCGGCTGGTACTCGGGGATGGGGTCCGGCGGCGGGCTCGTGGGATACATCGTCGCGTCGGCGGCGGGCGCCGAGTCGGCATACGCCGGGGGCGGCGCACCGGCCCGCACGTAGCAGCCCGACGCCGTCATCGCGGCGCCCAACGACAGAACACTCGCCAGTCTAAGAGCTCTCATCATCGCCTTCTCCTGTGGGCCGCTGCCCTTCCAGAAGCTAACTAAGCCACGATTCAGACCCGACGCAAGGGCGGCTGAGCTAAACCCGCCGGGGCGCTCCGTGCGCACGGTCGCCCGGTTTTCACTCGACCCGGAGTCGCGCCAGCTCGTCGAAGTGCGCGTGGTGGACGCTCTCGTCGCGCGCGCCCAGAAGGCCCAGCGTCACACCGTAGCTGAGGTGCAAGGCCAGCGTGAAGCCGCTGAACAGCCAGTGCCCATGGCCCAGCCCGAAGCTGAACTCCATGCCACCCAGAAGCCCCGGGACGAACATTCCCTGCATGAGCGCCCACAGGACGACGCTGAACGCGAGCCCGCGGCCCACCGACATCGGCCGGGCCAAAAATGAAAACAGCACCGCCGCCGCCGCGCCGTAGGCGAAGTGGCCGATCGACGTGAGCAGCGCGATCGGCAGCGGCGCCATCCTGGGCCAAATGTGACGCGTGAGCAGCAGCGGGAACGGCTCGAGCGCGGCTGGCATATGCGGCAGAGCGCCGATCCACATGAAGACGGTCATCACCGCCGCCGCCATCACCCCGAGCAACGTGGCGCGCGAGGCGCGACGCAGCTCGTCCGCAATTTGAGAGTGGTTCATCGGTCCCTCCCCATCGAAGGTGGCCACGCGCCGGGAAAGAGCAATCGGCGGCCTCGAGCGCGCTGGGCGCAATTTAACGAAAGTCGGTCGGCGACGAAATCAGCCGTTAACAACGGTTCGATATGGTCGAGCCAACACAACAGGATGTCGGAAAGCGGACAGCGTGATTGCCCGCGCCGGCGCAGACGAAACGTCGGGGGGACGTCCGTCTCGAACACCGCGATCACAAGACTGGGGCAAGGATGAAAGAGCATACGGGCTTTGCGCGATGGAAGATCTGGGCGGCGGCGCTGGCGGCCGGCGCGACACTCGGCGCCGGAGCGGCGCACGCGCAGACGGACACGGCGGCCGCACCCGCGGCGCCGACTCCCCCTGCCGCTGCGTCGCCAGCCGCCATGCCGCCTCCACCGGCGCCCGCGCCGATGGCCCCGCCCCCGCCGATGGCGACTCCGCCATCGGCCGTCGCGGCCGAGGTCAAGCCGCCCACGGCGACCGAGGCGATGCCGGCCACCCGTCCAGATGTGCTGCCCCCGATCGACGTCGGCGCCTGGATCCGCGCGGGCGGCATCTTCCAGGGGAGCGATCCGAGCAAGGTCAACGACTGGCACATGGACAACGCCTATGTGGAGCTCCACACCGGCGGCAAGGTCACCAAAAACGTCGGTGTCACCCTCAACCTGAACGCCAACATGGCGAATTACGGCACCTCCACGCCGGGCGGGGCCGTGGCGCTCGAGGACGCCATCATCTCATTCGACTTCGCCAACGAGTTTCACCTGTGGGGCGGCCACCTGCTGGTGCCCGTCGATCGCGCCAACGCCTCCGGCCCGTTCTTCATGATCCCCTGGAACTACCCGGGCGTGGCCGTGGGCGCCCTGCCGAAAGAGGGACCGTCTGGTCGCAACAATGGGACCGTGGTCTGGGGCGACATCGAGGGCGGCAAGTTCAACTACGAGGCCGGGGTCTTTGACAACGGCGACATCGGTGTCAGCCCGCTCTACTCGGCGCGCTTGCGTTTGGCGCTCCTCGACCCCGAGCCCGGGTTCTGGGGCAACGGCAGCTACTTCGGCGACAAGGACGTGCTCACCATCGACGTGGGCGGGCAGGTCCAGGCGCACGGAAGCTCGGCGGCTGCTACCGCGACCACCGCGGCGGTCGACAAGGCCTATGCCGAGGTCAACGCCGACGTGCTCCTTGAAAAGAAGATCCCCGGCGGCGGCTGGGGAACCTTCGAGGGGGCCTATTACCACTACAACGTCCTCGACGGCGGCCTGAGCGACTCGCTCTACGTCCTGGCGGCTTACGCCACCCCGACCATCGGCGTCGGCAACCTCCAGCCCATGGTCCGCTACCAGTGGGCGAAGGTGAAGAGCGGCACAGGCACGAACCCCTGGAACCTGGACGCGGGGTTGTCTTACCTCATCAAGGGCCCGGCGCTACGCGTTTTGGCCACCTACAGCCACACCAGGATTGGTACCGATGCCGCGGGAGATGCGTTGACCGCCAACTCCATCCAGATCGGCGCGCAGGCAATCTTCTTCTAAATCGCCATGCCGATTGTCGAACCAACCAACCAAATCTTTTCGACGTTCAAACACGTGACCGGGGGAAACAAACACATGCGCAAGTCATTTACGGGGTCGTTGACCGCCGTCCTGTCGCTGGCGGCCATTTCGGCCGTCGCGACGACGGCCTGCAACAAAGAGGCGCCCGCGCCCGCACCGGGTGCGGCGCCCGCCGCGCCGGCGGCGTCCGCGCCCGCCGACGACAAGGGGCCGATCAAGATCGGAATCCTGCACTCGCTTTCGGGCACGATGGCCATCAGCGAAACGTCGCTCAAGGATGTGGCCCTCATGACGATCGAAGAGATCAACGCGGCCGGCGGCGTGCTCGGACGCAAGCTCGAGCCGGTGGTGGTCGATCCGGCCTCCAACTGGCCGCTCTTCGCCGAGAAGGCGCGCGACCTGATCCAGAACCAGAAGGTGGCGGTCGTCTTCGGCTGCTGGACGTCGGTCTCGCGCAAGTCGGTGCTGCCGGTGTTCGAAGAGCTGAACGGCTTGCTCTTCTACCCGGTGCAATACGAGGGCGAGGAGTCGTCCTGGAACGTCTTTTATACCGGCGCGGCGCCCAACCAGCAGGCCATCCCGGCCGTCGAGTACCTGATGGGCAAGAAGGGCGGCGCCGCCAAGCGCTGGGTCCTACTCGGCACCGATTACGTCTATCCCCGCACGACCAACAAGATTCTGCGCTACTTCCTGCACTCCAAGGGCGTGGCCGACGACGACATCATGGAGAAGTACACCCCCTTCGGCCACAGCGACTACCAGACCATCGTGGCGGACATCAAGAAGTTCGCCACCGGCAAGCGTACCGCGGTGGTCTCGACCATCAACGGCGACTCCAACGTCCCCTTCTACAAGGAGCTGGGTAATCAGGGGATCAAGGCCACCGACATTCCGGTGGTCGCCTTCTCGGTCGGTGAAGAGGAGCTCCGCGGCATCGACACCAAGCCGCTGGTGGGTCAGTTGGCCGCCTGGAACTACTTCGAATCGATCGACAATCCCGTCAACAAGGCCTTCATCGACAAGTGGATGGCCTACGTGAAGAAGAACAACCTCCCGGGCGGAGACAAGCGCGTCACCAACGACCCGATGGAGGCCACCTATATCGGCATCCACATGTGGGCACAGGCAGCCGAGCAGGCCCACACCGTCAACGTGGACGCCGTTCGCCAGGCGGTCGGCTACCAGCACTTCCAGGCGCCGGACGGCTTCGACATCGCGATGGACGCCGAGAACCACCACCTCCACAAGCCGGTCTTCATTGGCGAGATCAAGGCCGACGGGCAGTTCCACGTGGTCTGGAAGACCGACGGCCCGATCAAAGCCGAGGCCTGGAGCCCATACCTCCCCGACGACAAGGGCAAGAAGGCCGACTGGCTGTACCCCTGGGCTTGCGGCAACTGCACGGCGCCGAAGTACGGTGCGAACGGGGAGATGGCAGAGGCCAAGTGACGCCCCGGGGTGGCCAACCAGGACGCAACCAGGACCATCGAAAGGCCGGTGTGGGTAGGCGAACCGGACAGTCACTCTCGGCGGCGATGTTGGTCGCCGCCACTGTGACCGTCGCTTGGTCGACCGCCCACGCCGGGGAGACCAACCCCGGGGACCCTCAGATGGTCGCCGGCCCCTCCCGCGAAGGGCCCCGCCCGACACAGCCGGGCTCCGCCCACGCGCTCGAAGATGCGATCGACGGGTTGGCCGCCTCTTCCGACGACAAGATCGACGAGAACGTCAACAAGCTGGCCGTCCTGGGTGATCCGCGCGCCATCCCGGCGCTGGACGCTCTCTGCGACGATCGGCTGCGGCTGGGCGCCGACGGGCACGCCTACGTCTGGGACAGCAAGACCCGCGACCTTCTGAATCCGCTCACCGGCAAGGTGGTGACCCCCGAGCCGCGTCCCATCAAGGAAGTGGAGGTCAGCAACGAGATCCGGCGCGTCGCGCTTCCGATCCTGGCTCAAATGAAGCTGGGCTCGCCGGACACCGCGACCCGCCTCGCGGCGGCCGAGGAATTGTCGAACGGCGGATCGGCGGAGGCGCCGGCGTTGCTGCGCCGGGCCTTGGCCAAGGAGCACGATTCGAAGGTGCGCGACGCGCTCACGCTGGCCATCGCGCGGGTCGATCTGGGGAGCGCCGATCCCGCGGCGCGCCTGGCGGCCATCGAGGTCGTCGGCAAGAGCGCCGACGAGGACTTTCTGTCTACGCTTCAGCAGATGTTGTCGCGGAACAGCGATGGCACGCCGCACGAGCCGGACGCGCGCGTACGGGCCGCGGCCGCCAAGGCGCGCCAGGCGATCGTCTCGCACCAGCGGGTGGTCGGCTTCGTGGGCGATCTCTTGCACGGGCTGTCGCTGGCCAGCGTGCTGCTCTTCGCGGCGCTTGGGTTGGCGATCACGTTCGGCTTGCTGGGCGTCATCAACATGGCCCACGGCGAGATGCTGATGCTGGGCGCGTACGCGACCTACGTGGTGCAGACCGCCATGCACGGGTCTCCGTATTATCTATTCGTGGCGATCCCCGTAGCGTTCATCGCGCCCGCGCTGGTCGGTGTGTTGCTGGAACGGACCATCATCCGCCACCTCTACAAACGTCCGCTCGAGACGCTGCTGGCGACCTGGGGGATCAGCTTGGGCCTCATCCAGACCATCCGCCTCATCTTCGGGGCCCAGAACGTCTCGGTCGCCAACCCGGACTGGCTGTCGGGCGGGCTCGAGATCGCCCACGGCCTGGTGCTCCCGTGGACGCGCATCGCGGTGGTCGGCTTCGTGATCGTGGTGTCGGCGGCGGTCTGGTTCATTTTGCAGCGCACCCGCTTCGGACTAGAAGTTCGGGCGGTCACGCAGAACCGCGCCATGGCGGCCTGCATCGGCATCCCGACCAAACGGATCGACGCGCTGGTGTTCGGCCTCGGCTCTGGAATCGCGGGCCTGGGCGGCGTGGCGCTCTCGCAGCTTGGCAACGTGGGGCCCGAGCTGGGGCAGAACTACATCATCGATTCGTTCATGGTGGTCGTCCTGGGAGGCGTCGGTCGCTTGGCCGGCGCGGTGGCGGCGGCGCTGGGCCTGGGCGTCGTCAACGAGCTGCTCGAACCGGCGGCCGGCGCGGTGGCCGGAAAGATCGTCGTGCTGGTGTTCGTCATCCTCTTCATCCAGAGGCGCCCCCAGGGTCTGTTCGCCATCAAGGGGCGGGTCGAGGCCTAACGGATGGAGCGACTGCGCCAGATGCAATCGCCGCGCGCTTGGATGATGCTGGGCGCGGCCGCGCTGATCATCGGGGTGTTCGTGCCGCTGGTGGCGCCCGAGTACATGGTACCGCTGCTCGGCAAGTTCCTCTGCTTCGGCATCGCCGCACTGGCGATGGATCTGGTCTGGGGCTACGCCGGCATCCTCAGCCTGGGGCACGCCCTCTTCTTCGCGCTGGGCGGCTACGGCATGGGGATGTACCTCATGCGCGTGATGGCCGGCGAGGGCGTCTACCGCAGCAACCTGCCCGACTTCATGGTGTTCCTCGACTGGAAGCGGCTGCCCTGGTACTGGCACGGCTTCCAGAGCTTCCCGTTCGCGATGGTGATGTCGCTGGCGGCGCCCGGCTTGCTGGCGCTGGTGTTCGGCTACTTCATGTTCCGCTCGCGCATCCGCGGCGTCTACCTGTCGATCGTCACCCAGGCGCTCACCTACGCGGCCACGCTGTTCTTTTTCCAGAACGCGGCCGGTTTCGGCGGCAACAACGGCCTCACCGACTTCAAACGAATCCTGGGCGCCTCGCTGCACGATCCCGGCACCCGCAAGGCGCTCTACGTCGCCTCGGCCATCGCGCTCTTCGGAACATATCTTGTGTGCCGCTTCGTGGTGACCAGCCGCCTGGGCCGGGTGGTGACCGCCGTGCGCGACGCCGAGCTCAAGAGCCGCTTTTGCGGCTACGAGTCGACCCACTTCAAGCTCTTCATCTGGACGCTGTCGGCCATGCTGTGCGCGCTGGCCGGCGCGCTCTACGTCCCCCAGGTCGGGATCATCAACCCCAGCGAGATGCAGCCGTCCAACTCGATCGAGATGGCGATCTGGGTGGCGGTCGGCGGGCGCGGGACGCTGGGCGGCGCGGTGCTGGGTGCCTGGCTGGTCAACGGCGGCAAGAGCTGGCTGACGGCCGCTCTCCCGTCAGCCTGGCTCTACGTGCTGGGCGCCCTGTTCGTCTCGGTGACGCTGTTCCTGCCCGACGGCTTGGTCGGCCTCGGCGCCAAGCTGACCGCACGGATTCGCAGCAAGCTCGGAACCAGAGCGGATAGTCCGGGTAGCGGACCGCAAACCGACTCCAAGCCCGGCCCGACGACCACGCCGATCTTGTCGACGCCAGTCGGCGGCGTGCCCCCCATTCACCCTGCTCCGCCACCCTCATGAGCGCCATCCCCGTGGTTTCCGAGGTTCCCATAGACACCGACCATCGCCCGACACCGGTCTCGAGCGCCCCCATCCCCGAAGCGGCGCGGCCACCGCTGGCGCTGTGGGTCGAGGGGCTCTCGGTCACCTTCGACGGCTTCAAGGCGCTGACCGACATCACCCTCACGTTAGAAAAGGGAGAATTGCGCTGCCTGATCGGTCCCAACGGCGCCGGCAAGACCACCCTCATGGATTGCATCACCGGCAAGACGCGTCCGACCGAAGGGGCGGTCTACCTGGAGAACCGCCTCACCGATCTGACCAAGCTGTCGGAGTGCCGCATCGCACAGCTCGGCATCGGCCGGAAGTTCCAACGCCCGACGGTTTTCCAGGGGCACACCGTCTACGAGAACTGCGAGCTGGCGCTCAAGGGCAACAAAGGCGTCTTCCACACGCTCTTCGCCCGCCTCAAACCGGCCGATCGCACGCGCATCGACGAGATCCTCGAGCTCATCGGCCTGAAAGATCACGCCAAGCGCCAGGCCGGCCTGCTGGCGCACGGGCAGAAGCAGTGGCTGGAGATCGGGATGCTGCTGGCGCAGTCGCCCACGGTGTTGCTCATCGACGAGCCGATCGCGGGAATGACGCACGCCGAGACCGAGCGGACCGCCGAGCTGCTGCGCGGCCTGGCGGGCGCGCATACGGTCGTCGTGGTGGAGCACGACATGGAGTTCGTCCGCAGCATCGCGCGGCGGGTGACCGTGCTGCACCAGGGGAAGGTGCTGGCCGAAGGGCCGATGGCGCAGATTCAGAAAGACCCGCGCGTGGTGGAGGTTTACCTCGGTGAGTGAAGTCCTGGCCGCCACCAAGGTCAATCAGTTCTACGGCGGCAGCCACACGCTGTGGGACGTCGACCTCGACATCCCCAAAGGGGGCTGCGTCTGTCTCATGGGGCGCAACGGCGTCGGCAAGACCACGCTGCTCAAGGTGATCATGGGAATTTTGCCGACGGTGTCGGGCAAGATCAGCTTCGGCGACGTCGAGCTGACCGGCAAGGCGCCCGAGGCGCGGGCGCTGGCGGGCATCGGCTACGTTCCGCAGGGGCGCGAGATATTCCCGTTCCTGACGGTCGAGGAGAACTTGCTCATCGGCCGCGGCCGCAAGGGCATCCACCGCACGATCCCGGAGCGGGTCTTCACGCTGTTCCCGGTGCTCAAGGAGATGTTGAAGCGCCGGGGTGGCGATCTGTCGGGCGGGCAGCAGCAACAGCTCGCCATGGGCCGCGCGCTGGCGCTCGATCCGCAGTTGCTGATCCTGGACGAGCCGACCGAAGGGATTCAGCCCAATGTCGTCCGCGAGATCGGCGACGTCATCATCCGCCTGGTCGACGAAGGGGTCACGGTGCTGCTGGTCGAGCAGAAGCTGGCCTTCGCGCGCCGCATCGGCCGCAGCTTCTGCATCCTCGATCGCGGCAAGGTCGTCGCCGGCGGGCAGATCGCCGATCTGACCGACGAAATGGTCCGCCAGCATTTGACCGTGTGAAGGAGAACAACCGATGAAGAAGCTGAACATCGACGCCGAGCCGGGATCGATCGCCATCGACCCGAAGCGGACCGCCATCGTCATGATCGACATGCAGCGGGACTTCCTCGAGCCGGGGGGCTTCGGCGAGACGTTGGGCAACGACGTGTCGCTGCTGGCCAAGGCCATCCAGCCGGCCAAGGCGCTGCTCACCTGGGCGCGCAAGCTGGGGATGCTGATCGTCCACACCCGCGAGGGGCATCGCCCCGATATGGCCGACGCGCCGCCGGCCAAAGTCGAGCGCGGCGCGCCGTCGATGCGGATCGGCGATCCGGGCGCCATGGGCCGCATCCTGATCCGCGGCGAGGCCGGCCACGACATCATCCCCGAGCTGGCGCCGCTGGAAGGCGAGCCGGTGATCGACAAGCCCGGCAAGGGCGCGTTCTTCGCCACCGATCTCGACGTCCTTTTGCGCCATCGCGGCGTCACGCAACTGATCGTCACCGGCGTCACGACGGAGGTTTGCGTCCATACCAGCGTGCGCGAGGCCAACGATCGCGGCTATGACTGCCTGGTGCTGGAGGATTGCGTCGGCTCGTACTTTCCCGAATTTCAGAGGGTGGGCCTGCGGATGATCGCGGCCCAGGGCGGCATCTTCGGCTGGGTCGGCCAA
>DASRLC010000009.1:0-2629 GCA_035648655.1 Polyangia bacterium
ACCCTCGCCCGCCGACCGGGTCGCGGCGAATATCCGACGGCTCGAGCGGCTGGCCCGCTACCGGCTGGCGAAGCAGCTACCGGACGGTCGCTGGCAGGTGGCGCCCAATTTAGTCAGCGAGCTTGAGGCACGCGAGCGGACCCACCCGCGCCACGTGCTTCGCGTCGAGCCCGTTCGCGTACCCCCTCGGGAGCCCGCGCGAGAGCGCGTCCTGGATCCAGCGATCGAGCGCGCGGACCTCGGACGAGCCCAGGCCAAGCAACTCGGTCTCACGTACATGAGCGAGCCATCGACCTTCCAGGGCCGGGTTTTCATGTGCGAGCCAGCGCCGTCCGGGCGCGAATTCGTCCGGATCGTCGATGAGGCTCGGCGCCAGTTCACGCTCATCCCCAAGCCGCCAGATATTGAGCGCCTGCTGGGACGGCGGGTCGTCGTGTCGCGCGATCGCCAGCAGGGTCTCGCGATCCAGCTCGGCCCGGAGATTTCCCGATGAGCCCGCCCCGCGGGACTTCCAACCGAACCACCCCAAACTGGAGGACGTCATGGAAAGCACCAAGAAACGAGTCGGCCGGCCCAAGTCTGAAACTCGCACAGGACCTTTGGTCCTGGACGAACCCAAGAGCCGCCAGAAAACCGAAATAGAGCTCACTACGGCCACGGCCAGCGAGTTTGCCGAGTACGCGGCCTGGGTCGAAACGTCGTCGTCGCTGAACACTGCCGACGCGAAATCCACTACCGTCGAGTTCGCCCTGCGCGACCTGTTTCGACGGGATCGCGTATGGCGAGAACAGCAGAGCGCGGCGGCGCGACGGTCCCCTGCTTCAGCGTCAGTGACGGCATCCGCCGCGGCCCGACCGGCTGCACCACCTTCCCCATCCCTACCGCCCCCGAGCCCGCGTGATCCGCGGGCGACTACGTAACTCATAGCCGAAGCAACTGGTCTGCGTGGGCCCGTACGTGACATTGGAGGCTCTCCTTCGCCGGTTGATCCGGGACGCCGTGCATGAAGAGGTGCGCGTGCAGGGCGTCCCGGACGCTCCTTTATCGGAGGCCAGCGATCCGAGTTGCGCGCGTGACACCCCGATGACCACGGCCGAAGCGGCGAGTGAGCAAAACCGTGGGTGAACGAGGCCTCGTGGACCTTATCGGGGACAAGTCGGTTGCCGACGGCGGCCAGGAACAGCCGCATGAGGCAAGGACGAGAATACGATCTCCCTACCTCACGACCGCCGAGGCCGCCGAGTACCTGCGCTACCAAACGTCCTCGGCGGTCCGGACTCTGAAGATGAAGGGACTGATTCGGGCCGCTGGGCGACGCGGAGGGACGGACCTCTATCGCGTCGAGGATCTTGATCACTTCGTGTCGTCGCCGGCATCGGGTAGCATCGTCGATCGACGGCCCGATGCTCCTGGAAGGAAACATGACCATGAGCGACAGGAACTGGACGGTCGGCTGCAAGCCGACGCGGTACCCGGGCATCTACAGGACGACCAGCGGCTACCGCGTGCGCGTGCGCGCGGTCGATCCGCGAACGGGCACGCAGAAGGAGGCGAATCAGGGCTTCGACGGGATAACGATGGAGCAGGCGGTGCTCAAGCAGGCGCAGCTCCGGGACGCTATCCGCTTCGGCGGCGGCGTGACGGAACGGGTCCGCATGAAGTACGCGCACTTCGCGAAATCCTTATTCGAGCGAAAGCTGGCGATGGGTGAGCTGAGATCGGCGAAGACACGTGAGCGATGGGCGGATACGCAGGACCTGCACCTCATTCCTTACTTCGGCGACTGGTACGTGGACGCGATCCGCAAGCCAGACATCGAAGAGTGGAAAGCGGCGCAGGGTCGGAAGATCGAGCGGAAGGAATACAGTCCGAACACGGCCAACGGTTGGCTGTCGATCTTGCTGACGACGCTGCGGGCGGCGGTGGAGGACCTGGAGCTCGGGCGTGATCCCACTCGGAAGGTGTCGTTGTTGGACACCTCGGAGTGGTCGACGTACACGGAGGAGGAGCCGAATGCGCTGGCCGTTGACGATGTACCACGCTTCATGGCGAAGGCTCGGGAGATGTTCCCGCAGCACTTCGCGATGCTGGCGTTGGGCCTCGCTACCGGACGGCGCCCGTCGGAGCTGAGACCGTTACGACGGAAGGGCGGGGCGGCGGATGTTCTCTGGGAGGAGGGCGTGTTGCTGGTGCGGCGGTCGGAGACGATGAGAGTGGTGAGGGAGACGACCAAGACAGGGCGACGGCTGCGGATTCCGCTGCCGCTCGACCTGGTCGAGGTGCTCCGCGAGCACGCGGAGACTCTGCCGGAGGGGCCGATGCGAAACTCCGACCTTTTGTTCCCGTCCGAGACGGGCGGGTTCAGGGCCGGCTCTTGCCTCGGCAAGCCGATCCAGAAGATCGCCAAGGCGGCGGGCATCAAGCAACACCTGACTGCGAGGTTCATGCGACGGACGTTCCAGGACTTGGGCCGACAGGCCTGCGTCCACGACTTCGTCGTGCGAGCCATCTCCGGTCACGCCACGGTGGCGATGCAGGAGCGCTACAGCAGCGTGGCGGGGGACGAGGTGCGGGCGGGGCTGGCGAAGGTGATCTCTTTGGCCGGCTTCACGCGCGATCGAGGGGAGCG
>DASRLC010000010.1:0-4716 GCA_035648655.1 Polyangia bacterium
AATATATGGTGTGTTTTTGCAACCGTCCCGTCGCCGCGCATGGGGTCACCTCAGACGTGGCGACCGGTCAGTTGAAAGACCATTACCATCGACGTTTCTGCGCTAATAACCCCTTATTCCGCGCGGACTTCGCATGTCTGAGCTGCGACACCTTGGGGTCTGTTCACGGCGGGCGCTCACGTCGAGCGCCCGCTCGACGCCGGCGACCGGTCAAGGTGGCTATGCAGATCGAAGTGGGCTCGCCAACCCCCGACTGCGCCCAGCCTATTACCAGGCACGAGAACCAAGCTTTAATCGTCGTCGATGCCATCAGCCGACTCCTCGGCCAGCCAGCCCTCTTCCTCGACGTATCTATCCCAAATCTTATCGGCGAGGGGCACCATGACCTTGTAGAACCTGTCGTCACCGGTCTTGTCCCCACCCAGGATGAGCACCGATTGCCGGTTGGGATTGAATGCGTAGATCACCCGAATCGGCTGGCCCTTGGACTGAACGCGTAGCTCGCGCAGAGCATTCTTCGAGCCTTTGATCTGCGACGAGTACGGAAATGGGAGGCGGACTCCGAGCTGTTCAAGGCGCTTGACAGCTCGAATCACGATGTCCTGCTCACCTTCGTCGAGGGTGCCGTACCAGCCTGCGAACTCGTCCGTATAGGCCACCTTCTCCATCGCAGGGGGGCCACTATAACACACGGGCGCTATGGACTTAGCGTGATATCGATGCTAATTATTTAGCATCCCGCCGTCACTCACCTCCATCAGTCCGATCAACGTCACAGCAGGAGCAAAAAACCATGAAGACCAGAACCGTGAGAACTCACCCCTGGTCGAAGCTCGAAAAGAAGATCGCGCCGGACCGCCTAGCTCGGATCCAGGCCCAGGTCGACGAGGACATCCAGGCGATCAACCTCAAGAACCTGCGCGAGGCGCTCGGCGCCACCCAGGTCGAAGCGGCCCAGAAAGCCGCGATGGCGCAATCAGAACTGTCGCGCCTCGAAAATGCCGCCGACGTCCGGCTTTCGACGATTCGGAGATATGTTAACGCGATGGGCGGCGAGCTCGAGATCTTCGCGGTCGTGAAGGGAAAGAAGATCGCTCTTCACGGGGTTTGATAGACACGCCCGCGCTTGCCCGCTCGCATCGAAATGCTGCTCACGTTTCAAGACCTCGTGAGATTCGTCCGGCCGTATCCCGGAATGACCACAGCATTCGAGCGCTGTCACTACGAACTGCGGATGCTTTCCGTCGACGACGCCTTGGCCGCAATCACCTGCTGGGACCCGGAGGCACTCAGCTCCGTCGAGACGTACGCGCCGCAAAAAGCCACCGACGAGACAGTGGCCGAGTACACCGTCACCTTTCCCAGAGGCCCGCTCATCGTCGTAGCATACGAACTTGGCACACTCGCCCGGATCTGGCCTGGGCCATGGTCAGCGAAGCTCGGGACGCGACCCGGTTCTGATCTGGTCATCATGGACGGAAATCGTCGTCTCGCGGCGCTCGCGCTTCGACGAGCTAGCGGCAAAGCCGACGACGACCGGCTCATCGGCGCCTTCGTAGGGAAGCTCGCGACTCCAGTGCAGCCAAGCTCTCATCCGCGATCATGAACGAGACGCTGAGAACATGATCGTCATCCCTACCCGCTTGCCATTGGCGAGATCGTGGCGCGACCCGAGGTAGGCGGCCTGCACCACCGGTACGAGCGCCTCGCCGCCTGACCGGCGCAAGCCCCCGCCGTCTCCCTGCGGAGATTGATCGCCGACGTCTGCCCGGTCCACGACGACACGCTTCGACGGCGCGCAGGCCAACACGTGAGCACCACGTCGAGCCTGCCGGCCATCCAGAATCAGCCTCCGCCCGGTGCCCGGATGACCGGTTGGCGAGGGACAACGACCACGCCTGCACCGTCCGCCCCGACCACCGGTCACGGCATCCCAGACACCGACCAACTCGGCGCTCTCCCCCAAGGCCTACGGACGGACGGGCCATCGGGCTTCGCTTCTGATTCGAATTCGCAGGGCTTCGAAGCGCTCTGGCGCGGCGTCGGCGGGCGGCGCGGAGGCTCGCTACGACGTCGGCGAGACCCAGCGGAAATCGCGTCGCTGCGTAGTGAAATCCCACTACGTTTCGACGGCGCGCGGCGGGCTGCGTGCGCCGGGCCATCGTGATCACCTAGATCGGAGCATCGTGATGACCCAGATCGGTCCATCGTGATCACCTGGATCGGGGTCGTGATCACCTAGATCGGCCATCGTGATCACCTCCGCGCCGGGGCCGGGCGGTGAAAAGGATAGCGACGCTGGATTGTCTGCCAGAGGGTGCGTCTCGAAGGAGACGAGATGCCCACGGAGCGACTATCCATGCGAGACGTCAGGGAAATACTGAGGCAGAAGTGGCAGCTGGGCCGGAGTCACCGGCAGGTGGCCGGGAGCGTCGGCGCGAGCGCCGGCGCCGTGGGCGAGACGATGCGGCGGGCGAAGGCGGCCGGCGTGACGAGCTGGGCCGAGATCGAGGGCCTGTCGCCGAGCGCGCTGGAGGCGCGCCTGTATCCATCGACGGCGGTGGCGGCGAAGCCGACGCCGGACTGCGCGTGGAACCTCGCCGGGGAACAGGACGAGATCGACGTGATCGGGGTGAGGAGCTTTCAGGTGGTCGAGAAGGTTCAGGGCTAGGGCGTCAGGGCCCCGATCAGCCGGTTGGTGTCGAGCTTCATGCCTACAACAAGTTCGCCAAAGGGCGTCTTGTCGTGCTTCGGACAGAGGTGCTTTTCTTCTGACACGCTCCCGCCATCCCGTTTCGACACACGAAGCCGGATCATTGCCCAATTCATTGCGCCGTCATCGGAGATCTCGCCGGATGCGCCGACGTCGCACACGAAGCGCTCAATCGTTTTTGTCGTCATCTGGTCCCCATCGTCGCACCGCCAGCCGCTTGGGCCAAGGGGCGTTCGCTATAGGTCAAATGGGGCAATACCGCTCCCAACTGACCCAAAGGACCGCAACATGACCTCGCCGAGCTTCTGACCGTCAAAGAGGCCGCCGACCTTCTGGGCGTCAACGTCAAGACGATCCACACCATGATCGCCCGGGGCCTGCCGCATCTCCGCATCTCCAAAAGGATCCTTCGCATCGATCGGGAAGTTCTGCTCCGTCACTGCATGGCAAAGTAAAGGGACGAGGATGGCGACGTACCAGGACAAGCGCGGGCGCTGGCACTTCCGGCGCCAGTGGACGGACCGCCAGCGCCAGATCCTCAAGATCAGCGGCACGCCCGAGATCAACACCAGACGTGCCGCTGAAGTCGCCGAGCGCAAGGCCATCGAAGAGGCCGAGAACCCCAAGGTCAGGACTCACACGACGACGTTCGCCGAGTTCTGGACGGACCGCTACCTACCTGACTGGTGCGGCCCCGAGAACAAAGCCGGCACCATCGCCGAGAAGCGGTCCATCTACCTCCACCATCTCCAGCCCGCTATCGGTGACCTGGCCTTGGCCGACATCACCACCGAGACCGTGCAGAAGCTCAAGGCAGCACTGCGGACGCGCAAGAACCGCTACGGCGATCCAATCTCTGCCAAGACCGCCGACAACATCCTGACCGTGGTCGCGCACGCCCTGACCTATGCCGAGGACATCGGGCTTATCGAGAAAGTGCCCAAGGTGCGCTTGTACGGGGCCGAGCGCCGAGAGCCCACGCCCTTCACCTTCGCGCAGCTAGACGCGTTCCTGGGCGCAGCCAGCGCTATGTCAGATGCCGTCCACGTGGCCGCTCTTCTGGCCGCTGACGCTGGGCTGCGCATCGGTGAGATCTTCGCCCTCGAAGCCGGTGACCTGAAACTTCGTCACGCGCCAGATCCGTGTCGATGAGTCGAGGCGCAAGGGCGTGACCGGTACGACCAAATCAGGCCGCGTCCGCCACGTGCCAATGACCGACACCCTTGAACAGGCTCTTCGCCGCGCCCCGAAGAAAGGCGCCGTCGTCCGCCACCAAGGTCAGCCCGTCACCGAGACTTATCTGAAACACGCCGTCTATCGCGTCTGCGAAGCCGCTGGCGTTGCTCCCAGCAGCTGGCACACGCTGAGGCACACGTACGCAACGCACGCCGCACGCTTCGGCGTCTCCAGCTGGACGCTACAGAGCTGGCTCGGTCATTCGTCCGTTACGATGACAGAGAAGTACGTCACCTTGGCCTCCAGACTCGGCGAGGCCGTGCCTGCGTTCGTCACTGCCGCCGGCAAGAATCAGCCCGATGCCGATCGTCGAACTGTCGCGATGCTCGGGGCTCGATCCGGATGTCGATTTGCAACCGATTTGCAACACCAGCCAGAGTCAACAGAGATCGCCAACGATAACGATAGCTTCGAAGTAGGCGGGACAGGCTACGTGGCGAACCGCAGACCGGCGATCGTGTTCGAGGTGACGCTCTGAGCAATGGGCGGAGTCTGAGTCCACCGCCTCGCGTCACGGCGAGGTTCAAGCCGGGCAGCGCCGCCGCGTCGAGCTTGGGCGGCGACACGACGGACAACTAAGCCTTTCACCGGCGCGCTTGCAATATAGGGAGTCGCCACCTGTAACCGATCGGTAGGCTCGACTCGCTCAGACCCCGCACGCCCATGCCCACGCAGACGCGTCTGCGACACCCGGGCGGCATGTACAGGTGTGTGGAGTTCCCTCCACAGGCAACGAGGCCGCGCACCCGAATGGGTACCTTAGCCCA
>DASRLC010000011.1:0-14304 GCA_035648655.1 Polyangia bacterium
GGCGTGGGCGGGCGCCGGTTTGTGGGTCGCCGCGCGGCGCTTGGACGGCTTGGCGTCGGCGGTGCCGGCGGCCATCGCCAGCGCGAACGACATCGCGACCGTCGCGAAGAGTTCCAACGCCCCACGCTTCACTTCATCTCCTTGAGCCGCCCCAGCGCGTCGGCGCGGCGCGAGTCGTCTTTGCCGGCCGCTTGCAGATATTGATTCAGGTAGTCCTTGGCTTTGGCGGGATCCTTATCGAAGTCCATGTAGAGGATGCCCAGGTCGTAAAGCGCGGGTGGGTAGTCGGGCTCGATGTCGAGGGCGCGCTCGTAGGCCTGGCGCGCCAGGTCCATCTTCCCGTCACCGCGGGACGCCACGCCCAGCGCCACCTGCGCCTCGGCGTCGTTGGGATCGATCTCGACCGCCTTCTGCAGCTCGCTGCGGGCTTTTTTGTAATCGCCGCAGTCCAGGTAGACCACCGCCTTGTTGAGGCGGGCCTGCACGTACTTTGGATCGAGCTCAGACGCTTTCTGATAGTCCAAGAAAGCCTCCTGGTCGTGGCCCCGTTCAAAAGCGACGAGACCCAGGTTGTTCCAGACGAAAGCGCTCTTGGGATCGAGATCGGCTGCCTTATGCAGCGCGGTCTCGGCAAGTTCGAACTTCCCCATTTTATAGTAGGTGAGGGCCAGGGCGTTATAGGCAATTACGGTGTGGGCGAGGTTTTCGCCGCTTTCCGCAAGCAACAGCCGGGCCTGTTCCAGCGACTCATCCAGCGAGTCGGGGCCGGCTTCGCGCAGCACTTGGCTATAGCGGGCCCGCATATCGAAGTCGTTGGGATCGGCGTTGAGCCAACGCGCGTAGACCTCGCCGGCCTTCTTGCCGTTGTGCGCGCGTCGCAGGCTCTCGCCGTAGGCCAGCACCGTCAGGCGTGCGCCGGGCTGGATGTCGAGCGCCCGCTTGAAGTCGTCCACCGCGGCGTCGAAGTTGCCGAGCGCCGTCTCGATCACGCCGAGGTCGTGCCAGGCCTCGAAGAGCCGCCCGTCGAGCTGGGTGGCGCGGGTGAGTGGCTGACGCGCGTCCTTGTAGTGCTTGCGCCCGGTGCGCATGATGCGCACCCCTTCGTCGAAGGCCGCCTGCGCCTCGGGGCTGGTCTTCGGTAACACCACCGCCGCGATCGGATTGACCGCTGCCGCCCCCGGCGCCGGCGCCTTGTGCGCGCAGCCAATCGCGAGGAGCGCCAAGGCGACCGCCTTCGTCAGGATCGGAGGCGGGCGTTGTCCGCCGGAGAGACTGCCCGCCGAGCAGATCCGGGCCCGGCTCTCGTCGGGGGCGGGCCCGCGGGAGGGGCAAAGTCCCTCCCGCGCCTCAGTTGTCACGGCGGACCTCTTCGATGCGATCGAGGGTGACGCGCGGCTCGCCGGGGCGACTGGTCAGGCGCAGCTCGGCTTCCTTGGGGTATTCGTTTTCGGCGAGGCGCGAGAGCGCCTCACGGATGGCCTGGGTGTGCTTGTTGTAGACGCCGATCTGGAGCGCCCGCGCGTAGCCCGACTTGTAGGCGTCGATGGCCTTGTCCTCGATCACGACGATCACCTTCTCCAGCTCGTCGCGGTACATCTGCTTTTCGTCTTCCTTGAGGTCCTTGGGGACCGGCGCGTTGCGCATAGCCTTGGCGTAAGCCTCGTAGCCCTGGCCGATGCGCAGCAACGCGGCGGTGGTCCACTCGGGCGAGCGGTAGGTCACGACGTCGAGGTAGGTCTGCTTGGCCTCCTCGAGCCGCTTGGCTTTCTCCTCGAGCACCTTGCCGAGCTGCCGCGGCTTGCCCGCGATCTTGATCCGCTCGTACTCGAGGTAGAGCAGCTCGCCCTGGATATAGCGCGCCTCGGCCGCGTAGTAACCGACCTCGTCGCTCCCGCCGTGGCCGTGCTTGCCATACGCCGCCAGCGCCTTGGCGGCGGTCTCCCTGGCGGCGCTCTCGTTGCCCGCGTTGAGCTGCGCGTCGGCCTCGCGGGCCAGCGCCTCGACGGTCTTGGCGTCGCCGGGATAGGTCTTGCTGTAGGCGCCGAAGCTGGCGGCCGCGCCCCGCCAATCCTTCTGGTCCTCGCGCACGACGGCGGCCTGGAAGGCGACGTCCTTGGCGTCGGGGCGATCCTTGTAGCGACGCGCGTACTCACTGTAGTGCTTGATGGCGCGATCGTGCTGCCCGAGGCTCTGGCGCAAGACGCCGGCGCTGCGGAGCGCGTCGGCGGCGTGGCCATTCTGCGGATATTTCTGGGCCAGCTGCTCGTAGAGCGCGGCGGCCTTGTCGTAATAGGCGATGTTCTCTTCGATGCGCGCGGCGGTGAAGAGCGCCTCGGGCGCCTCGCTGGCGGTTGGGTATTTGTCGGCCAGCTCGCGGTAGGCGCCCACCGCCTCGTCGGGCTTCTTCTCTTTTTCGTAGACCGCGCCCGCGTTGTTGAGCGCCTTGGGCGCCAGGCCATTTTGCGGATACTCGTGCGAGACGCGCAGGAAGAAGGCCGCCGCCTTGTCGTAGTCACCGCTCTGCGCGTACTTCTCGCCCGACTTCATGACCGAGCCGACGATCAGCTTGTCGAGCCGTTCCTGCTCGTCGCGAGACGCGAAGGCCTTGGTCTTCTTGAGCCGCCGGGCCCAGCTCTCGATGTTCTCGTAGTCCTTGGCTTTGCCGAGCGCTTGCAGGATCCGATCGCCGGCCGCGCCGGCGTTGGGATCGTCGGGGTAGCGCTCGACGATCAGGCCGAAGCGTTTGATGGCCTCGTCGTAGTCGCCGTAGTCGAAGAAGAATTGCCCGTTCTTGTAGATGACGGTGACGATCTCCTTGTCGTTCGGGAAGAGCGTGGCGTAGAGATCGGCCGCCGCGCCGAACAGGCGGTCGCTGTCGGTGATCTCGCGCTTGCCGCCGCCCGGCCCTTCGGCGACCGGCTTGCGGACCTTCTCGAAGGCGCCCATGGCCTGCAGGAGCGCGTCCTTGTGATACTTGCCGACCGGCTGGGTCTTCCCGACGGCCAGGTACTCGCGCCCGGCTTCTTCGTACTTGCCGAGCTTGAAGTAGAGGATGTCGGCGCGCAGGTAGCGCAGCTCGACGGCGTCGGGCGCGTCGGGGAAGTTGGCCAGGTAGAACTCGTAGGCCTCGGCCGCGCGCGCGTAACGATCCTTGTCGACGACCTTGGTGGTCTTCTCGGTCGCCTGTGCCTCGGCGTGCATGGTCTTGGCCAGCGTGCGGATGAGCCCCTCGGCCATGGTGCGCGCGTTCTCGACCGTCTTGGGGCGGTCCTTGTTGGCGGCCGCCCAGGCGCTGTGCGCGCCGTAATCGCTGGCCAGCTTGCGCATCTCGAGCACCGCGGTCTTGATGTCGCCCAGCAGCTGATAGCTCTCGACGATCTTGCCGGCGTAGTCGGGCGCCTCGGCGCTGTTGGGATCGAGCTCGATGAGCAGCCGGTAGGCTTCGACGGCGCGCTCGTAGCGGGTCTGGTCGAACACCGTGTCGGCCAGCTGCTTGAGCACCTTGCGCGAGTACTGCTTGCCGCCGATCTGGGCCAAGAACTCGAAGGCGTCGTGCGCGCTCTTGGTATCGTCTTCCGTGAAGAGCTCGACCAGATAGTCGAGCGCCTGTCCTTGCAGCTCTTCGGCGCGCTTCTGCTGGTCCTCGGTACGCCCGGCCTTCTTCTTGGCCAGATCGAGGACGTCCTTGAAGCGCAGCGCGCTCTTGGTGGTGTCGCCCAGCTTCCAGTAACACCAGGCGGTCTTGAAGAGCGCCAGGTCGTAGAGCGTCGACTTCGGGTGTTGCAAGACCTTCTCGTAGGCCTCGAGCGAGCTCTTGTAGTTCTGCTGCTCATAGAAGCGATACTCCGCGATCGCCATCCAGGCGTCGGCGATGTAGCGGGAACGCGGGAAGCGATCGAGCAGGATCTGGAAGTACTTGATCGACTCGCCGACCTTGCCCTGGTCACGCAGCGAGAAGGCGTAGAGATAGATGACGGTGTCGATCTTGCGGAACTTTGGGTAGCCGTCGATGAGCCGCAGATAGACCGTCTGGGCCTGGGCCAGGTCGACGGCGGGCGTGCGGCGCGGCACCTTGGGGCACTCGGCGCGATCGGCGTGGCAGGCCGAAACGGCCGCCTGGTACCGGCCCATCTTTTCGAGGTAGACGGCCTTCGATTCTTCCCAGTAGAGCTCGGCCAGTTTGTACATCGCCTCGGCCTGCTCTTTGGAGTGCGGGCTGTCATGCAGGTAGCTCTCGATCAGCTTGATCGCCTCGCGCCGGGCGGCGGTGACCTCGGCCTCCTTCTCGGCCAAAGCCTGCCGCAAAACCGGCGGTAGCTTGCTCTCCGGATCGTCGGCGTCGGCGTCGGCGTCGGCCGGGCCGGCGTCCGCCTTGTCGGCTTGGCCGGCTGGGGCCTTCGAACGCGACTTGGCCGCCCGCGCAGCGTAGGGGTGCGACAACACGCCGGCGATCGCGACGATCGCGATCCCTCCGCGCACGCTGCGCCGGAGGCTATTTGAAGTTTTCGTACTCATCGGACCAGTACTCACCTTCGATCGAGATGGGGACCCTGAAAGGGTCCCCAAGCCCCCCCGCGAAGGGCATGCGCGAGCAGAGCTCGCTCGAGCCCGCGCGATCGGCCACGCCGCTATTTGAAGTTTTCGTACTCATCGGACCAGTACTCACCTTCGAAGGGCCAGTACTCCTCGTCGTCGCCCATGAGGCCTTCGAGCTGCAGCGTGGCGAACAGCTCGGCGGGATAACGGCCGGCGCGCAGGTTCTCGATCTCGATCTCGAGCTTCTTCTTCTTGCCGATGACCGCGTCGATGTGGGTCAACCGGGCCTGGCGGAGCAGCTCGCGCAGCCGTTTGTCCAGATCGGCCAGCGCCGAGGTCGCGATGACCCCCGTCGCGACCACCAGATGCGCGCGGAGCTGGCGCGCCTCGGCCCCCAGGGCCAGCGTCGCCTCGGCGTCCTTGGCGAAGGGGCCCTGGGCCACGTTCTGGAGCCGCGCGGCCCGATGCGCCTCGTCGGCCAGCTGTCCCACGCGCTCCTCCATCGCCGGATCCCCCGCCGCCAGCGGCCGGAGCGCCTCGACGTCTTGAACCAGCCGCACCGCCTCGGTCGCATCCGTGCCGCTGCCGGTGGGACCGTCTTTTTCGTGCGCGGTCAGCTCGTCCCAGACCGCCACCTCGTTGGGGATCATCCCGGTCTCGCGGTCGAGCGCCCGGATGTCTCCGGTGAACTTGTAGAAACGCGGATCGACCTTGAGCAGCTCGGCGATCGGATCGTGCGGCGTCGCGATCGAGGCCTTGCTGAGCAACCGGCGGTAGAGCGCGCCGCGCTTGGCCGGATCTTTGAGCAGCGTGGCCACCTGCGCCTCGATCGGCGCGTAGGTCTTCACGAAGGCGTCCAGCGTCGCGCGCACCCGATCGAACCGGCAGGACTTGAGGTCGATCATCGCGTGCAGCAGCATCACGTCGGGCGCCAGCGGCGATTGGGGGAAGGCCTGGTCGAACTCCTCGAGAAAAGCGCTGGCCGCTTCGAACTCCCCCTTTTGAAACATCGACCAGGAGGCCTCGAAGAGCGCGTCGGGCAGGCGATCCGAATCGGTGGGGACGCGGAAATAGAAGTAGTAGGCGTCGTCGTACTTCCCCTGTTCGTGCGCGATGCGGCCGAGCGCCAGGTAGGCCAGATCCTTGATCGCGAAGTACCGCCCGTCGATGAAGAAGGTGAAGCGATCGTGGTCGGCCTGCTCGACGATCTCGCACAGCGCGCGGCGGGCGGACGCGAAGTGCCCCTTGCGGGCCTGGATCAGGCCGCGGAAGTACAGCGCGGCGGCGTAGAAGCGCGATTGCCGGTCGACCTGCGAGAAGAGCGCCTCGGCCCGCGCCACGTCGCCCGCTTCGTAGGCCACCTTGCCGGCCAGGTAGGCGTGCTCGGCGGCGCTGTCATGGGGCAGCGCCTCGCCGCGCCCGGCGTCGGTGTGGTCGAGGACCGCCAGGATCTCGGCCTGCTCCTTGGTCTCGAGCGCGATGTCGACCATCATCCGGTAGGCCGGCGCGAAGAGCGGCGACTTGGTGTCGCGCCCGAGGACCCGCAACAGATAGCGCTCGGCCGACTTGTATCCCCCCGCGCGGATCAGCGCCCGCGCCAGCGTCAGCTCGGCGGTGGCGTAGTCGGGCGCGTACTCGAACTGCGCATAGCGTGGCGACTCGACGATCCGGTAGAGGCGCACGCTGGCGATCTCGGCGTTGCCGGTCACCAGGTCGTCCTCGGCCGCCGCCAGCTCGGTGCGCAGCCGATCGAGCGTGGCCGGCTGCTGGTCGCCGCCGAGCACGCCCGCCTGGTCGAGATCGGCCAGATAGCGCGCCATGGGGTCCGCCTTCGGCGAAGAAGGATCGATCGCGTGGACGGCGGCGGGCTCCGCCCGCCGGAGTCCGTCGCGGGGGGGCGCGGGGACCCTCCCAGGGTCCCCGATCGATTGACAGAGCAGGGCCACGAGAAGCGCGATCATTTCTCGGTCTCGACCCCGATCTCGATCTCCGGCTCGTAGCCGGGCAGGTCCCCGTCGTCGTCGGCGGTGATCTCGACCGCGGTCCGCAGCCCGTCGGCGACGTTGACGACGAAGGTCTGCTCCGACTCGTAGCCCAGATCGGCGTGCTCCTTCTCGCCCTTCTTGCCGGGACGGACTTCGATCCGCACGGTCAGGGTGTGCGGGCCGGGCTTGATCGGTCGTTCGGAGACCTTGATGAGCTCGTCGACCAGCGGCTTTTCGCCCGAGTCCCAGATCGAATTTCCGTCGAGACGGATCTCGGCGCGCCGCAGGATGAAGTCGGGCGCGCCCTTCCAGCGCAGCGTGGCGCTCAGCTTGGAGGCGTAGATCCCCTCTTCGACCAGCTCGGCGCGGGCCCGCGAGCGAAACAGCTCGTCGCGCAGGCGATCGTATTCGGCGCGCAACTTGGCGAGGTCGACGGCCGGTCCCGGGACCGGCGGCGCGGTCCGCTGCTCAGCGGATTCGTCGGCGGTCGGCCCGGGCGGCGGCGGCGCCGACTTCGAGCCGGCCGCGCGGCCCACGTCGGGCGTCGACTCGGACGACGGATCGTTCCGGACGGCCTTGCCCGCGCGGGCCGACCCGGCCAAGGCCGGCAAGAGCGCGACCGCCAGCAGCGGGGAACGAAAAATCGGTCGTCGTCGGCTCATGTGATCACCCTCTCGGCTCACTCCCGTATCGGCAGGTACAGGCTCAACCCGACCGTGGTGGTCAGATCGTTGACCAGCAGCGTCTGCGCCAGGAGCTGCTGTCGATAGATGTGGTCGCGCACGTCGATGCGGATGGCCCAGGCGTGGCCCAGGAAGAACTTGAAGCCGAAGCCGCCGTTGCCGGCCAGATCCTCGGAGACCACCGAATCGACGACGCCGGCCCCCCCCGCCAGGTAAATGTCGAAGTGGGTGATCGAGCCGCCCAAGCGCATCTTGGCGTGGGCGGGGACCCAGATCAGATCGGCGTCGAAGTACAGCTCGCGGCGCGGCCGTCCTTGCAGCACCGCGAAGGTGCGCTCGAGCTCGGGACCGCCGTACGAGGTGAGGCTGGTGATGGCCGCCGAGGCCTCGACCCCCAGATCTTCGGTCATGTGGTACGTGTAGGCGAGGCCGAGCGTTCCCGGGATGGGCGTCGAACGAACACCCGGCACGTGGTTCACGTAGGGGATGTCGCCCAGGTGCCCGGAGTACACGCCGTCGAAGAGATCCGACGAGTAGTAGCCGCCCTGGAGGCTCAGCTCGTGGCGGTTGGCCTGCTGAAAGAGGCGGTCGCGGCTGGTCCGCTGCTTACGCTTGGCGAACAGATCCGCCTGGATGTTCTCGTCGATACAAGCGTCACCTTGTGCGGGAACTTGAGCGGTTCCCGCGCCCCCCGCGATGGGCTCGGACGAGCCCGGGGTCCCCGCGCGTGGGGTGGATTCCAGCTCGTCCTCCCCCAACGCGATCTTTGCCGTGCCCACCACGAACAAGGTCACGCAGGCGAGCGTGAGCGGGCCAACCGAGGTTGTCCTTCGTGGGGTCAGCCGAACCATAGGCTGAGCCCCGCGAGCACGTTGACGTTGTTGGTGATTCGGCCGCGGCCGAGGACCTCTTGCGGCAGCAAGAAGTCGCGCAGGTCGAGCCGGAAGGACAAGTAGCGGTTGAAGTAGAGCTTGAGGCCGCCGCCCACCTCCCAGGTCAGACCGAGGACGGTGGGATCGAAGGTGCGGCCGGCGCCCGCGACGGCGAAGAAATCGCTGTGGATGATTCGCGTCTCGCTGAACTTGAACTTGGCGTGAATGGGCGACCACAGCAGCGAGAGCATCCCTTGCCAGGCGATGCTGGGCTGGAAGTGGGTCTGCTGATCGAACGACGTGAAAGCCTCTTCCAATCGAAACTGCATCGGCGTGCGCGTGACCAGCGCTTCGAGGCCGAAGTCCTCCGACGGATAAAAGGACAGCGCGCCACCGTAGCTGTAGGTCGACGACAACGCGTCGGCCGCGTAAAAGCCGCCCAGGCCGGAGAGCTCGAAGCGGTGGCGCTTGAGAAAGTCGCGTCGCTGAACCCCTTTGCGGCGACCACCGGTGGCGTCGCCTTCCAGGCAGGCCAGGCCGTGCAGCGCCGACTCCGGTTCCTCGTCGCTGTCGGCCGCGCCGTTGTCGGCGTCACTCGCCGAGTCGTCCGCCCCGCTGGAGGTGACGTCGAGTGAACCAGCCTTGGCCGAATTGGGGGCGCCGAATTTGCTTTCGTCCGGCGTGACGTCGTCCGACTTGCTGTCATCTGACTTGCTGTCATCTGACTTGCTTTCGTCCGACTTGCTTTCGTCCGGCGTGACGCCGTCTGACTTGCTGTCATCTGACTTGCTGTCGCCCGAATCGTCACCCCCCCGATCCTCGAAGAGGTTGTCGGTTGGCTTCGGGCCTCCCAACGGGGACGCGGCCAGCGCGGCGATCCCGTTGGTGAGCCCGTAGGCCAGAGCGAGGACGACCGTCGCACGTACCAACGCCCGAAAATCGTAGTCCCAGCACACCGCGCTTGGCAAGGTTCGTCATGCTTCTTTTTCATGAAGTTCCCGTCGAGAAATGAGATCTATTTTTGTGGGGAATGATGTTCCGGCACCACATTGGCCGACATGAAGCGCGCCGTAACAGTCGAACGCGCGTGGCGCAACATGCGGTGCATGATGTGGCGCAACGTATGAGACGTGATCGTTCAACCCACATTTGGGCGGGCGGGTTCGCCCACATCCGCGCGGGCCTGTTGGTACCTTGGGCCGCCACAGCGTTGACTCTTGGCGCTTGTTCGACCTCCAGCGTGCCCGAGATTGATGGATCGGTGGTGCCCCGAGCGTGCAATGGCGCCGCCATCTGCCTCACCGACTCGACCGTGCACGCCTGCGTCGACGGCGCGATCGGACCCCTACTCGACGACTGCGGCGCGCAGGGTCAGGTCTGCAGCCTTGCCCGCTGTACATCACTGAATTGCCAATCCGCGGAGACCAACACAAACAGCCTGGTCGGCTGTCTCTTCTACACGGTCGAGGCGGAGACCATCGAGGCGGACCAGACGGCGGCCACCAGCTTCCTCGTGACGAACCCCGGAGACGATCCGGCCACCGTCGAGATCCAGCTTCCGTTCTCGTCGGGCCCCGGCAGCGCGTCGCAATGGCAGTCGGACCCGACGACCCAGGTGCCGAGCGGGTCGTCCGGAAGATTGCGCCCCAGTACGGCGGTGGTCGTTCCGACGGGCATCGGCACCATCCCGGCCTCCGCGATCCGGATCTCCAGCGATCGCCCGGTCACGGTGATCGAGATCGAGAGCGACGACGCCAGCGAATCCGCGACCAGCACCGGCGGCACGCTGGTGTTGCCGCTGCAATCGCTGGGGATCGACTACCGCGCGGTGACCTACCCGCAGGCGGGGACCCAGGCGGTCGCAGAAACGCTGGGCAGCCGCGGGGGCGCCGGCCGGGTCATCATCGTCGGCACCCAGATCTCGACGGCGATCCATCTGTCTCCGATCGGACCGGTGACGGCGCCGCTCGGCGGCGGCGTCGATGCGCTCGGTGCCGGTGACGACTTCCCGATCACGCTCAACGACGGCGACGTCTTCCAGATCTACACCGGCGCCGACGGCGAGGATCTGACCGGGAGCCGGGTGAGCTCGAATCGACCGATCGCGGTCTTCTCGGGCAACATCTCGACGACCTACGGCTCGGAGGTGATGGGAATCAACTCGCCCGACATGACCCACGAACAGATGCCGCCCATCGTGACCTGGAGCAAGACCTACGTCGCGGCGGCGCTCACCCCCCAGGCCAGCGTCGATTGCACTTCGTTCTTCGGCAACGACGGCGCCTCCATTTGGCGGGTGCTGGCGTCGACCGACGGCACCACGGTCACCTTCGACGGCCCGGCCGCGGAAACCCTGAGCTTGTTGCCGCCGAACGGGGCGGCCGAGCCGCTGGCTGGCCCGCTGACGCTCGACGCGGGCCAGGTGGCGTCGCTGATCGGCGCCGGAAGCTTCACCATCATCGCCACGAGCCCGGTGCTGGTCACGCAGGGATTGGACTGCGAGCCGAGCCTGTCGCTGGGGATCGCGGCCGACGCCGGGGCGCTGATCAAGGATCTCACCTTCGCGCTGCTGCCGAACTTCGATCAGTTGCTGGCGATCGTTCGTCCCATGGATGCCGCGGATACCGCGGTCTACCTCGACGGCATGCAACTGCCCGACAATATGTTTCGCTCGGCCGGTGCCGCGTTCGAGGTGGGCGAGGTGTCGCTGGCGGCCTGTCCACCCGCGTCGGGCGTCTGCACCCACCACCTCACCGCGGCCAGCGGATTTGGCCTCACCATGCGCGGAATGGACGTGCAGTCCAGCTACGCCCTGACCGCGCCCGCCCTAGTCGGCTGCGACCCAAGCTACGAGGTCTGTCTCAACTAGATCAGGAACCCTGAGAGGGTTCCTGCGACCTCCCCGCGATGGGGTCTGCCCGGCGAAGCCGTCCCTCCCCACACGCGGGCTAGAGCGTCTCTTCCCCGACGCGATTTAGGCCGTTTCGGCCGTTTCGATTGAGGCGATTGGCTAGGCGACTTTGAGGGATTCGAGGTCGGCGCGGAGGTGGTCGGGGGTGAAGTTGTCGCGCTTGCGGCGGACGTCGAAGTAGAGGAGCACCATCCCGAGTACCGGCACCGGTAGCAGCACCATGGTGATGAGATCGCCGAACAGCGAACTCAAGAAGATCGCCGAGTGTGGGATGAGCGCGCCGGCCACCAACTGCGCCACGGCCCGCAGCAGGCCGAAGACCAGCACCACCAGCGTCACCCGCAGCCAATCCGAGCGGACCAGCGTGGTGCTGCGCTCGAGCGCGGCGCGGCCGCCGATCCCTTCGATCAAAACGACCGGCGAGACGAAGGCGAAGAGCATGCCCAGGACCAGGCCTGGAATGACGAAGAAGACGAAGCCGAATGCGACCACGATGGCGGCCGGAATGACCGCCGACAGCAGCATCCCGAGGCGCCGGAAGAGCAACATCCAGACCTCGCGCCACTCGGCCTTGCCGCCCAGGATGCGATCGGCGACCGCGATGGTGAGCGCGCCATTGGTGAGCGGCACGATGATTCCGTACAGGAAGAACGCGGTCACCAGCGTGCCCAGCAGTCCAAACATATAGACGCCGAAGCCGCCGGCCAGCGTAGCGGTCGGATCGGCGGCGGTCGCGAGCGCCACGGTGGGGGCCAAGATGGCGGCCAGCGCCAGTGACTTGATGATCGACGCCGGGACGAAGAGGAGCGCGCAGGTGATCAGCAGCGGCTTGGCGTGCGCGCGGTAGAGCTGAAGGGCCTCGCCCAGAAGATCCGCCACCCCTTTTTCGGGCGTGGGCGGGACCGGGGAATCTGGTGCGTCGGACATGGCTGGCCTTCTTTCTGTAGTCGCGTGAGCCCCGACGCGCTTCTCCCGGCGGCGCTCGCCCGAAGCATATATCGAAGGCGGCCGCGCGTGTTAAAAGGACAGTGCATGCCCCGGCACCCCGCATCCGCCCCGCTGCGGATCGCTCTGCCGCTGGCGCTCTGCGCCCTGTCCCGGCTGGCGGCGGCCCAGGACGCGGCCTTCGAGACCGGCGCCGTCGCCGCGGGCATGGCCCCGGCCGAGGCGGTCGAGTCGGCGCCGCCCTGGCGGCCGCGCCTGTCGCTGGCGGCCGGGATGGGCGCCACCTTCGACGCGACCGGGTTCGCCGGCGGGACCCACACCATCCCGGCCTTTTTCGCGGTGGGCGGCTTTGGAGACGGTCTGATGGGCTTCGATCTGGGATCGTTCGCCTCGTCGGCTTCGGGGCGATTCCATTCCAGCGCCGACAACCCGGTCGATCGGCTGGCGCTCGACGCCTTTGGGGTGGTCCGTCCGGCGGCTCGCTTGGCCCGGGGCGACCGCCGCTGCCGCTATTGTTGGCGGGTGCTGCGCACGGCCGCCGCGGAGGTGGGGCTGGGGTTCGAGCGCGACGGCCGGGTGACCGGCTCCGGCAACCGGTTCGCGCTGCACACCGGCGCGCGCGTCGAGCTGCCGCTCACCCGGTCCGGCCAAGCCAGCGAGCTGCGCTTGCGGCTGGCGGTGCGGCGGGACGTCGGGCTCTTCACCCCCAAGCTCTACGGCGCGACCGCCAGCGACGTCACGTTGGTGGGCGACAGCACCGAGATCTACGCCGCGCTGGCCGTGATCTTCTAGCGGCGGGCCCCCGATCGCCCTCAAGCGCCGGGCGGCGGCGTCGATGCCATCAGGAGGATGGTCGGGCGCCGGATAGTCGCGACGGTAGCGGTGGCCGCCTGGGTCGCCGGGTGCACGACGACCGTCGAGGTGCTTCCGGCCGCCCAGGCCCTAGCCCCGCGAATCGCGACGGTGGTCGGCCTCCCGATCTCGATCGGTTGGGGGGGCGCCACCGAGCTGCAACGCCTTCAACGCCGCACCAGCGACAGCCTGATCGCGGCCAGCGGCGGGCGGGCCGTGATCGCCGAAGAGCTGGTGACCGGCGAAGACGACGCCCAGGTCGCCGCCGCGTGCGAGGCGCTCGGCGTGGATCCCACCTCCGCGCTCACCTTCGCCATCTCGGTGACCTACGGCGGACGCCAGATCGAGGGCGTTTCCGCCATCCCCGGCTTCATCGTCGGCAAGAATCTGCTCGTCGATTTTCACGCGCATCTCGAGGTCCGCCATGTCGGTTCGGGCGAGGTGATCGGCACCGTCGAGACCGTCGACACCGGCGCACCCAACGAGCCCGAGATCGCCCCCAACGGCGACAAGCATGCCGTCATGCGGGCCATCGACAGCGCGATCGAGAAGGCCATCACGACCTTCGCGCCGCGCCTGGTGTCTCCGCCGCATGGGTCGTTCATCGTCGAGGTGCCGGTGGCTGCCGCGGACAGCCCCTTGCGCCGGGTGACGACGCTGGCCGAGCTCTACCCGGAGCTCTCCATCGAACAGACGCAGGCCCTGGGACAATCCCGCGAGCGTTTCCTGGTGGTGACGCCGGGTGAGCTCGCGCCGCTCGGCATCTTGGCCGGCGATCTCCTGGGCGTGCCGGGCGGGCAGACCAAGGCCAGCCGCGCCGCCCTGGCGCGTGCGGTGGCGCGTGGTCAAAAGCCGGCCCTGGCGATCGTGCGCGGGGGTCAGCGCTACATCCTGGCCTCGCGGTAGACTCGGCGCGTGTTTCGGTCCGCCGCGCGCCGGCTCGCCCCGGCCGTGCCCCTGCTCGCGTTGCTCTTCTTCGTGGCCGCCCTGGCGCTGCGTCCGATGGCGGAGTCGGATCTCTTCTTCCGCATCAAAGCCGGGCAGCAGATCCTGCGCCACCATGGGTTGCCAGGCCGGAACCTCTTCTCCTTCACCTACCCCGACGCGCCCGATCTCGACACCGCCTGGCTGTTCGAGGTGGGCGCCGCGATCGTCTATCGGCTGGCTGGTTTTCCGGGGATGGTGGTGGGCAAGACCTTGGTGCTGCTGGGCGCATTCGCCGGCGCCTACGCCGTTTGCCGGCGGCGGGGCGCGGGCGCGGTGGCCAGCGCGGTGGCCTTGGCGGCGGCGGCCTTCGTGGGGCACGAGCGCTTCGTCGAGAGGCCGCACGTCTTCTCGTTCGCCGGCGAGGTCGCGACGCTGGCGACGATCGATATTCTGCGGCGTCACGCCGGCGCTTCCGCGCGGCGCATCGGTGTTGGCTTCCTGGTGGCGGTGGTGGTTTGGGCGAACCTCCACGCCGGCGTATTCGTAGCGCCGCTCATGCTGGGGGCGGCTGCGCTGGGGGCGGCGCTCGACCG
>DASRLC010000012.1:0-4088 GCA_035648655.1 Polyangia bacterium
TGACCGTGCCGCCGCCCCCGCTGCAAGCGATCACCCAAAGGCTCGTGCCTGCCACGGCAAAAAGAGCCCCCGCGCTCATCGAAAGCTTTCGATTGATGCGAACAGTCGTCTTCATCTTTTCTCCGGATGTCTCATCAAATGATCTTCCGCCTTCCGCTGCCCTCGATGGCCCAGCTCGAGCGGGCCTCGTGATCCGACGGTCGCTCAACAGTAAAGGGCCATAGCGGCGAATGTTGAGACATGACCATTCTGGCGACCGTATCGAGATTGGAGCGAATTGCCGACTGGTCTTCTCGTCCAAACCGGAATACGGAAAATCGGATGCCGTGTGAACCGATTTCGGACCCTCGCGTGACTTAGCGACATGGGCAGATCCCGGACTTACCCGACGATCATCACGGGGATAATGACAGGGATCAAGAATGGCCAAGCCGCGCCCAACGTGTGGGCCACGCTGGCCACTCCCTAACCTCGGGGGCGAGCCGCTAACGCACGCAGCGAACCCGGAAAGGTTCGATGACGCGGCCGTAAAGGCCACTGCCGTGGTCGAACCGCACGTACCAGGCCAGCTCCTTGCCGTTGGCGAAGGTGGACGAGCTCCAGAACGGTTCGGCCGGCGTCCCGGGGAAGGCCGATCGATCGATCATCGGACTGGCGGCGTGCTCGTCGATCAAGGTGAGGAGCTCGCCCATGGTCGGAACCCGCCAGTGCGGCCTCCCGGAGAGACTCAGATGGCCGCAATACGCGGCGGCGGCGGCGAAGGGCAGCGCCTTGGGACCGACGGCGCGTTGCCAGTGCAGGCCCGTCGCCACGTCGAGGATCTCCTTCGCGTGAACCTCGTAGCGGGCCGGCGGCGACGCCATGGGCCGCGCCTCCCGGACGCAGCGCACCGAAAATTGGCTGCCGATCTGGTCCGTCTTCGGATAACCAAAATAGAAATACACGTACCAGGCGGCGTTGGGATCATCGGCGGCGCGCGAAGAGGTCCAGAACCAATCGATCGGCGTATTGGGGAAAGCTGCGCCGTCGATGGACGGCTGGATGTGCGTGGTGTCGATGAGGGAGACCAGCTCGATGCGCGACGGCAGCCGCCAATCGTTGAAGCCACCCAGGGACATCCCATCGCACTTTCTCAACGCTTCTTGAAAGGTCAGAAATTTATTTGGAATATTTCGCTGCCACATCAGGCCGGTGATCCGATCGACCACCACGTTGGGGGTCGCGGTGTCATAACTCTGCGGGTTGGGCAGCCCGGGCAGGCGGGCGTTCGGCATGGGCCAGCGCGCCCACGCGGCGGCAGCTGGCGTCGGGCGAACCGCGCGCTCCGCCGAAGGAAGGGCGGCCGACGCATGACCCGCGGCGGTCGTTTGCGCGTCGACGGAAGACGCGGAGGTAGACGTCGACGGAAGGGCGCCGCCCCTGCCACACCCGACGGGCGTCCCCAGGGCCAGCAATAGAAGCGCTTGGCGGCCAAGCGCCCAGCTGCGCGCGGGCGGCGACCTCAGAGCGACTCGCCGGGCGAAGGCTGCCGGAACATGAATGCCTTCGACTGTACCAGGGTGGTCAGCAGATCGCGGATCGAGAATCCCGCGGTGGCGGCCGCCTTCTGGTACGCAATCGACATGGATCCCGACTCGGCCATCGTCTCGGGCCGCCCCAGGAGGTAGCGCGTCCATTGGCGGTCGATGCAGGTCTGCGCCTCGCCGCTCTGCGCCAGCTGCGTCGAAAGGTCGATCGCATTCTGAAATGTGATGGTTGCGTTGGCGGGCGTCACGAAGCTACCGGTCGAATCCACGGGCAAGTTCGCGTCGGTGGTTCGAAACAACCCGTCGCCGTCAAAATTCTCGAACGAGAATCCGGGCGGGTCGAACAGGTTATGACAACCGGCGGCGCAGGCCGCCATGCCGTGGGCCTCGTAGGATTGCCGCGTCGTCCCGTTCGCGATGAAGTTGACCGGCGGCACGACGGATGGCGGCGATCCGACGGTTCCACAAAGTACCTTCAGATAGATGGACAGGCCGCGGTAGATGGGATTGTCGGTAGCGTCGCTACCCATCGTGGCCAGAAAGGCCGTCTGGGTGAAAATGCCGCCCCGCTGGGTGGGATCGAGCGCCACCTTGGCGAAACCCGTCGCTGGCCCGGTGACCCCATAGAGCACGCCGATATCGTGGTTGATGAAGCTGTAGGGCGCCGTAAACAGCGTCTTCAGTGTGCCGTCACCCGTGTAGACCGAGGACACGAAGTCGGTGAATTCGGTCTGCAGTCCTGTCGCGACCGAGGCCGTGAAAAGCGGGCTGGATTTTACCAGCGGCTGGCTCAGGTCACGCCCTTGGCTGCCGAAGTTGAAGAGCCATTGCTCGTGAAAGTCGTAAAGACCATTGCTGGCGCGCGGGTCGGCCAGCATGCGGGTCACCTGCGTCGAAACCTGGGCCGGCGTCGTGAGCTGCCCCGCCTGAGCCGCCTGAAGAAGCGTGTCGTCGGGCATCGTCTCCCAGATCGTCGAAGCCAACCGGGAGGCCAGCTGCCAAGCGGTGAGTGGGGCGAGGCCGTCGGAGCCGACGACCGGCGGGGTGGGCCCGATCTCCCAGTGATAAAGGAAATTCGGCGACTGGATCATCCCTTTGACTATGGCGCCGATCGATTCGTTGAAGCTCAGACCCAACCCGCGGACCTTGCTGAAGAGGGTCAGCAGGTCGGTCTGCTCCGCCGCCGCGATTGGCCGCCGGTAGGCCTCGAGACCGAACGAGGTGATGAACTGGGTCGCGCAGGTGGTCTCGGCGGCGGTGGTCGTGGGCGTCTTGCACGGAATGGTCAGCTTGCCGGCGGTCTTACCGGCCGCCACGGCGGCGATCGCGGTCTCCACCACCGAGTCGGCGGTTTCGTTGTAGAGGTCGACCTGCAGATCGGCCACGCTGTTCGGCGCTAGGAAGCCGACGGCGTCGGGCGCATCGGGCGACCAGTCGCCACTCTCGGCCGGCGCGGTCGTGTCGCCCAGCAGGTCGGCCAGCATGTGGTCGTACTCGCGGTATATCAACCGACGCATCACCAACGTTCCCGCGCTCTCGGGCGGCGTCGCGCCGATGGTCGCGATCGGCACGGACGACGTGCCGCCGGAGCCGGTGCCGGTGGCGGACCCGCCGTCGGTGGTGGCGCCGGTGCTACCGCTGACGCCCGCGGAACCGGAACCAGAACCCGAACCAGCGGAACCTGGCCCTTTGTTGCCGCCGCTCCCAGTGGCGCTTCCCGTCGAGATGCCGATGCGGCCGGTGCATGCCCCGATGGTTCCCATCGAGAGCAGGGCCGTGAAGACCAGGGATGGGCGCGAAAACGTTTGAGCTTTCATCGATGTTCTCCCGTTCAGCCCTTGAGGACGGTCAGCTCGCCGCCGTAGCTGGCTTGGCCAAACGTCGTGACCGGTGTGCCCATCGCGTTGCAAAGGGCTACCAAAAGCCCGTTGTTGGGCGTACCCGAGGGCAGCGCCAGGCTTCGTCCAGTCTTGAAGTATCCGCCGCAGCTCCCGGCCATGACCACCGGAACGCCGGTCGTTTCATGGGTGCCGGTCCGCATGCTGTTCATGCCGACGATGACGCTGCTGTCCAGCATCGACTTGCCGGTGGGATCCGAGATGCTCTTCATCTGGCCGATGAGGTAGGCGATCTGCGACTGGAACCAGGTGTCGCAGGTGACCTTACGCATCGTGTTCTCGTGCGCGATGGCGTGAAACCCGTTGGCATCGCCGGTGTTGGGGTCGGACGCGAGGGGCCCTCCGGACGTGAATCCCAGCCAGTTCATCACCAGGTTGGCGGCGCCCTGATCGGAAATCTGCATCACGGCCACGCGGGTGAGGTCGGACGCGAAGGCCGCGATCGCCAGATCCATCTGCAGCTTGGTGAGGACCGGCACGCTGGCGGCCAGCTTCGGACTGGGCTCCCCGGTGGTGCTGGGGAAGCTGCACGCGGCCGGCGTGCCGGTCACCGTGGAGATGGCCGCTCCACCATCGGTCGATGTGGGCGGCGCCACCGTGGCCTGCAACCGGCTTTCGATGCCCCGGATCGACGTCAGATGCTCGTCGATGCTCTGCTTGTCCT
>DASRLC010000013.1:0-8374 GCA_035648655.1 Polyangia bacterium
TCCTGGACACTATGGCTGCGTTACTTCGCCTTCCAGCGCGCTACAACCCCGAACTTCCCACGACGCCGCGGCGGCTACCCGAACTCCGCGGCGCTCAGGCCACCGCGTGAGAAACACGACTTCGTCAACGGGCTGCTAGCATCGGGCAAAAAAAATGCGTCTGGGGTAGTGCCCTAAGGGCCCACACGAGACGCAAGCGTCTCGCCCAGTCGCCAGAGCTAGCATGTGCTAACGCCATAGCAGTCGTCAAGAACGGGCCTGACGCTGTGCGCCACCCACTAGGAACACCCTCGCTGGCGTGCTCGGTTCCGGGTACGCGACCCGATCCGCCTCGCCGGCCATGTGGCGCGGGGATAGGTGCGCGTACGTGTCGCTCGTGAGCTGGGGGGGCGAATGACCGAGGATCCGCTGGAGCGTGAAGATGTCGCCGCCGCCCATGGCGAAGTGCCTGGCGAAGACGTGGCGGAGGTCGTGGACGCGGATGCGGGGGAGGTTCGAGCGTTCGAGGGCGCGCTGGAATAGGGCCTCGATCTTCGCGTTGCGGGAGAACATCTCGCCGCGCGCGTTCGGGAAGCACAGCTCCCCTTGCCAGGGTTCGGCGAGGCGGTACGCCTTCAGGATCGCCGCGAGCGCGCTGGAGATAGGTACGGTTCGCTGCTTGCTGCTCTTGGTCTGCCCCTGGTAGCTGCGGCGCACGGTGATCATGCGGCGTTCGAGGTCCACGTCTGACCATCGGAGGCCGAGCGCTTCGCCGCGGCGAGCCCCGTGTACACGAGCAGCGCGAGCAGCGCGAACAGCGGATGCAGATCCGGCCGGCGCAGCTCGTCGCCCATGTCGCGGAGAGTTGCGAGCAGGCGCTCCACGTCATCGGCGCGCTCGATCGGCGGGGCGAGCTTCGCTTTCTCGACCGGCAACATGAGCTTGCCGCGTCCAAGGCGATCCGTCGGCGACGCCGCAAGGCGGCCGTTCGCGACCGCGAAGCGAAGGATGGATCGGACCAGCGCCATGATCAGATTCACGGTGCGGGGCGCGGTCTTTTTCTCGGCCGAGCGCAATACCGCCCGCGGCGTCGACGCGCTTCCGCGTGACCATGTGGGCCTCGACCTTCGCGCGAAGCTCCAGGATGCGCGTCGGCGTGACGGCTGATAGGGGGCAGTCCCCGAAGAACGGTTCGACGTGGTTCCGATAGCGTTCGGCGTTGTCCTCGTGGCTGCGGAGGTTCGGTTTCGAATGTAGGTCAAGCCACTGCTTCGCCACCTCGTCGAAGCCGATGCCCGCGCGTTCGCTTCTCCACGAGGGTTCCGTCGAAGCGGCCACGCATGTGAGTCCCCTGAGCGCGATTCGGCCACGTCGGTGGCGCGATGTCGGGTTACCATTCACGACAGGCATGATTACGACCGTGACACGCTTGGTGCTCCTGGCGGTTTTTGTAACGGTAGGCTGCTCAACGGCGTCGATCAACTTGACCCCGGCCGGTCCGATCGATCTCACGGTGCCGGCCCGAGTGAATAGCCGTTTCGGAAGCATGATGGTGCTTCCGCCTTTTGGCAGCGAGCGCGGCCAGACGTCGGAGTTGGCTGATGTGGAGCGCGTCCTTTTAGCTGGAGGAGTCCGAGTTATCTCTTCCGGCGTGACCGGGCGGGTTGTTCGTGACCAAGTTGGTGATCGGGTCGAGACGGCCGCGAACCTTCTGACCTTGAACGCGCGCTCGTGCTCGCGCGAGGCTCAAATGCAGAAACGTTGCTCCAGATAATCGAGATAGGATGGGTCCAAGGCACGCGGTCCTTCGTGCTCGACCAGCATCGATTCGAGGAAATAGCGCACGGGAACAGCGTCAGTTCTTCGGCTCTCGTCGTGGTCGCTGAGGCGATTTTTAAGTTCCAGGCGCGGGTGATCAGTGTCGACAATGGCGAGATCCTGATGAACATCGAGATATCACAAGGCACGTCGCGCGTTTCGCCGCGGCAGACGATCGAGGTCACGAGTTCTCCTCTCGACGGCCTGTCGACACATTTTATCGATACTGACGGACCCGATCGGCGTAGGGAGGTCGTTTCCGAGGTCATGGCCGCGTTTTTCTCACGCCTTGCTCAGGGCACCGCGTCTCCACCATTAGGGAATAAATGATCGCATTCCGCCTGCGATACTTCCGGAATTCTGAAATCGGTGTCGATTCTGGGAAAACGTCTCACCAGTAATACGAAACCCCCAGCGCGAGCGCGTCGACATGCGTGTACTCGGTGAGCTGGCCGAAGGGCGACCGGCCGCGGATCCAATCGAGCGACAGGCCGACCGCGTTGGACGATGAGCGCTCGGTGTCGAGGTTGTAGAGGCCCAGGACCGTGGCGTGCTGGACATACCAGAACCCATCGGCGCTCGCGAAGACCGCGCCGCCTGGCTCGATGCCCACGTGGTCATACCTGCGCTTGGCGAGCAGCTCGTAGGCGCCCTCGACGGTGAAAGCGCCGCGGCGGCGGCGGACGTGATTGGCGCGGACCGCCGTGACCTGATCCCGATGCACGCCCGTCGATCGCCGCAAGACGTTGGCCTCGAGGCGATCGGCGAGCGGGGCGTCGTCGGGAACTACCCGGTTCACGTTTTCGCCGTCGAAGCTGGTCCAGCGCAGCTCGCCCCCCACGCGCCACTCCGACGGATAGGTGCCGTTCGGCAGCGCGCTCCAGAAGTACGCTTCAGCGCCGCCATAGACGCGCGCCGAGACATGGCTCTCCCCGAAGGGGATGTCGACACTCAACGTGACGGGCAGTCCTTCGTACGACGGGTTGGCGCGATACGGGAGCGTCGCGTTGGCCGTCGGCGGCGCCACACCCTGAATCGTTGCGGCCGAGAGCACGTATTCGTCGCCCAGGTGCGTGCTCTCGTGGAAGAACCCAACCTTGAGCGACAGGTGCTCCCACCCGTCCCACCACGGCCGGAAATCGAAGGAGCCCCCGACCCGAAAGTCCGTGTCGATGACGCCCGCCGATTGGCTGCCAAAGTCGAGCAGCATGAAGGCGCCCGCGTCGAGGTTGAACTGAAAGCCCCGAGCGTAGCGTGCCCGCTGCGGGTTGACGTTGAACCAGGTGAACACCGGCATGCTTTCCCCGAACGACACGTCCCAAAAGGTGTGCTGTCCGTTGGGCTCAGCCGCCAGCGCGTCCGAGCCCGGGACGGGGTTCGCGATCGTGTTCAACGTCCCCGGCACGGCCTGGTCGCGATAGAGCCGCATGCCGAAGTGCGGATCACGCAGCCCGGCGCGCGTATGCTCGAAAATCGTCTCGCCCGTGGCGCCGAATTCCCAACCGGAAAACGGTTGCTGCGCCGGTGGCGATCCCGGCGGTACGACCTCCGTGGTCGACTGTGGCGAGCTCGGCAGCGCAGCCTCCGCCTGGGCGAGCGCCGGCGCTGTCCGAAGACAAACCAAGACCAGAAGTAAGGTTCGAAGGATCGATCGCATCGGGCGGCCGGAACGTATCACCGCGCGACGATTCTGTCGTACGGAAGTCGGCGATCCTCACCGGCCCGAGCACGCAACGCCGCCGTCGGCCCTATCGAAGCGCTCCAAGAACCGCGCGATCTCCGCCTGCGCGGCGCGCCCTTCCGCCGTCGACGTATCCAGCTCCGCGCCGAGCGCTTCGATGATCGCGCGCCTCTCCGCAACGTTCATCCGCCCGTCGCAGGCGATCGCCTCCAGATGATCGGGCAACCCGGCCGCCGACCTCCGAACGTCATCCGCGTGCGCCCGGGCCGCCATGCGGGTTCGCAGCTCGCGCGTCCCGGCCAGAAAACGCGCCTTGGCGTAGCGGGAGGGATCCTGGCCGCCGAGGCGCATCAGCTCGTCGGTCAGGTCGAAGGTGCCTTTGATCGAGAGCAACAAGACCGGCGCGTCGAAGAAGCAGGGGGCCGGGTACTGGCAGGCCTCGCGGGGATCGGGCCGATAGGGCGTGACGGTTGGGATGGGAAGCCGCGAGCCGTAAAGCGCGGCCTGCTCTTCGGGGGACACCGGCGTCGGGTCGGGTTTCTTGACGTTTCCCCGCAAAACCGACTCCAGGCTCGGAACGCCGGTGATCGTCGGCTGGCGGGTGGGGTGCGGGAGCAGCGCAAAAGCCAAGCTCAGGTGTCGGTCGCGGAAGATCACGGATCCGTCGCGGGCGATGCGCGCCGTGAACCCCGGCGCTTCGTAGGTCAGATCGCCGCTTCCACCTTTGACCCGATGGAGCTCGTAGTCCATCGGCGGATCGTTCGGGTCCCGGGGCGAAGCCGATGGCGGCGGTACCAGTTGCAACCGGAGGGGCAACGGCTTGTCGGCGGAAGCGGAACCGGCGTCGACGTTCGTCGCGGCCACGACGGCCAATGTCAGCTGAACGAGATGAACGGGGAGGTGCCACATGTCTCGCGCTCGAGGTTCCGAAATCGGGCGGGTGCGCCGGTATCAATGGTGCACCACGATCACCGCCTGTGCGTTCAATGACTCACCAACCGTTCGAAGGGCTGCCTTGGGCCCCTCGGCAGTGCTCCGCCTCACAGGGCAAGGCCGCACGAGGCGGCCGCCTCATCCCCGCCCACGACGGCAGATGCGACAAACACGCCGCCCACCTCGAAGTCGGATCGCTCGAAAGCCAACACCGGCACTTTCGTCGGTGTTCACCGGCAAGACCTCGCAGCGATCGCCGACCATGCCGCAGCGCCAGGTTTGCGGCGGTCTATCGGCCGGCGCGTCTAGCGCCCGCAGGCGCAGCCCGGGATCAACGACGCCGGCAGGCCCAGCGCGCTCAGATTGGCGACCGACTTGGCGCACCAGGCGGGGCAGGTGCCCCCGCCGCCGCTGGCGATCGTGGGGATGGTGTAGACGGTGGCCTGGATAGCGAACTTCTGGCTGGGCGTGGGGCTGGGCGAGGCGCAGTCGTCGACCTCCATCACCGCGCCGGCGGTGGTGCTGGCGCCGCGCACGCTCAGGCAGCGGCCGGTGCCGGCGGTCTTGACGAAGAAGTTGCCGGTCTGGACGTCGGGGGAGATGGCCCAGCTCTGTTGCGGCTTACCGCTACAGGCGGCGTCCGTCAGCGCCGCGCCGTTGGTGGCGGAGCCGGCGTCCAGGCATTGCGTCGGGCTGCCCATCGGCGAGATGGTCCAGTTGCTGGCGCTGGGCGCCATCGTGAACACCGACGTGGCCAGGTTGGCCGATCGGCTCCATTGCTGGACCGGCGTCGACCCGGTGTCGATCACCATCGGGTTCGCCTCGGTCGAATTGGCCGAAAACGTATATTGATAGGTGGTGTCGAAGACCGGGACGTAGCTGTTATTCCGCCACACCGTGATCGAGTTGTTCCAGGGCGTGTGAATCGGCATCTCGAGCCGCGTGTAGCCGTCGGGGTCGGTCTGGCCGCTGACGCCGTAGGTGTAGAACGGCTGGTTGTCGGGCGAGCTCTTGCACAGCACGGCGTCGCCGTACGGGTTGACGTAGGGCGAGTTGGTCTGGTCGGCGCCCAGGCGGCCGGCCACCACGCCGGAGCTGAAGCCGGCGCCGTCGCAGTAATAGGCGGCCGGCGCCACCACGAAGGGCTTGCCGGTGCGGTACAGAGACCCGGTTGAAATGATGTTCCCGAAGAACGAGCCTTCTTGGAACGGGAAGTTGACCTTGTCGATGCCCCAGCCGATGGCGGGCGCGCTGGAGTCGAGCCAGAGCGGGACGTGTACGCCGGCTGTGTTGACGTGCGCCATCATGCAGGCGGAGACCAGCTCCTGGCAGGTGCCGTTGCTCTCGACGCCGCTTTCCTTCCAGCTCGGGCACAGGCCGATGGCACCGGCGAAGGTGTAGTTGGCGCCGTACTGATCCTGTTTGACCAACGAGTCGTTGGCCGCCAGCGAGCAGCGCACCAGATACGAGATCGTCTTGCGCCCAGCGGCCGTGGTCATGAGGCCGTACGTCGTGGCCAGACCGTTGATGGACGACAGCCCGTTGATGGACGACAGCCCGTTGATGGACGACAGCCCGTTGATGGACGACAGGCCGTTGATGGACGACAGCCCGTTGATGGACGACAGCCCGTTGACCGACGACTCTGCGAACTCATGCTCGGACGACTGCACGTCGCTGGCTTCTTCCCCGCACCCGACACCCACCACGGTGGCCAAGATGATGCCCGTTCGCACCGCCCGCTTACGGATGTCGCGCATTTTTTCTCCTCGAGGTAACCCAGCCGACTCAGAGAGTCCCGTAGGCTTTGCGTCACCCGATCGCTCGGGTTTTGCCTTTGTTCACAAGGCTGCGATCAGCCGGTAACCTAAATATAAGCAGTAATCCAGCCAGCGATTTAATTTGCTAAAAGGCATGGGTGGCGCTGTCTTGGGTGGCACCCACATCAGGCGGCGTTGCCGCGGGCACAACATAACGATGTGCACCGCGCAACGGGGCGGCGCCGGCGCGCTGACCCAGAAGGTCATTGGCGGCGTGGTGGCGGGGCTCAGCGCGCGATGCTGGGCGCGCCGCTCAAAGGCCGGCGGCGGTCGCCCAGTGCCGGCAGTCTTCCAGGTCGGAGTCGCCGCGGGCCCGGCCCCAGCGAACGCTCGATCCGTCCGGGGCGGTCTCGCGTGCCTCGAGATGCATGCGGCCCATCATGGCGGAGCCCGCCTGGATGTCGACGCTGATCTTGTAGAGGTGGCCGGGCTTCATCTCGAAGGCGTAGGTGATGTGCGGCAGGTTGGCCGCGAAGTAGCCGTTCTCTCCCCCCTCGCCGATGTTGCGCTCGAGCGTCACGATGTGGCAGCCGGGCAAGAGCTGGAAGGTCCGGCCTTTGGCCGCCACGTTCACGCCATCCACCATGTTGATGGGCCCCTCCAACGTCGCGATCTGGCTGGGCGCGGGCGGCACCGCGCTGGGGGGATAAAGCGGGTAGCCGGATTTGCCGACCGAATGGCATCCGACGGCCGACGAGATGGCCAAGCAAAAGCAAACCGCCGTCGCGAGACGAACCATCGTTGGGTGGCGGAAGACCTACTCGGGCTGGCCGACGATGACGCGCCATTTTCCGTCGGGCAGCGCCTCCAACCCGACGCCTTTGGCGGACGGATCGGGTGGGTTGCGAATGATGTTGGCTACGCCGTACTTTTCCGAGCGCAGGAAGATGCGGATCTCCTGCGCCAGACGGTAGGCCTCCTCGTCGCCTTCGGGGGCCGTGATCTCGACCGGCGCGCCTTTGGGCAGCGTGCTCTCCAGCTCCTTGCGGTTGGTGTCTTCCAATCGGCGCGGCGGACGCTTGGGCGTGGGCGGGTCGGCGGCTGCCACCGGCGGCATGGGCATGGATGGGGGCGCGGACGTCGCGCTCGGCGTCGCCGCGCGCCGGCAACCGGCGGTCGTCAGCGCGGCGACGAATAGCGCCGCCAGGGCGACGGCCGCAATTCGGTCGGACGGTGTACCAAGTAAAGCTCGCTGGCGGGCGTTGCTCTTCCTCATGGTCGCCTCCCGCGCCAGTCTCCGTCCAACCGGAAAATGGTGCAACTGAGGCGGTCGCGATCTACTTGTTGCCGCCCAGCTTGCTCTCCAATTCGGCCCAGCGGGCGTACAGGCGATCGATGTCCTCTTGGCGGGCCGACACCGCGGCCAGCAGCGCAACCAATCGGCCCGCGTCGCTGGCGTGCTCGGGCTCTTCGCTCTCGGCGGTGGCTTCGGCCAACGCCGCCTCGGCGCGCGCCAGCGTCTCTTCGATGGCGTCGTACTCGCGCTGCTCGCCGTAGGTCAGCTTGCGCCGCCCGGGTTTCGCACCGCCGCCGGCCCCGCGGTTGCGCGCGGTGGCGGCGGCCTTCTCGGCCTCGAGTTGCTGCGCGCGCCAGACCTCCCACTGCCCGAAGCTGGCGAACGGAACGATCCCGCGCATGGCATCGGACGGCGCCGCGGGCGTCACCTGCGTGAAGGCCAGGATGGTGGTCGCGACCTGATCGAGAAAGTAACGGTCGTGGGTCACCAGCAGCACCGCGCCGTCGAAGCCGGTCAGCGACTCCTCGAGCACCGCCAGCGTCGGCAGATCGAGATCGTTGGTCGGCTCGTCGAGGACCAGGAGCTGGGCCTCGCGCAGCATCAGGTCGGCCAGCAGCAGGCGACTCTGTTCGCCGCCCGAGAGCTTGCCCACCGGCATGTCGGCCTGCTCGGATTGAAACAGGAACCGTTCCAGGTAGCCGCGGACGTGGACGCGCGCGCCGCGGAAGGTGACGAAATCGCCGTCGGGGCAGAGGGTGTTGGCGACGCTGAGCGCCGGATCGAGGGCCTCGCGGCTCTGCTGGAAGTAGGCCACCTGCAGGCCGTCGGCGCGTTGAACGGTTCCCGCCGATGGCGGCTCCTCGCCCAGCAGCACGCGAATGAGGGTCGATTTGCCGCAGCCGTTCG
>DASRLC010000014.1:0-3525 GCA_035648655.1 Polyangia bacterium
TCCTGGACACTATGGCTGCGTTACTTCGCCTTCCAGCGCGCTACAACCCCGAACTTCCCACGACGCCGCGGCGGCTACCCGAACTCCGCGGCGCTCAGGCCACCGCGTGAGAAACACGACTTCGTCAACGGGCTGCTAGCACGGCTTCAAGATCACAACCCGGATCTGGATTCCGTTCTTCTGGCCGGTCGGGACGCCGACCCCCGCCAGTCTGGTGGCGCGGCGATGGAAGGAACGGGACGCACGCGCGTCCGCCTTCGGTCGGCGAGGACTCGATCGAGAGCGCGCGTGACTCCTCGACTGGCAGGAAGAAGGCGACCTCCATCGCCGGCGCCTCCAAATATACGAGGCGCCAAGCGACGGCTTTGCTGGCCGGATGGTCTGTCTGCTCAAAACTGTGAGATGAAATTCCAGGCCAGCGGTGGAATGAAGGCCTTCAGGCCGTCATCCCCGGTCGAGGTCCCGTCATCTACGCTCGCCGGGGTGTGCGCGCCATCGAACGTGCAGACTTTGACGGGATAACCCGCCTTACACCCTGCGAAGTCGTAGCAGAGGTATTTCTTGCTGCCAACCGTCGTCGTCGGGATGTTGTTGCCGGCGGGAATCGTGCATCCGTTGTCCTGGGCGTGCTGAAGGTCGCAGTATTTCCCGCCCTGCTTCGCCGCGTCGCTGCCGACCCACGGACAGGTGGTATCGCTCATGCCGGTTGTCCCCATATACGCGATCGGCGCCGCATTCGTATCGGTCGGCTCATTGGGAAGATTGTAGTTGGCCGCTGCCATGGCGACGACCGCGCGCAGCTTCGTCTGGCGCGTGATCGAAAGGGCATAGCTCATCATCGCGCCGAAGCTGAAGCCCGTGGAAAAGACCCGGCTGTCGTCGATGCACAGGTTCGTGTCGACCAGCGCGAGCAGGTCGTCGAAGAGGACACTGTCTCGGCTGAAATCCCATGGTAGGTTGCCGATTCCCTCGGGCGCTACGAAGATGGCGGAATCGTTCGCCGCGGTCATTTCGCGGTGGAGACCGAAGAAGGCGTAGTCCTGTGCGTTGAAATTTGGACCATTAAAGGCGGGATATTGGCCAATCGCATTACCGGTGTCCGAACCATACGCCTGGTGCCAGGAGAAGATCAGGCGATACGGGTGCGTCGGATCGTAATTCGCCGGAATATCGATAATGTACTCGCGGCTCATGCCGCCGCTCGTGATGTTGAGTTTCGTCGACGTGGGAAGACCATTCGCGACCGACATGCCGCCTGTGGTCAGCGTTTTCGCGCCATTCGTGACCCCACAGCCCTTGCTCGGCACCGCGGCGCTCCCGCTTCCGCCAGCGCCCCCGGCCCCGCCGGCGCCGGAGCTTCCGCCGATCGAAGCGCCACCGGAGCCTCCGCCTGCCGCCCTACCGCCCGCGGCATTGCCGCCGCTGTTTCCGCTACCCGCAGCTCCGCTACCCGCAGCTCCGCCGGTCGCGGTCCCACCGCTCCCGGTCCCACCGCTCCCGGTTCCGCCACTCCCGGTTCCGCCACTCGCGGTCCCACCGCTCCCGGTTCCGCCACTCCCGGTTCCGCCACTCGCGCTGCCTCCCGTAGCGGCGCCACCTGTGGACGAGCCGCCGGTGGCCCTGCCTCCCGTGGCCGTAGATCCGCCGGTACCGCCCGAACTCGAGGTCCCGGGGGTTGAACTTCCGCAGCCTATGATTCCTAGCGAGGATCCGAGAACGAGCGTCAGCAGCCACTTCGTATACATGCGATCCTCCCGTGGAAACCGAGGCACCCAGGAACGTTCCTCTTGCGCAAATTGCGCGCGAGGTATGGATGCTGGATGGAAGGGCGAGAACAACGATCGCCACGACGGTGTCATCCTTGTATCTACCTGCTGGCCGGCGTTTGTTGACAAGAAAACGGCGCGAGCGCGCTTTTTGGAGGCAACTCCCTCGTCGGTTCCCATCAGAAAACGCAGGCTTAACTCAACATCACGACGTCCCATCGGTACCCCCTTACGCCGGGCTCGCCCCCCGACCGGTCGGAAGCGCGCCGAGGTCGCGTCGTGGTGGCGCGCGCCGAGCTGAAATGGCCACACGACGCCTTTACGAATCTTGGCAACAAGAGTCGATGTTTCGACAGTGGGAGGCATGTCCTCCAAGTTTTCCGACTTGTCGATCCCTGTCACCGCGTCGGCTCTGTTCTTCGTGTTGTGCGGAGTCGCCCGTGCGCAGACGACCACCAAGACCTTCATCAACTACTTCCAGCCAACACCCATCACCTGCCCGCTTACCACGAACGCCTGGGGCTGCACCGCGACGGGGTCGACGCCCCCCAACTGCGTGTCGAGTATGGGCGTCGTTCCGCGCGACACCTGCAACGGGATCGAGAGCTCGACGAACCCGCCCGGATATTACTACTGGGACGGCACCGTCATCCTCGCGCCCGATGGGACCTTCCATATGTTCGCCGACCGATGGGCCGGCTCCCAGGGGTTCAACCCGGGCTGGGAGGGTTCGGATCCCATCCACGCGGTGGGCGGCAAGAGCGCGCTCGGCCCCTATACCGACATGGGGTACGCCTACAGCAACTCGAGCTTCGGGAGCGACCCGCACCATGGGCACAACAGCCAGGTGGTTGCCCTGCTGAACGGCACGTACGCCCTGATTGTCAGCGAGGTCGTCCCGTTCACGATCTTCACGGCCAGCTCCCTCGACGGTCCCTGGACCCCCTGCTCCGGCTCGCCGGGATCCGGGCTGAGTGTCCCGTCGGGGTTCGGTGGAAACACCAACTACGCCTCCAACGTCAGCCTGGTGGTCCGACCGGACGGCAACTTCGAGATCACGCAACGTCACGGGCTGATCGCACTCAGCACCGGCGGTATCTGTGGACCGTACAAGGCGCAGCAACCGACGAACACCTATCCATCGAACGAGGCCATCCCCTCCCAGTACAGCGCCAGCATTTTTCCCAACAAACAGAAGCATTCGGATCCGATGGCGCCGTCGACCGTCGAGTCGACCTACAGCCTGGCCGAGGACCCGGTGATCTGGTTCAGCGGCGGGCAGTACCATGTCCTCTACGATTATCCGGACGATCGCGTCGGGTATCACCTGACGTCGACCGACGGCATCCACAATTGGACCGACCAGGGCTTGGCGTATGATCCGCGATACGCGCAGCAGATCTTCAGCTACACGGACGGCACCGTCGACCACTGGTACAAGATGGAGCGGCCGAACGTCGTCCTCGAGAACGGGCTCATCACCCACGTGACCTTCGCCGTGAGCGACGTGGACAAGAACAACCAGATCTCAGCCGGTACGAACCACGGCAGCAAGGTCATCGTCGTGCCGTTCGACGGCGTGACGTTCGACAAGGACACCGGCGTCGGGGCCGGCGGCACGGGTGGAGGCGGTGGGGACGCGGGCGGTGCCGGAGCAGGCGGAAACCACGGCACCGGCACCGCGGGCACGGCCGGCGGCGGCGCGGGAGGAGCCTCGGCGGGAACAGGCGGGGCAGCTGGGTCGTCGGCAAGGGGAGGG
>DASRLC010000015.1:0-12564 GCA_035648655.1 Polyangia bacterium
TCCTTGTACCGCTGCAGCGTCCGCTTCACCTTCTGCGCCACCTCGTAATGTTCCTTGCCCACGTAATTCGGATCCATGATCCGGCTCGATGATTCCAGCGGATCCACCGCCGGGTAAATCCCCTTCTCCGCAATCGAACGCGACAGCACCGTGAATGCGTCCAAATGCGTGAACGCCGTCGCCGGAGCCGGGTCCGTCAAGTCGTCGGCCGGCACGTAAATCGCCTGCACCGAGGTGATCGAACCCTTGCTGGTCGAGGTGATCCGCTCCTGCAGCTCGCCCATATCCGTGGCCAACGTCGGCTGATAACCGACCGCCGACGGGATTCGGCCGAGGAGCGCCGAGACCTCCGAGCCGGCCTGGGTGAAGCGAAAGATGTTGTCGATGAAGAGCAGCACATCCTGCCCCTCCTCGTCGCGGAAGAACTCGGCGACGGTCAACGCCGACAGCGCCACGCGCGCCCGGGCGCCCGGCGGCTCGTTCATCTGGCCGTAGACCAGCGCGGTCTTCGAGAGCACCGACGATCCGTCCGACAGCTTCGACTCGGCCATCTCGTTGTAGAGATCGCGGCCCTCGCGGGTGCGCTCGCCGACGCCGCCGAACACCGAGAAACCACCGTGCTTCTTGGCCACGTTGTTGATGAGCTCGAGCATCGTGACGGTCTTGCCGACGCCGGCGCCGCCGAACAGGCCGACCTTCCCGCCGCGGCGGTAGGGGGCCAGCAGATCGATGACCTTGATGCCGGTCTCGAACATCTCGACCCGCACCGACTGATCGACGAACTTGGGCGTCGGCCGGTGGATGGGGAACTTCTGTTTGGTGGTGATCGGCCCCCGCTCGTCGACCGGCTCGCCGATGACGTTCATGATGCGGCCCAAGACCTCGCGACCGACCGGCACCTGGATCGGCGCGCCGGTGTTCTCGACCGACATCCCGCGGACCAGGCCGTCGGTGGTGTCCATCGCGATGCAGCGAACGTGGCGCTCGCCCAGGTGTTGCGCCACCTCGACGGTGAGGTTTCCGGCCGCGCTGCTGATCGACGGGTTCGAGATCCGGAGCGCGGTGTTGATCTCGGGCAACTCGCCACCCGCGAACTCCACGTCGACGACCGGCCCGATGACCTGGACCACCCTGCCCTGCGTGCTGGCCACAACTGCGTGCGTACTCATGACTGTCCTCTATCCTTTCAGAGCCTCGGCCCCGCTCACGATCTCCATCAGCTCTTTGGTGATGGCGGCTTGGCGGGCCCGGTTGTATTGCAAGGTCAGGCTCGCGATCATCTCGCGGGCGTTGTTGGTCGCGCTGTCCATGGCGGTCATGCGCGCGCCAAGCTCGGAGGCGATCGACTCCAGCAGGCCACGGTAGATCTGCGACTCGACGTACAGCGGCAGCAGCGCGTCGAGCAGCTTCTCCTTCGACGGCTCGTAGACGAAATCCAGGACGCTGCCCTGGGCCGCATTTGTGCCGGCCGGAAGATCGGCGCCGCTCACCGGCAGGAGCGGCTCGATCACCACCCGCTGCTGCACCGCCGACTTGAACTCGTTGTAGACCAAGAACACCGCGTCGGTGTGGGCGTGGCGAAAGGCGTGCGACACGATATGGGCCAGGTCGCGGGCGATCTGGGCCGCGGTCTCGGCGGTGGGGGCGGCTGTTTCGCGCACGACCTCCAGCTTGCGGCGCCGGAAGTAGTCGCGGCCCTTCTTGCCGACCACCTCGAGCGTGATCTCGCGCGCGGGCGGCGTGGCCTGTTTGCGCTCAATCATGAAGCGCTGCGCGGCGCGGAAGACGTTGGCGTTGAAGCCGCCCGCGAGCCCGCGGTCGGACGTCAGCAGGATCAGCGTGACCCGCTCGGGCGCCCGGCGATCGAGCAGCGGGTGCGACTCGGGACCCGCGCGCAGCGCCACCTCGGCGATGGCCTCGCCCAGCGCGTTGGCGTACGGCCGCGCCGCCACGATCGAATCCTGCGCGCGCCGCAGCCGCGAGGCCGCCACCAGCTTCATGGCGCGCGTGATCTTCTGCGTCGATTTCTTCGACGCGATCTGCGTACGTATGTTCTTGAGGGAAGGCATCGACTAGGCGGCCTGGGCCTCCGGCGAGAACTCTTTGCCGAACGCCGTCAGCGCCGTCTTCATGAGCGCCTGCAGGCCGTCCCATGCCTTGCCGTTGTTCCCCTTGCTGCGCAATTCCGTCCACAGCTCGCCGTGGCGGGCGTCGACGAAGGCGTACAGCTCGCGCTCGTAACGGCCCAACGAATCGACGGGCAGCGCGTCGGCGAAGCCGCTGGTCACCGCGAACAGGATCAGCACCTGTTTTTCGACCGGCAGTGGCTGGTATTGCCCCTGTTTGAGAAGCTCGGTCATGCGGGCGCCGCGCGCCAGCTGCTGCTGGGTCGATTTGTCGAGGTCCGAGCCGAACTGTGCGAAGGCCGCCAGCTCGCGGTACTGCGCCAGCTCGAGGCGCAGCTTGCCGGCCACTTTCTTCATCGCCACGATCTGCGCGGCACCGCCGACGCGGCTCACCGAGATACCGGCGTTCACGGCCGGTCGCTGGCCCGAGTAGAAGAGATCGCTCTCGAGGAAGATCTGCCCGTCGGTGATCGAGATGACGTTGGTCGGGATGTAGGCCGAGACGTCTCCCGCCTGGGTCTCGATGATCGGCAGCGCCGTCAGCGACCCGGCGCCCTCCTTGTCCGACAGCTTGGCCGCCCGCTCGAGCAGACGCGAGTGCAGGTAGAAGACGTCGCCCGGATACGCCTCGCGGCCCGGCGGGCGGCGCAGCAGCAGCGAGAGCTGTCGGTAGGCCACCGCCTGCTTCGACAGATCGTCGTACACGATGAGCGCGTGCCGCCCGCTGTCGCGGTAGTACTCGGCCATCGTGACGCCGGTGTAGGGCGCCAGGAACTGCAGCGGCGCCGGCTCCGACGCCGTCGCGGCAATGATGGTGGTGTACTGCAGCGCGCCACTTTCGCGCAGCTTCTCGACCACCGCCGCCACGGTCGACTGTTTCTGACCGATGGCGACGTAGAAGCAGCGCACGTCCTGCCCCTTCTGGTTGATGATGGCGTCGATGGCGACCGCGGTCTTGCCGGTCTGCCGATCGCCGATGATGAGCTCGCGCTGGCCGCGGCCGATCGGGATCATCGAATCGATGGCCTTGATGCCGGTCTGCATCGGCTCGTGGACCGACTTGCGGGCGATGATGCCGGGCGCCTTGACCTCGATCTTGCGGCTCTCCGACTTGGGGTCGATCGGGCCTTTGCCGTCGATCGGGATCCCGAGCGCGTTGACGACCCGGCCGATGAGCGCGTCGCCCACCGGGACCTGCGCGATCTTGCCGGTCCGCTTGACGGTGTCGCCCTCGCGGACCTCTTCGAAGCTGCCGAGGAGCGCGACGCCGACGTTGTCCTCTTCCAGGTTCAGCACCAAGCCAACTACGCCGCCGTGCCCGAAGTCGAGCAGCTCGCCGGCCATGGCGGCCTCCAACCCGTACACGCGGGCGATGCCGTCGCCGGCTTCCAGCACGGTGCCGGTCTCGACGACCGAGACCTTCTGATCGAACCCGGAGATCTCCTTGCGGATGATCTGACTGATTTCTTCGGCGCGGATTTGCATGTGCTTGGTTCCCTAATTGAGGAGCTTCTGTCGCAGATCGTCGAGCTGGGTGCGGACGCTGCCGTCGAGCACCAGATCGCCCACCCGCGCGACGACACCACCGATGAGATCGGCGTCGACGGCGGTTTCCAAGATGACCTTCTTGCCGGTCCGCTGCTCCAGCGAGGCGCGCACGCGGTCGAGCGCTTCGGCAGGCAGTGGCGCGGCGGACGTCACGCGCGCCCGCACCCGCCCGGTGTGGGCGTCGGCGAGGTCGCGGTAGGCGCGCGCGATGGCGGGTAGAAGCACGATGCGGCGGCGCTCGAGCAACAACAACACCAGGCGCTGAACCTCGGGCGTCGGCGTCACGCGGGGCAAAATCTGCTCGAGGATGGCGCGCTTTTCGGATGGCTTGAAGACGGGGTTCTCGATGGTCTGCCGCAGCTCGGGCGACGACGACCAGAGGCCGGCCAGCTCGCCGATCTCGCGACCCAGCGCCTCGAAGTTGCCGCCGTCGACGCCCAGGCCGAAGAGGGCGCGCGCGTACCGCCGCGCCACGGATCCGCCAAAGGCGGCCATCAGTTGCCACTCCGCGGCCCGACGTCGCCCACGAAAGCGTCGACCAGGCGTTGCTGATCGCGCGCGTCGAGCGATTTGCGCACCAGCTGCTCGGCGAGCTGGACCGCTGCCAAGCCCGCCTCGTGCCGCAGCCGCAGCTCGGCTTCCTTGACCTGCTGCTCGAGCGCGAAGCTGGTCTCCTCGCGGATCCGCCGCGATCGCTCCTCGGCCAGCGCGATGAGCCGGGCCTTCTCGGCGTCGGCCTCTTGCGCAATACCCGCCCGGATGTCGACGATCTCCCGCTCCAGCGCCGCCAGCCGTTGATCCTGTTGCTCTAGCCGGGCCAGCGCCGCCGCGCGCGCCTCGGCGGCCGCCGCCAGCTCGGCCTTGAGCTGCTCGTGCCGCGCCGCCAGAGTTTTACCGATGGCCGGCCCGCCAAATTTGATCAAGATGAAGATCAACACCCCGAAGTTGATGAGCTGAAGGGCCAGGCTCTTGGGGTGGATCTGGGGCGTCTCGCGTCTCTCCGGCAGCTCCTCGCCCGTCGGCGCCGCTTCGGCCGCGGTGACGCTGCGGGGACGGTCGCTGTCGCGCGGGACGACGTCGGCGCGGGCTGCGCGGCCGACCAGGCAGGCCGAGACGATCAGGCCCACCGCCATCCATTTACCGAGAAAAAGGCCCTGAGAGGGTCCCTTAAATCGTCCGCGGACGGGCGCCGCCGGACGAAGCCCATCGGCGCTCACGCGGATATTGATACGGAGCAAGCTCACATCGTCACCTCGCGGCCCAGGATCTTGCGCGCGGCCGCCCGCGCCACGTCGGCGGCCTCGGCGGCAAGCTTGGTTCGCTCCGCGGTCAGCGTGGCGTCGAGGCGCACCCGCGCCGCGGCCAGCGTGCGCTGCGCGTCGGCGTTGGCCTCCGCCAGCAGCGCCTGCTCGCGCACCTGCGCTTCGGCCCGCGCCGTCGCGCGCACGCCGGCGCCGTGTCGCCGCACCTCGGTCAGCGTCGCCTCGGCGCGGGCCAGCCGCTCGGCGGCGTCGATCTCCATGCGGGCCGCTTCCTGGCGATAGCCCTCGACCCGCGTCACGCGCTCGCCGCGCACGCGCAGGTACGGACGCCAGAGGAGCTTGCCGAGGACCAGCACCAGCAGCAAGAAGATCCCCAGCTGAACGAAGACCGTTTGATCGAGATCGATGAGCTGCGGCTCATGCGATTGAGGCGCGGTCGAAACCAGCAAGAGTTGGGCCGAATTCATGCGTGGAAACCCGCGGGTCGTTTACCGAATCGGGGGGGGTTCGTCAATGGAAACATCGAGAGAAACCCGTATGCTGGCTCCCCATGTTGCTCGGGGCGCACGAGTCGGTCGCCGGTGGTGCCTTCCACGCCATCGCGCGGGGCAACGCGGACGGCTGCGAGGCGATCCAGATCTTCGCGCGGCCGTCGGCCCAGTGGCGGGCCAAACCGCTGGCGCCCGAGGAGGTCTCGCTCTTCCGCAGCGAGCACGCCACCGTCGGATGGCCGGTCATGTCACACGCCTCCTACCTCATCAATCTGTCGGCTGGCGACCCGGTGATCCTGGCCAAGAGCCGCGACGCGCTGGCCGAGGAGCTGCTGCGGGCCGACGAGCTGGGGCTCGATTTCGTGGTGCTGCACCCGGGCGCCCACCTGGGTGTGGGCGCCGAGGCGGGGATCGTGGCGGCGGCCGATTCGCTGTCCGATCTCTACGACCGGACGCGCGGCGTACGGGTGCGGCTGCTGTTGGAGATCACCGCCGGCCAGGGGACCTGCCTCGGCTGTCGCTTCGAGGAGATGGAAGCCATTCTGGCCCGCGCCCGGGGCGGCCACACCGTCGGCATCTGCTTCGACACTTGCCATGCCCACGCCTCCGGCCACGACCTCAGCACCGAAGAAGGGTACGACCGGGTGTTCGGGCATTTCGCGCGCGTGATCGGCCTCGAGCGCTTGTTGGCTTTTCATCTCAATGATTCGAAGACGCCGGCCGGCAGCCATGTCGATCGCCACGCCGAGATCGGCGACGGCTATTTGGGCCTGCTGCCGTTCTGGCGCCTCGTGAACGACGCCCGCTTCGCGGCCACGCCGGCGGTGCTCGAAACACCGTCGGGCCCCGACCAGCTCCCTTCGTTCGCGCGCAACCTGAAGCGCCTGCGGGCCCTCATCGGCGCGCCACGACCGCCTGGGCCGCCCAAGTCGCAAGCCCTGCCCGAGAAGAAGGATCCGCGGCAGGGCCGGCTGTTCGACCTCGGCTAGAGGCCGCGGCGGGCGCGCGCCTCCAGGCGCTCCCCTTCGACGCGGCGGAGCAGATACGCGACGATGGCCAGGTTGAGCAGGAACAGGATCACCCGCCCCACGCGGATGTGGTGGGCCAGCGCGCGAATCTCGAATGGCAGCAGGCAGGCCGTGGCGCCCACGATCAACCAGGAGCCCCAGGCGTACCCGCGCCAGAGGGCCCAGCCTTCCAGCGTGCTGAGCAGCGCGTCGCCGAAGAGCGCGTAGGTCGCCAGCCAGAGGCTGTGGCGTCTGTCGGTGAGGCGCAGCAGCGCGGCGGCGACCACGTTGCTCCAGGCGTGGACCGCGTGCTCGCGCAGCTTGTCGGCGAAGTTGGTCAACGCGGCCGCCAGACCGTGGGTGACTCCGTAGAGCAGGACGATCCCGGCCAGCGTCTGCAAGATCGCCTTGCCGAACTTGTAGCCCATGATGAGCCGGACGCCGGCGGGCTTGGTCGACGCCGGCTTCACGACCGGTCCCGCCTGGCCCGCGGCGACGCCGAGCTCCCGAGGATGACGGCGCCGACCGCCGCCACGATCATCCCGGCCGCGACGAAGGTCCGCGGTCCGACGGGCTCCGCGGCCAGCGCCGCGCCCAGCGCCACCGCGATGAGCGGGTTGACGAAGGCGTTGGTCGACGCGCGCGCCGGACCTTCGTGGACCAGCAAGAAAATGTACGAGCCGAAGCCGGCCAGGCTGCCGAACACGATCAGGTATCCGAGGGCGCCCCAGCCAGCCGCCGTGACGGCATTCAGGTGAAACGTCGTCCACTCGCCGCGCAGGCCGGCCACCAGAAACAAGATCGGGCTGGCGACGATCATCTCCATGGCGCTCGCCAGCGCCACCGACTCCGGCAGCGGCAACCTCCTCGACAGCAACGAACCGATGACCCAGCTCAAGCTGGCGGCCAGCAGCGCCACGCGCCCGAGTGGCGAGGCCCGACCGCCCAGTGTGGCGGCGGCGTCCGTCGCGTGGCCACCGCCCATCAAGAGGGCCACGCCGGCCATCCCGACCAGCACGCCGACCAGCACCACCGCGCGCGGCGCGGGCGCGCGACCGGTCCACCACGGCAGCACCACCATCCACAGTGCGCCCGAGGCCAAGATCAACGACGTCTCGCCGGACGGCACCCACTGCTCGGCCCAGCAAACCGTGCCGTTGCCGCCGGCCAGCATCAAGCCACCGACCAGGACGGCGGCCAACCAGGCCCGCCGCCCCGGCGTCGGCGCCCCGCGCGCGCGCAGCACGGCGTAGAGGCCGCCGCCGGCGATCGCGAAGCGGGTGGCCGCCAGCAGGAGCGGCGTCCAGCTCTCGACCGCGATCCGAATGGCCAGATAGGTCGAGCCCCACACGACGTACAGCGTCGCGTAGGCGGTCAGCACCAGGGCGCGGGACGGACCGCGGTGCGGCGGCCCCAATGTGGGCGACGGCGACGGCGACGGCGACGGCGACGGTGCAAGCACCGCGGCCGACTCGACCAGCGACGCAGCCGGCGCGCTCAAACCTTGGTCTCGCGCCGCCACGCCGAAGGTTGCGTCTGCGAGAGATCCAGCGCCAGATCGCCTTCGCCCGGTGCCCCGCCCTGCCCCCCGGCGTGCGCCGCGGCCGCGATCGCCGCCAAGATCGCCGTCTCCGTGTCGGCGGCCGGCGGCGCCAGCTCGGATTTGTGCCGCTCGATGAAACCGGTGTCGTAGTCACCGGCGATGAACTTCGCGTGGCGCATGACCTGCCGGTGGAAGGGCAGGTTGGTCCGGATGCCGCCGACGTGGTACTCGCCCACCGCGCGCCGCATCCGATCGATGGCGGCGGCGCGCGTGTCGGCCCAAACGCACAGCTTGGAGATCATTGGATCGTAGTGGACCGAGATGACGCTGCCGGCGACCACCCCGGAGTCGTCGCGGATCCCCGGGCCGGCCGGTACCCGCAACGAGGTAATGGTCCCCGGCGAGGGCAAGAACTTCACCGGGTCTTCGGCATAGACGCGGCACTCGATGGCGGCGCCGCGGCGCGGGATGTCGGCCTGCGCCAGCGGAATCTTTTCACCTTGGGCCACCGCCAGCTGCCAGCGCACCAGATCGACACCCGTCACCAGCTCGGTGACCGGGTGCTCGACCTGAAGACGGGTGTTCATCTCCAGGAAGTAGAACCCGTGCGTCGCCGAGTCGTAGAGCATCTCGATCGTGCCGGCCCCCACGTAGCCAACCGAACGCGCGGCCCGCACGGCCACCTCGCCCATCTTGGCGCGCGTCGCGTCGTCGAGCGCCGGCGAAGGCGACTCCTCGATCACCTTCTGGTTGCGCCGCTGGATCGAGCAGTCGCGCTCGTGCAGGTGAACCGCTCCCCCGTGCTCGTCGCCGAAGACCTGAATCTCGATGTGCCGCGGGCGAACGATGGCCTTTTCCAGATAGACCGTGTCGTCGCCGAAGGCCGCCTTGGCCTCGCGCTGCGCGCTCTGCAGCGCGGCCTCCAACTTCTCCTCGGCATCGACCAGGCGCATCCCGCGTCCGCCGCCGCCGGCCGCGGCCTTCAGCATCACGGGGTAACCGATGCGCGCCGCCGCGGCCTTGGCCTCTTCGGCCCGCGCGAAACCACGTCCGCCCACGCCGTTGTCGCCCGGAACGACCGGAACGCCCGCCGACTGCATGAGCGCGCGCGCCGAAGTCTTGCCGCCCATGGCCCGGATCGCCGAGGGCGGCGGACCGATGAAGGTGGCGCCCGCGGCCCCCACCGCCTCGGCGAAGTCGGCGTTCTCGGAGAGGAATCCATATCCGGGGTGAACGGCGTCGGCGCCCGTCCGGCGAATCGCGTCGACGATCTTCTCCGACACCAGATAGCTCTCGCGCGCCGGCGACGGGCCGATCGCGATCGCCTCGTCGCACAGCCGCACGTGCAGCGCCGCTCGGTCCGCCTCCGAGTAGACCGCCACGGTGCGCAGATCGAGCTCGCGGCAAGCGCGAATCACGCGGCAGGCGATCTCTCCGCGGTTGGCGATCAGAACCTTGGTGATCCGCCGGGCCGGCACGAAATCAGTATCCCGCCGGCGCGCTGGGGCTGCGCGGCTCGGCGCCCGCCTCGATCCCCTTGTCGGTCCGCACCAGCAGGTTGACCGTGCCGATGTGGGGGAACTCTTTGATCTTCTGTCCGCGCCGCGTGAGGCCGTCGACCACGTCGCGCGGGATGTCGGCTTCGATCCCCATCACGTCGGGGAACCACTGGTCGTGGATGCGCGGCGCCGAGATCGCCGCCTGGGCGTCCAGCTTCCAGTCGACCACGTTGAGAAAGACCTGCGTGGTCGCCGTGATGATGGTCGGTCCGCCCGCCGCGCCGACCACCACCCGCACCTGCCCCTGGCCGTCGACCGCGATGGTCGGCGTCATCGACGACAGCGGGCGCTTCCTGGGCGCGACCGCGTTCTGCTCGTTGCCGATCAGGCCAAAGGCGTTGGGCACCCCCGGCTCGAGCGAGAAGTCGTCCATCTGATCGTTGAGCAGGATGCCGGTCTTGCCCGCCACCAGATGCGCCCCGAAACCCAGGTTGACGGTGCTGGTCAGCGCCACCGCGTTTCCGTCGGCGTCAATCACCGACAGGTGCGTGGTCCCGCCGTCCCGCCGCGGCGCGGGCGGCGAGCCCAACGTCCCGTAGGCGTCGCGCGGCAACACGCCGTCCGGCTTGATCCGGCGCGCCAGCTCGGCTTGGTAGACGGGGCTGGTCAGGTGCGCCAGATCGACCCGAACGAAGTCGGTGTCGCCCAGGAAGCGCGCCCGATCGGCGAAGGCGTGCTTGAAGGCCTCGGCCAAGACGTGCAGATAGGCCGACGATTCACGCCCGTCACGCTGCAGATCGGCCTGGGTCGGATAGTACGCCGCCAGGATCCCCAGCGCCTCGATGAGCGCCACGCCGCCCGACGACGACGGTGGCATGGAAAAGACGTGCAGACCGCGGTAGTCGGTCGCGAGCGGCGCCCGATCGGTCGCGGTGTACCCCGCCAGATCGGCCGCGTCCATCACGCCGCCCGCCGCGCGAACCGCCTTGACGATCTCGTTGGCCAGCGCGCCCTTGTAAAACGCGTCGGCGCCACCCGAGCGCAGCTTGCCGAGCGTCGCCGCCAGGTCGGGCCGGCGCCACAGATCGCCTTCGGCGCGGGTTTTGGTCGCGAAGATCTCGGTGAACTTCGGATCGGCGCCCGCCGCCTTCCGATCGATGGCGGCCAGGCTCTGCGCCAGGCGCCAAGAGACCGGGAAACCTTTGGCCGCCAGCTTCTGCGCGGCGTCCACGCAGCGGGCGAACGGCAGCTTGCCCCAGCGCCGCACCATCTCCGACAGGCCGCGCACCTCGCCCGGCACCCCCACCGCCAGACCGCCGTGCTTGGACAGCTCCGGATCGAGCTTGCCGTTCTTGGTGTAGAGCGCGGGCGTGATCGCGGCCGGCGCCCGCTCGCGGAAGTCGAGCGCGAAGCTCTTCTTCTCCTTGGGCAGATAGATGAGCGCGAAGCCACCTCCGCCGATCCCCGACGAATCCGGGTGCACCACACCCAGCACCAGCGCGGTGGCGCAGGCGGCGTCGACCGCGTTGCCCCCGGCCTTGAGCGCCGCCACGCCGGCCGCCGAAGCCAGCGGATGATCCGACGCCACCGCGGCGTGCGCGACCCGCAGCGGGGGTGGCGTCGCAGCCAAAGCGCCCGCGCCGAAGGCGCCCAGCAGCGCCAGGCCGAGCGCGCACGCCGAGCCGCGCCCGAAGAGGCGAAGAGCGAAGCCCGATGGGTGGCGACCGCGGCGAGTGATTTATGATGAATATCAGGGATAATCACCACTTTGCAAAGGCCGACGGGGCTTATAGTCTCCCTCGACGTTTCACCATGGCCGAGCCCACCGAGACCCCACCGCGCGGACCCACCAACCTCCGCATCAAATTTCGCAGCGCCAGCGTCGAGCAGTTCATCGAGCGCTACGCCGTGGACGTCAGCCGGGGGGGCATCTTCATCCGCACGCGCGAGCCGCTGGCGGTCGGGACCCGGCTCAAGCTGGAGTTTCAGCTTCAGGACGCCACGCCGCTGCTGGCCGGTGAAGGGACGGTGGTCTGGATCCGCGAGCCCGACCCACTGCGCGGAAACGCCACCCCGGGCATGGGCGTTCGGTTCGACAAGCTGACGCCCGAGAGCCAGCCTACGCTGGAGAAGATCCTGGCCGAGAAGACCCGCTTGCAGCAGACCGGCGCCGCTCAACCGGCCGGTCCGCCCGCCGGGTTGACCAAGACCAGCGGCGGAATGGCGGTGCGCCGCTCGGGCATCTTTCAGGCGGTCGACCCCAACGCGCCGAAACCGGGCCCGATCAGCTCCGCCGCCGAAGGCGCCACGCCGGCCCCACCGGACGCCGCGCGTCCAGCCTTGGGCGTGACGGCCAAGACCAGCCTCCCGGGTGGTGCGGGCGCGCAGCCGGGCACACCGATGGGCCCGTTTCGCGCCCGCACCACCACCGGCGCGGGCCTACGACCGGCCCCGGTCCCCTCGGCTCTCTTCGAGCCGCCCACCGCCGACGATATCGACAAGGCACTCGAGGCGCTGCATGAGACGTCGGGCCCGACCCCGCTGCCCGGCGGTGGTGGGCTGGCTTCGGGGGCCGCGGCACCCCGCTTCGTGACCGATGATCTTTCGAACGAGCCGACCCGGGTGGTCGACGTGGTCGACGAGCTGGTGGGCGGATCGGTGCGCGACGCAGCGGCCGCGCCGGAGGGTGCGCTCGAAACGGTCGACACGGGAGCGGTCGTCGCGATGGAGGACGCGCCTTCGTCGGGCGCTTCGTCGGCCGCGCTCGATGCGCCGCTCGGCGACGAGCTGCCCGAGGTGGAGCCGGCCCAGCCGCTCGCCCCTGAGGCGCGGGTCGAAAATGCCGGTCCGATCCCGATCATCGGCGGCGTCGCGCATCCCATCCCGCCCGAGAAGAGCACCCGCTTCCGCGCGGCCTCGTCGGCTTACCCCGTCCTGCAGCGTCGCCGACGCGGCCTGGGCATCGCGATCGTGATCGTCGGCGCCGCCTCCGTGGTGTCCTACGGTCTCCTCGAGCTGCACTGGAAAGACCGCTTCTTCCCCAAGTCGTCGCCGCCGATCGCGGCGCCGATCGCCGAAGCGCCCCCAC
>DASRLC010000016.1:0-8027 GCA_035648655.1 Polyangia bacterium
CTACTCATGCGCAAACTCTTCGGCGTGGGCAAGCCGCGGTGCCTCCAGGGCCAAGGAGCCGGAGTAGCAGCCCTTGGCCCTGCGCTCGTCACGCTCCTGGACACTATGGCTGCGTTACTTCGCCTTCCAGCGCGCTACAACACCGAACTTCCCACGACGCCGCGGCGGCTACCCGAACTCCGCGGCGCTCAGGCCACCGCGTGAGAAACACGACTTCGTCAACGGGCTGCTAGGCAAACAAACGCAGCGCGGCTCAACCCGCGTCGTGTGTCTTCAGCCAGTTGTCGACTTCGATTACCTTGTCCTTTGCCGAGGACTTGGCGTAATTTTGCTTCGCCTCGTCGGCAAAAGTGCGCGCACGGGCGCGGGCGCGGCCGGACTCCCACAAGGCGTTGGCTAACGCAAACTGGGTTTCTGCGCGTCTGGAGGGTTCGGGCTCCTGCGCCTCCCGAATTTTCATTGCGCGCTCCAACGGCACCAGCGCTTCGGTGGCCTTTCCTTCGGCGAGGAAGCTCACGCCAATACCTGTGAGTGCGTATGCCAGGTTGCGGCTTTCGGGCCCGAGCTCGCGCTCCCAGATGACGCGCGCTCGCTCGAATGAAAGACGAGCTTCACGATAGCGGCCGAGCCCATTTAATATCTCGCCGCCATCGCTGAGCGGCATGGCGACGTCAGGATGATCGTGCCCAAGGCCTTCTGTGAGGAGCTTGATGGCTCGATCGTTGTGCTCCAGCGCCTCCTTGTTCCGACCCAATTCCTGGAGCGAGATCGCCAAGTTAACCTCGGAAATCCCGACATCCGGGTGATTTAGGCCCAAAACGCGCTCTTTGAGAGAAAGCGCCGTTTGCTGAACCTGAGCCGACTCTGCTCGACGCCCTTCCAACTCATAGACACACCCGAGGTCATTGAGCAACCAAGCGTGAAGCAATTCGTGGCCACCTATGCGGTCGAGCACGGCGTCGGCAATCTTGGCCCAGCGATGGGCTTCTTCGAAATGACCTTCCAAGTAGCCAATGACGTACACCAAGTTTCCGGCAGCCTCGGCGCGAACCTCGTCGTGTCGCGAAGCATCTGCCATCCAATATGCCTCGATGAGTGTCTTCTCTGCCGCTTGGGGATTATTGGCTTTTATGAATATATTTCCCATGAGATTTAGCGATTCGGCGACGAGGGGCTGATAGGCCGACGCCCGCGTCGCCGCGACCAAGCCCGGCGCATCCCCCAGCGCTTGCTTCCACTTCCCCGCGTCGAACCTCGCCTTCAGGTTGGCTAGCCGGCGCCGCAGGTCCGCCACCTTGGCACGGGTCGCCGGGTCCTCCGGAGGTCGGATCACCGCGCGCAGCAGCGGCACGTCGGCGCAGCGATCCAGCGTGGCGAGGGCATTGGTGGCGTTGACGGCGTTCTCGACGACGTCGCCGTTGGCGTCGTCGAAGACGTTGGTGAGGGCGCGCAGGCCGCCCAGGCGCTCTTGAAGACACGACATCCGGAGGTCGAGCACGTCGGCCGATTGATCGTGGCGGATCTGCGTCGCCTCGCAGGTCTCCTTGTACATATTGGCCCAGCTCTGCGCGTACGCGGTCAGGGCCCGGCTGGCGGTGGCGAACACGTCGGCCGCGTAGCTCTTGCCCGTACGTAAGAACGCCGCGTGGATGGCCGCCTGGTGGGGCGGCTCCGGCTGTCCCGGCCCGACGGCGGCCGGCGGCGACAGCTCCCAGATGTCGGCCAGCTTCTCGGCGCCGCCGCCGCAGATGGCGCGGTGATCGGCCAGGCTCTGTCGCACGCCGAAACCGAAGCCGATCGTCACCACCACCGCGATGGCGGCGTAGAGCATCCGCCACCGATTGGCATACGGGCTCTTGCCCAGCGCATCCAGCAGATCGCCCATCGAAGGGTAGCGATCGCCGATCACCGGCCGCAGGCCACGCAGCACGATCCGGCGCACCCAGGGCGGGACCTTGGTGCCGGCCGGCGGCTCGCGGACGCTCCCGCGCACCACGTTGCCGGTCAGCGTCGAGAGGTTGTTCCCCTCGAACGGCCGCTGGCCGTAGAGCGCTTCGTAGAGCGCGATGCAGAAGCTGAACTGATCGGTGCGCGCGTCGGTGGGCGCGTTGAAGAACTGCTCGGGCGCCATGTACGCGGGCGTGCCCATCATGGCGCCGGTGCGCGTGAGGCGCGCGTCGAAGAGGCCCGAGCCCGAGGTGTGCATCGCGTCCGTGTCCGGTCGCTCGATGCCCGCATTGATCACGATGGTCGGCGAGCTGCCGACCTCGACCTGCCCCGCCTCCTCGGGCAGCTCGACCGGGATCCGGCGCGGCACGCCGTCGCTGGGGACCTTCTCGCTGACCTGGCGAGCGAGGCCGAAGTCCATGACGCGCACCTTGCCGTCGCGACCGATCATGACGTTGTCGGGTTTGAAATCGCGGTGAACCAGCCCCTTTTCGTGCGCCGCCTCGAGGCCGCGCCCCGCCGCCACGAAGACCTTCAGGATCTCCTGCCAGCTTCGCGGCTGCGCCTCCGACCAGTACGCGAGGGTGTTCCCCTCGACGAACTCCATCGCGATGAAGACCTTGTCCTCGAAGGTGCCGACGTCGAAGACCACCACCACGTTCGGGTGCGACAGCCGCGCGATGGCCTGGGCCTCGCGCAACGTCCGCTGGCGCCCCTCGGTCAGCGAGACGCCGTTGCCCGGTTTGACCCGCAGCAGCTTGACCGCCACCTTGCGATCCAGCTCCGGATCGTAGGCCGCGTAGACGTCGCCCATTCCACCGCGACCGACCAGGCTGAGCACGACGTAACGGCCAATGCTCGCGCCTCGGGCCAGCGGCGCTGACCCGGTTTCGCGGGAAGGTGGCGTGTTCGTCATCTAGATCTGCGGCCGCTACATCGGCCCCTCGACGCCCCGAGATGAGTAATCTCCCCCCGCCGTCAGCTGCAGACTGGTTTCCGACATCGACCTACATCCAGGCGGCCATTCTACAAGCGAACCTGGTCGAAGGCTGCATCCTGCGGGCCCGTGGGCTCAAGGATGGGCGATCACCAACAGGGTTTGGGCTCGGCGGAGCACGCAGGCAAGCGCCCGTTCCAAGGTCTCGGGATCGAGCGCGGCAAAGCTCTCGTCGAGGACCCGCACCGTGAGCGGCTGCAAGAGCGAGCGCGCGATATAGAGACGGCTGCGCTCGCCGTGCGAGAGCTGCCAGCCGCTCTCGCCCACCAGCTGTTCGAGTCCGGAGGGCATCCGCGCCAGCAACGGGCCGAGGTCGAGCTCGCGGCAAACGGCCTCCGCCTCGGCGACGTCCTCGGGGCGGGGCGGCCAGGCCCGGCCGAGGAGCAGGTTGAAGAGCAAGCTGGCCGAAAAGACGTGGTTCTCGTGGAACTGGGGCGCCGCGCCGACGCGGGCGCGCCAGGCCAGCGTGCCGAGCACATCCCAGTCGACGCCGTCGTAGCGCAGGTCGCCCGAGGTCGGCTCCCGCAGACCGCACAGCAGCGCGCCGAGCGTCGACTTGCCGCCGCCCGACGGGCCTTCGAGGAGAATTCGGTCGCCGCGGCGAATCTCGAAGTTGCAGCCGGACAGCACCGATTCGCTGCGCCCCGGATATCGAAAGGCCAGATCCCGCGCAGCGATCAGCGGAACCTCGGGAATCGCCGAGGGCCATCGTTCGGCAGGGGGAACGGCTGTCTGGCGTTGGTCGACGGCCGTGGAGGGTAGTGGGCCCCCGACATTCGCGTGAGCGACGACGGGTTTCGCCCGGCGGCGCTCATCCGCCGGGGATCCAGAGGACCCTCCAAGGGTACTCTTCTCAATACCCGCTTCGCCGCCCGCGAAGAGCGGCGCCACATTGCGGGCGGCGATGGCCGCGGCGCCCAGAGACGGCCAGGCCTGTGTCAGCTTGCGGAGTGCGCTGTAAACGAAGAGGATCCCGCCCAGGCTGGCCGCGAAGGCCCCCGGACGCGACGAAAGGTCGTCGAGATGCGTGGCCAAGATCGCCACCGCGGCTATCAGCCAGCCTCGCGGAACCAGCACGGTCAGGCGCGCCACCGCGCCATCGAGCGCGCGCCCCGCGATCGCGTAGGCGCCGAGCGCGCGATCTTCTTGCCGGTGGTGCAGCTCGGGCGGCTCCTGCGCGACCACGGTCCGCTGCCCCACCATGCGCTCGACCAGATCGTGCGTGAGCACCAGCCGCTGGACGGTCCAAGCACGGAGCGCCTTCTGTACGCGCGCCCCGAGCGCGAGCGCCACCAGCGTCCAGAACGCGGCGAACGCCAGGTGCCAGCCCGCCGCGATCCCGCAGGCGGCGATCGACAGGCCGGTGATTAGCTCGAACAGGCCCACCGCCGCGGCCAAGCCGCCGCCGAGGGCCAGCGATTCGATCGCCTCGCTGTCGACGATGGCGCCCATGAGCTGCCCGATCCCGGCGCGGCGGGTCCGCTCGGCGTCGAGCGCGAAGATCCCGTGCAGCAGCCGCTCGCGAAGCACGGCGCCGCCATCGATCGCGACCCGGCCGGCCGCGAAGGCCGCCATCAACCTGGCCACGACCAGCGCGCCCACCACCAAGATCCATCCAGAGCCAAGCTCGAGGTCGCCGGCGGCCACCGCGCGCGCGCCGACCATCCACCACAGCGCCACCAAGAGCGCCAACTGCGCGACGTACCCGGTCGCGGCCGCCACCAGGCGGCCGCCGATCCCGGCCGCGCGCAAGGCGGCGGGCAGGGACGGGCTGGCGGGGCGCAGGCGGGTTCCTTCCGCCACCCGCTGGGCACCGAGCGCCGCGAGCAACAACCCATCCCGCACGATCGCTGCGCGGGCGCCCTCGAAGCCGGCGCGGCGGGCGGTGTCTTCCAGTGCGGCGTGAAGCGGCGCCTCGGCCGGCGCGCGCAGCAGGGCCGACAGCGTCGCCACGTCGCACGACACGACCCCGCCGTCGGGCGACAGCAGGCGGACCTGCGATCCGGTGTAGGTGACGACGCCCAACAGCGCGCCCGCGCCCGCGCCGACCCGCAGAACCGCGGGCGCTTCAACCCGCGCCCGCGCGCTGAGCCCGGATGCGACGTCGGCGTAGGCGAGCTCGAAGCGATCGGCCGGCCCCGGGTTGGCAATCCCGGCGACGGCTCCCAAGCGCGCGCCGAGCTCTTCGCGGCGATCGAGCGGCCAGAGGCAGGCTTCGGGTGCGGCGGCGTTCACTGGGGTGTCCCCGCGATCCGTCCGCCCTCGAGGCGAACCCGGCGCCACACGGCATCCGACCAAGATGCGGCCATGACCCGGCGCTCGGCTTCGGCCAGCGCCCGATAGCGCGATTCGGCGCGCGTCAGCAGCTCGGACGGCGCGCCGTCTTCCGCGATGCGCCCTTCGGCGATCACCAGCACCCGCGGAAAGCTTTGCGTCTCTTCAATGTCGTGGGTTACGCAGATCAGCGTGGCCGAGGACCATCGGTCGCGCGCGCGCGACAACAGTTGCGCGCGCTGGCCGCGTGACAAACCACGGAACGGCTCGTCGAGGATCACCAGGCGCGGCGCCTGGCGCAGGAGCCCGCGCCCGAAACGGACCCGTTGTCCCTCGCCGCCCGAGACCAACCCGCCCGCTTCTCCGAGCGGCGTGTCGAGACCGTTCGGCAGCCCGCGGACCACGGCATCGAGATCGGCGTCCTCGACGGCGGCGCCGAGTCCGCTGAACCGCTTCGCCGCTTCCGCCGTCTCCGCCAACCCAAACGCCAGATTCTCGGCCAGCGATCGGTTCCACAGGTAGACCGACGGATCGACCCACACCGTGTGGCGACGGAGCGCCACCAGCTCGGCGCCATCCAAAGGCTGCCCGTCGACCAGCACCGCGCCGGTGGCCGGGCGGTACCAGCCGAGCAGCAGGCCCACCAGGCTGGACTTGCCGGCCCCCGAGGCGCCCACGATCGCCAGCTGCTCGCCGGCCGCGATCGACAGCCCGTCGACCTCCAGGATCTGCCGCCCGCCCGCCACCACGTGTACGTCGTGCAGCCGAATTGCGGCCGCGCCTTCCACGACGGGCGACGATTGGAGCGGTGGATGGTCCGGTTCATCCAGCGAAGCGGTCTTTGTCGCTGCCGCGTCGGGCGCACCTTCTTCGGGCGCGCCGAGCGGCTCGATGAGCCGCAAGGTCAGGTTGCGTTGCGCCGGAAGCTGCTGGGCCAAGAGCGCCAGCTCCTGACCGAGCGCGGGCAGCGAAAGCGCCCAATAGACCACCAGCAGCGCCGTCCCAGGGTCAGCCAGGGTGACAGCCGCGGCGCCCCCGGGCGCGCGGCGCACGAAGAAATCCAGCAGCAGCCACACCGCCAGGCCGAACCCGACCAACGACTGGATCGCCTCTGCGGTCAGAGCGGCCGCCAGCGCGCCCCGCGCCGCACGCAGCCATTCGCGCAAGCGATCGCGGTGCTCGCGCGCCAGCGCCGCCTCCCCGCCGTGGGTCCGAGCCGCCGTGAGCCCCAGGAGGCCGTCGAGATAGAAACGACCCAGCGCGCCCGCGTGGTTGCGCATCCGCAGATCGCGCTCGGCGACCGCGGGCTCGGCCAGGAACGGAATCAGCAACATCGCGGCCGCGATCGCCATCGCCAGTGGAGCGCCGCGCGGATCGAGCCAAGCCAGGCCGGCCGCGATCACCGCGATCTCGAGCGCCGTGCGGGCCAGATCGGCGCCCAGCGTCGGCAGCACGCGCAGCCGGTGCAAGGCGTGCGCGCGCTCGGCCAGGTCGGAAATCGGGCGGCTCTGAAAATATCGATCCGGCAGGCGCGGAATCTTGCGCAGGATGAGGCGGCGCAGGCGCTCTTCGAGCCGCCGGCCGCCGCCGCGCAGGCCGCCCGCCAGTGGAAGCTCGAGGGCCAAGAGCGCCACCAACAGCAGCACGATGGCGACGAACAGCGTGGCCTCACCGACCACGGATCGGCCGGAGAGCTTCGCCAAAATACGCCCCACCGCGCCGCCGCCGCGACCCGAGGCGATGTCGATCAGCGTCCGAAACAGCACCGCCTCCGCGACCGCGCCCAGCGCCGTCAGCACGACGCCGACCGCCAGCGCGCCCCACCGCCACCAGCCGTCGCGCGCGAGCAGAGGTCCGAGCTCCGCGCCGGCCCGGGCGCGCGGTTCGTCGACGGCGGCCCGCAGCTCGATCGGCAGCGCCGCCCGCGCCTCGGCGTCCAGGCGTTTGACGCCCGAAACCCGCAACAACACGGCGCCCCGGATCGAGACCTGCGGCGTGCCGTCCTCGGCGGGCGCCGCCGAGGCGGTGGCGTAGATCGATGGCGCGCCGGCGGGCGTCTGTCCCAAGGGTGCGGCACCGGCCGGCTCCGACGCCAGCGTGTCGATCAACCGACGCGCCTCGGTCCCGCGCGCCAGCGCGCCCGACCCGACCAGCGCGGCCACCGTGCGGACCGCGCGGTCGAGCGCCGCCAGCGGGCCCCACTCGGGATCCGCCAGCGCCCGCGCGATCAGCGCTTGGCGGTCGCCGTGCTCGATGCCGAGGGCGCGCAGCCGGCGCGCGAGCGGGCGCGTGAACCCGTCGCTGCCGGCCCACCCGCGGAACGCCGGCGCTTCAATCGTGAGACTATGAACGAAGACCTCGCGCAAGAAGGCGGCCTGGCGAACCCAGCGGCGGCCGCGGGCCGGGTCCATCACCTGCACGAACGATCCGTGAACCCGCCAGACCACCACGAAGTGCGTGAGCCCGGAGGGCAGCCGCACCACGACGATGGCCGGCAGCGCGTCGGATTCGTCGAGCAACAAATGATCGACCGGCATCATCACCTGCTCGGCGTCCAGGCCGAGCCCGATCGCCAGCGCCTCCAACGTGTCGATCGAGGTGCCGTCGACGGAGGTCTGACAGGCCTCGCGCAAGCGCCCGTAACCGACCGACACCCCGAACCCCTCGAGCAGGCACTTGAGGGCCGCGGGACCGCAATCCATCGCCGAGGTCTGGATGACCTCCGGCGCCAAGAATCGCCGCGGGGGCGACGGTGACGGCGACGGCGACGACATTTTCGACGCCCACGCTACAATGCCCGCCTGGAGGC
>DASRLC010000017.1:0-4892 GCA_035648655.1 Polyangia bacterium
TGCTTATCGTGGCGATCGGCCTCGTTGTCGCGGCGCTCAAGTTCTCCCGAAAAGAACAGGACGCCGTCTGGTATCTCGTGGGCACTGCCGTCGGCTCGGTGCTCTGTGGCGTCGGCGCCGCGATGCTCTAAAGAAGGGCGAAGACGTGGCAAACGGCACCGCACCGATTTATCGAAGCCTGCACAGCGCGCCGCTCCTCGGCCGGATCCCAGCACACTACGCCCTGGGTCTCGTGGCGGTTGGCGCATTACTGGGCTTCGGCCTCATGTCCGTGACGAAGGCGGGCGGCTTAACGATCGTCTTCGGCGTCCTGGTCCTCTGGGGCGTCCTGGCGGTGGTCTTCGGGCAGGATCGGGTGGCAGTGCCGCTATTCGTGTTGCGGCGGTTTCATCGGTTTCCGCGACGGATCGTGAGCTACAGCCCGAGTCCGCAACACGTGGTGATCGAGTGACGACGGCGGCCGTCCCAAAGGAGATGAAGGCGCTGGAGTGCGCTTGGAACGCCGGAGCCTCGAACTTGGAGAACGAGCTGCTGCTGTATGACTTCTTCCGACGGGAAGAAAATTACTCACCGGAGCGACCGCTCATCGTCTGCAAAGACGGCGGGTTGATGGCGCTTTACCGAATGGAGGGGGTCGATCCGGAGCCGCTCGGGGGCGATGGGCTGGCTGGAGCGTCCGCGGCGCTCCGGCGGGCGCTCGACGGCTTAAACCCGTCGAACATGGAAGGAGAGTGGAATCGCGGATCTTGGGAGGTGCAGAACATCTTCACCCGCGCGGTTGGTTCGGCACCGCCCATCGCCCCGCCAACCCGAGACTCAGCGGCACTAAGGTATCTGTGCGAGGCCACGAATTCATATTGGCGCGACAGGACAGTGTTTCAGGACGAGATCTTGTGGGCGTTCAAATACACGCCTCGGTTTCGAGAAGCCCGCACGTTGAGCTGGCCGATCTGGCGGCTGCGTGATCCGCAGACCGAGGTGGTGTTGCGCCTCGAGGATCTCCGCGCGGAGGCCCGCATGGCCCGCCGCGTCTTGAGGGTGGTCGAGGAGAACTTGATGGCCTTCACGACCAGGCGGCCAAAGATGGGCTTTGGGCTCAAGCCGCTTGCCGAGGAGGAGGCGTTTGTGACGCTGTGGCGCCACGTGAATCGACGCTCCGAAGGGCCAGGCGCCCTCCGTCGCGACTTGCCGCTGTTGACGCAGGTGGCCGGGGGCGAGCGAGACAATACTGGGGAGCAGTATCAGATCGACGGACGGCAGACGAAAATTCTGACGTGGAAGGTGCCACCGGCGGAGTCGATCGCCTACCTCTTCGCGCGCTTGCAGAACGAGATCCGCTTTCCGATCGTCCTGGCCCAGACCTTTCGAGCGCTCGACTTCTCACAGATAGGGCCGCGCATGGCTCGGCTGTCGAACTTCGCCGGCGCTCTAGCCGGCCGCCACAAAGAGAGCGCCCGGTATCACAGCGAGGCTGAAGACTTCCTGTCATCCGTGAAAATGGAAAACGCGTGTCCATTCAATTGGTACTTCACGGTGATCGTTCAAGGAGGGTCTCTCGCGGAGCTGGAGGATCGGGCCGCTAAGCTGGGTACGCAGATGCGGCTCATGGGATCGGGCGACGTCCTGGAAGAGAGAGCCAATCGCGTCCTCGCCGAGCTCTCGACGGTGCCAGGCAACGGCCAGTTTGGGCTTCGGATGAATCGAGTGACGAGCCGACAGGCGGGTGACCTGGTCATGGCGTATCGCCTCTCCCCTGGCGACAAGCCGCCTTTCCTGCTGTTCGGGGACAAAAAAGGCGGCGTGTTCAGCTACTCGCTCTTCGCGCGGCGAGAGCCGTCCTGGAACAAGGCAGTGTTGGGCCTACCCGGCTCGGGAAAGTCGATGTTGATGAACTCGTTTTTGCTCGGCCTGGCTATGTTCCCGTCGCAGGGCTACGTGCTCGACAAGGGCAACTCCTTCGGTCCGGTATTCGAGCTGCTCGCCGAGGAGATGCCCGACAACGTCGCGGTGATGCGGCTGCGGGGTGGCCAGTTTCGTTTCAACCCCTTGCCGCTCACCTGGGCTCTCGAAGAACGCGACCGTCAGATCGCCGCGGGCGAACACCGGATGGTGCTCGACGGCGGGGAGCAGCTCTCATGTCCTGTGGAGGGCGCCTCCGTGTTTTTCGAAGGGTGGCTAGACTGCCTGGTCGGTCAGAAACACGGGCTCACGCCGACTGAAAAGAATCGATTGGACCGAGCCCTCAAGGGCGAAGACGGCAAGAGCGGATTCTTCCGCGACTACGAGAATCAGTGTCGCGCGTACCTGCGCGCCCGGAAGGAGCGGGTAGGAGCACGTCCGCCTCGGCCGTTGTCCGCGCTGCTGACCCATCTGCGGAACGAGGCTCCCGAGTTCGTGCCCGCGGTCGAGCTGTGGACCCGCGCGCCGCGGGACCGATATTTCGACACCGGCACGGACAGCGTCGCTGGCGCCAAGTACATCTACTTCGAGCTGAGCGGCCTCGAGGACGACGAGTTGCTTGCAGTGCCGTTCGTGGCGGCGCTCATGGGGAGCATCTGGAAGCGAATTCAGGACCCACGAGCGATCAACGAGCGGAAGGGCATGTTCATCGACGAGGCCTGGTCGTTCTTGACGAATCCGGCGTTCTTTACCGTCGTCGAGAACATGTTCAGGACCATCCGAAAACACAATGGCATGGCGGTGCTCTCGTCACAAAGCCCGAACGACGTCACCGACGAACATGCCCGGAAGCTGTTGCACACGATGTCCGAGTTCTTCTTGTACCGGGGGTTTTCGGCGCCCGCGTTCATGGAGCAAGACCTGCATCTCCTTCCTCACCAGGTGAGGTTGCACGAGGGTCTGCGTGAGGACGAGGAGCGTCGGGAGGTGTTCTTCGTCTCGCGGAACGGGTTGAATCGGGTTCTGACGGTGGAGATTTCGCCGGCCCTCTATTGGTACGCGACGACGGACGGTGAGGACAAGCACTGGCGGGGCCTCTTCTGCCGTCGGTTCGGGGTAGCGGAGGGCATGCGCCGTCTGGTCGAGGCCTGCGATGGCAAAACGATCGCCGGCGGCGAAATCCGGCTTTCGAAGGTACGCGCTTACGCGCAGAACCTGGGGCTCGGGGACGATCCGTCGGCGCCGGAGCGGTCATGAAGACGCTGATCTTGGCGACGGTGGTGATGCTCACCCTGACGGCCGGCACGCGGCGCGCGGAGGCTCAGTGGGAGGTCCACGACATGGCGGCTGTCACCCAACGAGCGACCCAATTCGTCCAGTACATGATTCAACTCAACCAGATGATCAACTCCGCGCAGGCCCATCTCGCGGCCTTCCGGCAAGTCTACGACGGCCTGAAAGACTGGAGACAGCTCGGGTGGAGCGACCTCCTGCAGATTATCGACCTTCCCTGGTTCGATGGCATAGCTGGCATCGACGATCTTCGTCGCGCGACGTACGTGACGGTGATGAGCGTCGAGCAGGCGGAGCAGCTCTGGGAGAACGTCAACTACCTTGACCATTGGCGACTCAATCCCCGCTACCAGACAGATCCGTGGTTTAGAGCCAAGGTGGATTCGCTGCTCCGACAGTCAAAGCGAGCGCGTGCCACCCGCGCCGCGCTGCTGAGACAGATGCAGATGCAGAACAGGTCGATCAACGACGACGTGGCGAAAATCAAGCGCCTACGCGACGCCATCCAGGCGGAGAATCAACACCACCCTGCCAACCAAGCGAAGATCACCAGTCTGCAGGCGGAGATCGCCGCGACCGAGGCCAAGTACCACGGGCAAGATCTGATGCTCAAGAATCAGCAGGCCATCATCTTCCTCGTGGGCCAAGACGAGGCGGAGGCCTCTTACCTCGAGCAGCGCGACCGTGGCTGGATGAATTCGAACAATCAGGCGATTCGAAACCTCGGCGCCGCAATGTCGCGCTGATCGACCGGAGGGCAACAACATGGCCGCGAGAAGTGCAGCGTTCGGTCTCGACGAGATCATTGATGCGGTCGTCCAGAACGCCGGAAACTTTGTGCAGTCGGATACCGCGGGCGTTGGCATGGCGATCTTCTGGCTGATTTTCGCCTTCCATGTCATCGAGGGGGCGGCCGAGGTGCTCGACGATCCGCGTTCGTGCAGGCTCTTTCAAAGGAGATTCTGGCTGCGAATGTGCCTGGTGCTGTCGCTGCTCGCCGGGTACCAAAGGGTCGTCGTCGGGGTGGTCGGGTCGGTGCAAACGAAGTTCGTCATGAACTTCGCGGACAAGTGGGCTGATGTCTGGGCGAGTGAATCAGCCTCGATGGACACGATGAAAGCGAACGAGGCCGACAACCAGGACGTGAATCACGCCGAAATTGGAGCGACCAAAGCGGGTCACGGGGACGACTCGTGGACAGGCAAGATTGCGAGGTTTGCGGTGGACGGAGTCGTGACGGGGATCGGGTGGGTGCTCGCCAGCATCACCGCGGTATTGATCACGGTGTTTATCCTGCTCGAGGGATTCTTCGGTCTCGGCATGAACATGGTGCTGATTGCCGTGGGGCCGATCTGCGTCGCGTTTGCGGCCCACGAAAAGACGGAGGCCATTTTCTGGAGCTTCGTGAAGGGCTTCCTGGTGATCGGCCTTCTCTACATGCCGTTGCTCGGGGTGGCCTGCGGGTTCGCGGGGGTGATCATGGCGCACATGACCAAGATGACACAGGGCCTCGGGGCGGTGTACGGCGACGGGAGTGACATAGCGCTGCACGTCATCATGGTGGTCCTCGGCCCGATCTGCTCATTCGCGGTAGTCCGGGCAGTGCCGGCGGCGCTGTCGCAGTTGATGCAGTCCATGGGCGGAGGGGGCGGCAGCAGCTTCGGAGGTGGCGCGGCCATGGCCATGATGCTCAGTCGGGT
>DASRLC010000018.1:0-8236 GCA_035648655.1 Polyangia bacterium
GGATGATACCGCCGACACCGAGCCGGACGACGACGAGAGCGAGGAGAGCCCGCCGATCGTGCTCAAGGGGGTCCCCAGGAATGGCGCTCCGACTAAAAAGAGCGCGACCTCTCAGAAGGAGAACGAGCGCAAGAAACGCGAGCTCATCTCGATAGGCAAGGCCAAGGGCTTCCTGAGCTACGACGAGGTCAACGAGCACATGCCGCAGAGCGTCGTCTCGTCCGACCAAATGGACGGCTGGCTGGTCGCGTTCGCGAGCGCCGGCATCGAGATCGTCGATTCGCCGCCGAACACCAAGCTCTCCCCGATCGCCAAGCTAAGCAAGAAAGGGGCGCTCGAGGAGAAGGCCGAAGAGGCGGAAGACGAGGACGACGAGCCCAAGAAAGACGAGGTCGAGGTCGACGCCGACGCCCTCTCCACGACCGCCGATCCGGTGCGGCTGTACTTGAGCAAGATGGGGTTGGTTTCGTTGCTCACCCGCGAGGGTGAGGTCGAGATCGCCAAGCGTATGGAGGATGGCCAGAGACGCATCCTGCAGGTGGTGCTGAACTCCTCGGTGGCGGTCGAAGAGATCCTGAACCTGGGCGACAAGCTTCGCCAGCAGACGATTCGCGTCAAGGATGTCGTGAGCGACGTCGGCGACGAAGAGGAAGAGATCGACGAACAGCGACACGTCGATCGGGTCTGTAAGGCCATCGACAAGGTGCGCCGCCTCTGGAGAGAGCAAGAGAAAGTCGGCGAGAAGCTGACCGCCAAGGTTTCGGAGGTCACCAAGAAGAAGTATCGAGGGCAGATAAGCGGGCTCAAGCAAACCATCCTGGACGCTCTGCAGGAGATGCGACTCAACAAGAAGCAGATCGATCAGATCGTCCTCAAGCTCAAGGAGTTCGTCGAGCGCATCGAGCGAGCACATCGAGAAATCATCGACTGCGAGCGCCGATCGGGCCTGTCGCGCAAGGAGCTCGGCAAGACGCTGCGCGACGTTCGTTCGTCGCCGCTGAAACAGAAGACCGTCGCCACGCGTTTGGGCCTGAGGCCCGGCGAGCTCGAGGCGCTGTCGCGGTCCATCGCCACCGCGCAGACCGAGATAAGGACCGTCGAGGAAGAGGCCAAGCTGTCGGAAAGCGCTCTCCGCGACGTCGTGCGCGAGGTCCAGGCCGGTGAACGCATGGCCGAGAACGCCAAGACCAAGCTGATCGAGGCCAACCTGCGTCTGGTGGTATCGATTGGGAAGAAGTACACCAACCGCGGCTTGCAGTTCCTGGATCTGATCCAGGAAGGCAACATCGGCCTCATGCGGGCCGTCAACAAATTCGATTACAAGCGCGGCTACAAATTCTCGACCTACGCAACCTGGTGGATCCGCCAGGCCATTACCCGCGCGATCGCGGACCTGGCCCGCACGATCCGCATTCCGGTTCACATGATCGAGACGATGAACCAGGTCCGACGCACCGCCAGCGCCCTGGTCCACGAGCTCGGACGCGAACCCACCCCCGATGAAATAGCCGAGAAGATGGAGCTTCCTCTCGACAAGGTCCGGAAGGTCTTGAAGCTGGCAAAGGAGCCGATCTCGTTGGAGACGCCGCTCGGCGAGGAAGAGGACTCGCACCTCAGCGACTTCATAGAGGACAAGAGCGTCATCTCGGCGGCCGATGCGGTCATCTCCGTCAATCTGGTCGAGCAGACGCGGAAGGTGTTGGCAACGCTGACGCCCCGCGAGGAGAAGGTGCTGCGGATGCGCTTCGGGATCGGCCAGAAGTCCGACCACACGCTGGAGGAGGTCGGCCGGGACTTCTCGGTCACCCGCGAGCGCATCCGGCAGATCGAAGCCAAGGCCCTCCGCAAGCTCCAACATCCTTCACGCAGCAAGGATCTCAAGGCGTTTCTGGACTAGCCCGCGTGACGGCGGCTCCGCCGCGAGAGCTTCGCAAAGAGCTCGGCGAGGTCGCCGGGCCATTTAATACCCCGGATAGCGCGTAAGGAATTCCCCACTCGGATAGAGACTGGGGGAAACCGCCACAGCCCGCTAGGGGTTTACCGGGCAAAGTCAGGCACGTTTCCGCACTATAGGTTGCGGATGAAAGCCTGCGAGGACGCGCGCAAGAAGCCATTTCTGACCAAAGGAAGAGCGGGCGCCGTCCGGATCGCGCTGGTCGCGGGGACGCTCCTTGCCGCGATGACGCTGCCCGCGAAGGACGGATTGACCAGTCCCGCCGGAGGCACCCTGACCCTGGCGCCGGGCGCCTCCCTCGAGCTCGACGGCGATTCGACCCTGCACCACTACAGCGCGAAAGCCCACGGCATGTGGGCCAGCGCGGGCCTCGACGCCGGACGCCTGGCGTCGGCCGCGCAGCCTCCCGATCTGGAGGCGCTGATCCGGGGACACTTCATCCGAACGTTCCAGCTGATCGTCCCGGTGGCTCAGCTCCGCTCGGGCGAGGACGGCCTCGATAAGAACATGCGCAAAGCCCTCAAGGGCAATCGCTTCAAAGAGATCCGGTTTCAGATGGACTCGTATGACGTGGCCCCGCCCTCGGGCGGCCCGATCGCGGTGACGCTCCACGGTCGGCTGAGCCTGGCGGGGGTCGAGCGAAAGATCGACGTCGGCGCGATCGGCACCCGGGTCAAGGACGGCCTCCAGGTCACCGGCAGCAAGGACCTGCTGATGACCGACTACCAGATCAAACCGCCCACCATGATGTTTGGAGCGATCAAGACCAAGAACCTGATCACGGTGAAGTTCAATGCAACCTTACAAAGAGCGAGCCAATCATGACGGTCCGATCGGCGGCGATGGTTCTGGGAGTCAGCCTGGGGCTGAGCGCAATGTTGGCCCCCGGGGCACGGGCCGAGATCGCGGCGGTCAAGACCCCCGACGCCGAGCTCGACTTCGGCGGGATGGTGCAGCTGCTCGGGTTCGCCCAGCACCTGGACGATCCCGACAAGAACGACGACCGCGCCTATCTGTTCATGAACCGGGCACGCCTGCGCGTCTCGGGACGCTATGACGAGGTCACCTTCCATCTCGAGATGGCCCTGGGCGGCGAGGCGGCGATCGTCGCGCAGACCGCCGTGTCGCTGAGCTTGCTGGACTTCGCCTTCGAGATTCCGCTCTCGCTGTCGGGAAATCGGACGACCTATCTCAAGGTCGGCCAGTTCAAGGTCCCGTACGGCCGCGAACAGCTCACCTACGAGGGGAACTTTCAGTTCGCCGACCGATCGATCAACAACCTGGGCTTCGTCGTCGGCCGCGACGTCGGCGCCGCGGTGGTCTCGCACCCCGGGATGTTCACCCTGATCGGCGGCCTCTTCACCGGCGGCGGGCGCGACGTGCCGGGGAACCACTACCTGCCCGAGAAGCTGGGGATCCCGCTCTTCGTGGCCCGCGCCGGCGTCGGCAACCTCGACGGCGATCCGTTCTACCTCGAGCAGGACATCCACCACCTGGATGCGCCCATCGATCGAAGTCCGAAAGGCGCGGTCTTCGTCAACGCGCTCTACACCAAGGACACTTTGATCGGCCACTCGACGGTCCTCAACGTGAAGCTGGCCGACAAATCGCTGCTCCTCGACGCGGACTGGAACCCTTACATCGCCGAGGCGCCGTTCAGCCAGGGCACCTGGTGGCAGGCCGGCGGCGACGCCGCGGGGCGGCTGTCGCTGCGCCAATTCGATCTGTCCGGCGAGGCCGCCTTCGACTTCGGCAAGTACTCGAACGGCTACGGCTCGGTCCAGATGTGGGGCCTCCGGGCGCAGGGGGGTATCGGCTTTCGCTCGTTCGAGGTGGCGGTTCGCTACGCTTACCTGGTGCCGGACGCCAACTTCTCGTACATGACGGTCCCTCTGACCGGCTCGGAGCCGATCCAGGAGATCACCACCAGCGCGACCTGGTTCATCCGGGGGCAGCGGCTCAAGCTGCTGGCCGACCTGCCCATCATCATTCACGACCCGGTCTTCACCGAGGCCGGCGTGGGCAGCTACGCGGCCAGCGATCTCCCCGATCAGGCGACGGTCCTGGCCACCGCCGGCGTGCCGACCGGCAATACCGTCGCCCGCCAAAACGTGGTCGAAGCACGCCTGATGTTGCAAGCTCAGTTCTGAGGCCACCATGACCGTCGCGGGGGGATATGACCGGTTGGTGGGCCGGCCATTTTCCTCGATCGGCGTGCTGCCCGCCCTGGACCTCACGCCAGCGCCGGTGGCCGGGTGATCGACGAGGGCCATCACGCGGCCTGCGTCGAGGCCTGGCTCACGCGATCGGCGGCGGCCTCGTCGCCCGAAACGTTGCTGCGCCTGTTCGAGGCGGCGCTGGGCGCGATCTGGCTCCGAACCAAGACCACGCTGGGCGAGGTCACGCTCACCGCGATCGCCGAGCGCGTCCTGCACAACGCCTCCGAAAAATTCTCTCTCCTTTGGTCGCTCAAGGTCGAGCCGGCGGCCGGCATTCAGTGCCGCGAGCTTCGCGAGCGCATCGGGTCGGTGCCGCCCACCGAGCTCCTAGGGGCGGTTCGGTTCGTGCTGGTGGAGTTGCTGACCGTTCTCGGCAGCCTGACCGCCGAGATCCTCACCCCCGAGCTGCACGCGGAGCTCTATAACGTCTCGCTGCCCGGACCGATTCGGGTCGGCCAGGATCTGCCGCGCCAATCGAGCGATTCCGCCGGCGTCGCCAGCGGGGAGAAGAAGTCATGGCGCAAATAGCCGACATTCCGCGGATCGTGACCGGTGTCCCCAATCTGGACGCGATCTTTGGTGGCGGGTTACCCGAGGGATCGGTGACGGTCGTGAGCGGGCCGCCCGGATCGGGGAAGACCATCCTGACCCAGCAGATCTCGTTCCACAACGCGTCGGCGCAGCGGCGGGTCCTCGCCTTCGGCACGCTCTCGGAGCCGACGGCCAAATCGTTGCGGCATCTCCAGCAGTTCTCGTTCTTCGACCCGAAGAAGCTCGGCGACAGCGTGCAGTTCGTGGACCTCGGCGTCATGCTGCGAACCAAGGGGCTCGAGGCCGCGATGGGTCTGGTCATGCAGCACCTCAAGAAGGTGAAGCCCAGCATGGTCGTCATCGACAGCTTCAAGGTCTTCGACGATCTGGCGAGCTCCGGCGAGGAGCGCCGCAAGTTCGACTACGAGCTGGCAATCAACTTGATGGCCTGGCAGACGACCTCGCTGCTGCTCGGCGAATATGGGGCCGCCGACTATGAGAAGAACCCGCTGTTCTCGATCGTCGACGGCGTGATGCTCCTGTTTCAGCGCGAGTCTCACGGCGAACAGCAGCGTCTGTTCAAGCTCATCAAGATGCGCGGAACGGACCACAGCCGCGAAGAGCATCCGTTCCTGATCACGAACCGCGGCCTGGAGATCTTCGCCCCGCGGCTGGCGATCAAGCGGGTGCCAACGCCGAACGCCCCGCCGTTGCGTTGCAAGACCTTGATCACCAAGCTCGACGAGATTCTGGGACCCGGGATCCCCTGGGGATCGAGCTTGCTCGTCGGTGGCGTCGCCGGAACCGGCAAGACCGTTCTCTCGCTGGAGTTCATCTACCGCGGTGCCCAGGCCGGCGAAAAAGGGATCCTTTTCTCGTTCGAGGAGACCGACGAACGATTGCGCGCCGCCGCGCAGGGCCTGGGATGGGATCTGGGCCGCGAGATCGAGCGCGGGATGATCGAGATCGTCTTCATTCCCCAACCCGACATCCTCCTCGAAGCCCACCTCTGGATGATCCAAGCGCGTATCGAAGCCCTGAAGGCCAAGCGGGTGGTCATCGATTCGGTCTCGGTCTTCTTGCATAGGTTGAAGGACCCGCAGGTCGCCCGGGAGAAGGTCTTTCAGCTGTGCAGCATCGTCCAGAATGCCCAGGCGGTCGGCTTCTTCACCACCGACATTCCCTACGGCTCGCATCAAGTCAGCCGCTTCGGGGTCGAAGAGACGGTGGTCGACGGCGTCATCATCCTCAGCTCCACCGAGGAGGGTCTCGAGCGCGAGCGGTACATCGAGGTGTACAAGCTCCGAAACACCGCCCACCTCAAGGGGCGCCACAACCTGGTGATCGGAGCGGGCGGCGTCTCGGTCTTCCCGCGCTACGGCCAGGACTTCCGGCAGGACGCGCCGCCCCCCGCGCTGGAGAGCGCCGTCCGTCTTGGCTCCGGCGTGCCCGGCCTCGACCAGCTCCTGGGCGGGGGCTTCTTGAGACGCAGCGTCACCCTGGTCTCGGGCAGCGCGGGCGTCGGCAAGAGCATGCTCGGCCTGCAATTCCTCTTGGAGGGCGCGGCGCAGAAGCAGCCTGGCCTGTACGTCACCCTCGAGGAAGGGCCCGAACAGATCATGGCCGGCGCGGACGCGCTGAGCTTGCCCCTGCGGGCCGCGGTCGACGCGGGGTTGGTCCAGATTCTGTATGTCTCTCGGGAGCACCTCCGCGCGGGACAGTTCCTGAGCGTCCTGGGGGATCGCCTGGAAGCGCTGCAGGCCTCCCGGGTCGTGCTCGACGCGGCCACGCAGATGCTCACGGAGCACATGGCGATCGATGAGCTGCGGCACGTGCTCTACAAGCTGCTGGTTCGCTTCAAGATCCTCGGGATCACCAGCGTCCTCACGCTCGAGGCGCCGCTCGTCTACTCGACCGAGCGCGTGACCGAGCAGGGCCTTTCGCCCATCGCCGACAACCTCCTCATGCTTCGCTATCAGAATTCGGACGAGCGGCTGTCGCCAATGCTCACGATCGTCAAGACGCGCGGAAGCGAGCACGATCGGCGAACCCACCCCATCGCCGTGGGCAAGGGGGGCATGCGCATCGAACCGCCGCGCGGTTCCCCGAAGACCTACGACCCCGCCGCGGCGTAGGGCCGGCGGCCGCGACCTACGCCGGTCTGACGGCCTGCGGGCCACGCGCCGTCAGGGCGCGGGCTTGCCGGGGGCCAGGATTCCGCACTCGAGGGCGAACCTCACCAGTGCGGATCGGCTGGTGATGCCGAGCTTCTCCATGAGCCGGGCGCGGTAGGTCTCGATCGACTTGACCCCCAGGCGCAGCTCTTCGGCGATCTGGGCGTTGGTGTAGCCCTCCGCGACGCGCCCCATGACCTCTCGTTCCCGAGGGGTGAGCTGACTCTTCCGGTGCCCGTCGACCACCTCCGCCGGCGTCGGCTGCATCGAAGGCTGGGCCAGCCCGAGGCCGACCGAGGTGTCCATGAAGCTGCGGCCCTGGGCGACCGCGCGAATCGCGGCGAAGAGCTCCGTATCCACCGCGCCCTTCACCACGTAGCCGATCGCCCCCGCATCGGTCGCGGCCCGCAGATAGCCGAGCTCGTCGTGGACCGTCAACACCAAGATACGGGTCCTGGGACGGACCGCCCTCACGGCGGCGATCGCGGCCAAGCCCCCGCCCCCCGGCATGCTGATGTCCATCAGCGCGATGTCCGGCTCGGTCTGCTTGATGCCCACTTCGGCATCCGGTCCGTTGGCCGCCTCGCCGACCACCTCCATGTCGGCCTGGGTGTTGATGAGCGCGCGCAGCCCCGCCCGCAGGATCCCGTGATCATCCGCGATGAAGATGCGGGTCTTCATGCCGAGGCCGGTTTCTGTGCGGGCAACGGAACGCTGACACTGACGGTCGTGCCGTGGCCCGGCGAGGACTCCACCGTCATCGAGCCGCCGATGAGATGCATGCGCTCGCGCATGCCCAACAGGCCCAACTGGATCTCGGACTGGGCCTGGGCCACATCGAAGCCCTTCCCATCGTCCTCGACGACCAGGCGAACCACGGTCGGCGTCTGGTGAATCAGAACGCTCACGTGCTTGGGCGCAGCGTGTTTTCCGGCGTTGGTCAGCGCCTCCTGTGCCACCCGATAGAGAGCGATCTCGACCACCTCGGCCAGGCGTGGCAGTCGGGCGCCCGTGACTTGCAGGTCGATCACGAACCCGGCGTTCCGGGAGGTCTCGGCGGATAGTCGCTCCAGCGCCTCCTCGAGCCCCAGATCGTCCAGCGCGCTCGGGCGCAGGCCGCGGGCCATCCGCTGAACGCCCGCCAGGGCGGACGCCACCAATCCCCGCAACTTGCCCGCCGCCTCGAGCGCCTGGTCGAGGTGCCGCGACTCCTCGACGGCGCGCAGGCCCACCAGCAGCGAGGTGAGGGTCTGGGCCGTCTCGTCGTGCAGCTCGCGGGCAATTCGCCGCCGCTCCTCCTCCTGCGCCGAGAGCACGTCGCTGAGCAGCGCGCGGATGGTCTGTTCGGCGTACCGGCG
>DASRLC010000019.1:0-6280 GCA_035648655.1 Polyangia bacterium
GGTCGAGATCACGTTCACCCATACGTTTCTGCCCCCGCCGCCACCGGCGCCTGTGCAGCCGGCCAACCAAGGCCCGGCGCGGACGGCCGTGCTGCGCGGGAAGCTGGTCGAGCTCGGCACGCGCGCCCCGGTCACCGACGCGACCGTCACGGCGGTGGTCGGCGACCGCCGGTATTCGGTCGACGCCGATCGGCGCGGTCGGTTCCGCCTGCCGCTGCCGCCGGGAAGCGCGCGTGTGTCGGTCTATGCGCCGAGCCACAACCCTTTCCTGCAGCAAGAGACGCTGGCGGCGGGTCAGGAGGTGGCGGTCAGCTACTTCGTCGAGCGCGATCGTTACGATCCCTACGAGATCGTGGTGGTCGGCGAGCAGCACCGCGACGAGGTCTCGCGCATCACGCTGCGCGGTCCCGAGCTGCAGCAGATCCCAGGTACTTTCGGCGATCCGTTCCGGGTGATCCAGACCCTGCCGGGCGTCGCTTCAGTGGTCTCGCTGTTGCCCTTCCCGGTCGTACGCGGGGCCAGTCCGGCCTCCACCGGCTTCTTGCTCGATGGGACGACGATTCCACTGCTTTATCACCTGCTCGTTGGGACCAGCGTCATCCACCCCGAATTCATCGACGAGATCCAGTTCTATCCGGGCGGCGCGCCCGCGCCTTACGGCCAGTACACCGGCGGGATCATCGACGGACGAACGGCGCGGGCCCGCTCGGATGAGCACCTGCTCGACTTCGACATCAATCTGCTTCAGTCGGGCGGTTTCGTGCGCGAGCCGATCCCGGCGCTTGGGGTCACCTTCACGGCGGCCGCGCGCTACGGCTATCCGGGCTTCCTGCTCGGCCTGGCGACCAACCAGATCTCGCTTTCGTACTGGGACTATCAGCTCCGCCTCGACGGCGGCAACGCGCGCAACGGTTGGACGGTGTTCACCTACGGTGCCAACGACGAGCTCGACACGCGGGCGGCGACCGCCCCGCCGGGCAGTCCGGCCCCACAGCTCACGCCGACATTGATACTCGGATTCGATCGCCTCGACCTGCGCGACCACCGAACGAGCGGACGGTTCGACGAGACCGCGCGTCTGGTACTCGGTTATGACCACACGTTCAGCATGGGGACAGACTTTTCGGTCTGGTCGGCCGAGCCGTCGCTCACGCTTCGTTGGATCCAGGACCGGAAGCTGACCTTCGACGGCGGGCTCACGGGCTCGCTTCGCGATATCGTGCAAGGCACTGGGGCCAACGCCGCGGCAGGCGAGCTGGCGACGATCACTTCCCCGCTCGACAAGTTCTACGTCGGGTCGGGATACCTCGAGGCACTCTGGCGGCCGACGCCGCGCTACCTCATTCGCCCCGGAATCCGCGGGGACCTTTACAACGACGGGACCACCTCCGCGTCGTCGGCCGATCCGCGCCTCACCGTTCGCTACCGCCTGCTGGATCGCGATCTTCCCGATGTCCCGGCGGGGAGCGACGACAGCGCCGTCTGGCTCAAGGCGAGCGCCGGCATCTACCACCAGCCGCCGCGCTTCGTTCTGCCGCTGCCGGGGCTCGATATGCTTCCACTCAAGTACGGTCTCCTGCAGTCGTACCAGACGAGCCTGGGCGCCGAGATCCCGCTGCAGAATCGCTTCCAACTCTCCGTCGAGGGCTACTTCAACTATATGGACCCGACGATCTTCGACCTGGCGGTGAACGCCACGTCGGTAGGGACGGCCCCCAACTTAACGCTCCTGCCGACCTCGATCGCCACGCAGACGATGGATGCGCAGCAGATCATCGATCGGCTGACCCATCCGGAGCTGGGCCGTGCCTACGGCCTCGAGTTTCTGCTGCGCCGTCAGTCGAAGTCGGGGATCTTCGGCTGGATCTCTTACACAATTTCACGCTCGGAGCGGCAGCAGGGGTCGACGTGGGTTCCGTACGACTTCGATCGCCTGCAGCTTCTGAACCTGGTGGTGGGGATGCCGTTGCCGCGCAACTGGGACCTCGGTCTGCGCGGTCAGTACGAGAGCGGCCGTCCGACGACCATTAGCAATCCGACGCCCCCGACGCCCGCGAACCCGATGCCCGGCTACAACGCCGGGCGAAACGACGGCTACTGGCGCATCGACTTGCGCGTCGACAAGCGCGCGGTGTGGCACAAGTGGCTACTCGATTTTTACATCGACATCACCAACGTCGCTCTCCTCCCCGAGGAGATCGAGCCCGGGACGGTGATCCGGTACGTCCTGCCGACCGCGGGCTTGAGAGCGAGATTCTGACCAGGAGACGCCATGAACAACGGAAGCGACATCGGGAGCCATCTGCTCGACCTCATGCTGCGCGCGGGGTCGAGCTGGATTCTCTACCTCCTGCTCGGCCTCAGCCTGGCGGCGGTGACGATCATGCTCGATCGGATCTGGTTCTATATCCAGGAACGGTCGCCCAGGGCGGCGCTGGCCGCCGCGCTGGTGGAGCTCCGCAAGAGTGGTCCGGCGTCCGCGCTCAAAAAGCTGACCGACGCGCGCTCGATGGAGGCGGCGGTCGCCCGCGCTTGCTTGAGCCATGCGGATGACGGCGTGGCGGCCGTCGAGGAGCGGAAAGCCGGTGCGATCGAAGAAGAACGGACGCGTTACGAACAGCGGCTCGCGTTCCTGGGAACGCTGGGCAACAACGCGCCGTTCATCGGCCTGTTTGGCACCGTCCTCGGGATCATCCGGGCCTTCCACGATCTGGCCGGAAACTCGCTGCAGGGGACCCAGGCCGTCATGTCCGGCATCGCAGAGGCGCTGGTCGCCACCGGCGTCGGGTTGCTGGTGGCGCTCCCTGCCGTGGCCGCCTACAACATCTTCACGCGGCAGGTCGAGCGCGCTACGTCGGCCTCGGAGGTTCTTGCGCACGAGATCCTGGCCCTGCTGAAGGCCGCGCCCGCGCAAGCCAGTGACGCGTCGGCGGAGAAGGCCTAATGGCCTCCGCCACCCGCAAGCGGGGGATCATCGCAGAGATCAACGTGACCCCGCTGGTAGACATCATGTTGGTCCTACTGATCATCTTCATGCTAACCGCCAACCTGATCGCCAAGCAGGCGATCGAGGTCGAGCTGCCTCGCGCCAGTCAGAGCACGTCGCTGAACCCGACGACGCTGGCGATTACCCTGACCCGCGACGGAAGTCTTTACCTCAACGGCAAGCCGACGACTGCGGTCGCGTTGCGTGAGGCCGTGCAGGCGGCCGTGACCAAGGATCCCAAGACGCAGGCGATCATCTCGGGGGATAAGTCGGTCTCGCACGGTCGAGTTGTCTGGGTGCTGGACGTTGTGAAGTCTCTTGGCGTGGCATCGTTCGCGATCCAGATCGACCCCACGGCAATGGTGGCGCCCGGAAGCCCATGACCGGAGACGGTCGAGACGCGCGGCTGCTCGTCTGCGCAGCGCTGTCGGTCATAGGCCACCTGGCGCTCGCCAACGGCCTGCAGCGTCTGCCGAAGCGCGCGGACAACGCCAAACGGATCATATCCCTGCGCGTCGTCTCGCTGCCCCCGACCCCCGAACCGCCGCCGGAGCCGGCCTCGGCGCCCGTGGCGCCGGCGGCGCCGAGGCAGGTTACCCACCAGCGCGCCCACGTGCGGACGGCAGCGCCCGTCGCCCCCGACGTGCCGAGGCAGGAGACGCCGCCACCGGAGCGCCCAGCCCTGACCAACAATGGTCCGGCTGGGCCCGTCTTCGGGATCACGATGGAGTCGACCTCGCAGGCCGGGAGCGGGCCGGCAATGGCACTCGGCCACACGGGAGGCGCGGTCGCGGCGGGCGGTGACGACGACGACAGCCACGGTGGACGGAAGGGCGGCCTAGCGGCTCCGGTACCCGCCTACGAAGTGACCATCATGCCGCTCCCGCAGGGGCGCTGCGAAGGCAAGTACACGCCCGAAGCGATGCGTGCAGCGATCGAGGGCACCGTGATTCTGGACGTGATCGTGAGTGAGACGGGTCGTGTGCGCGACGTCCACGTCGTGAGCGGGCTGGGTCATGGGCTCACCGAAGCCGCCGTCGCGGCCGTCAAGGGTTGCCGCTTCAGCCCCGGCGAGAAAGATGGCCGGGCGGTCCCGGTGCGGATCCCTGGCTACAAGATCCGTTTCTTGCTCCCGACCGACGAGTAGCGGCGCCGAGATCGGCTCGCCACGTACGGGCTCGCCGCCACCAGCCGCTGACGGACGTACCTGGCCGACCTGCCCCATCCGTACCCACCCGACCCAGGGAGATAGCCGTCAGTTTTCGATATCGGCGTCCGTGCAGCGCGGGCCCAAGCGGCTTTCGTTGGAGAGAAGCGAATCACCTAACCTACCGGTGGCAGTTGTGACTAGGGCCGACTGCCGTTCGCGACGCGTGTGGAACGACGCGTACGTCGATGATCAAGCCCTCTGACTCGGGCATCCGCTCAGCCGCCCAAGGTCAGAAGGGCTCCCGCGACCATCAGCGTCGCCCCAAGACCCACCTTCCACGGGATCGATTCGCCGAGCACGACCGCCGCGAGAACAATCGTGAAAGCCAGGCTCAGCTTGTCGATGGGCGCGACACGAGAGGCGGGCGCCATCTGCAGCGCCTTGAAATATGCGAGCCATGAAATGCCCGTCCCGATGCCCGAGAGAACGAGGAAAAGGACGGATCGCGCCTTGAGATCGCGGAGGCTCCGGTGGTCGCCGGTCGCGAAGACGATGCCCCACGCGAAGACCAGGACGACGCCGGTCCGGACAGCGGTTGCGAGGTTCGACGGTACGCCTTTGATGCCAATTTTCGCCAGAATGGCCGTCGCGGACGCGGCCAGCGCCGAGATGAGCGCGAAGATCCACCACGTCATCGAGCGCCCCGGCGTTCACTAGATAGCATTTCCACGACACATTTTCGTCCGTTCGCACCGACGCGACCAGGGGAATTCTTCGACCCCAAGACCGACGCGCAGCATGATCCCGACCTCAGCCCAACGCAGACGTTGTGCTGCCGTGGCGCTGGGCTGAACGGGGACGGTCCGGGAAGGGATCCATGAGACGACTCGTCACGTTGATGACACTGGGGGGACTAGCTAGCGGCAGACGAAAACCTGAATTGCCGCGCAGGCGCCCGCTGTGCAGTAGACCGATGTCTGTTGGCAGGTGGTTCCGGACGGGCAGGAGGCCCCGCCGTCGCGCGCGCAGGTCTCGGCGCAACTGCCGCCCGTGATGCAGGTCTGGCCCGAGGGACAGGGGATGCTGCTATTGCAGGCGACACCACCGTCTGTTTGGCCGTTGCCGCCATCGGCGCCGGCCCCACTGCTTCCGCCCGCGCCGCCTGTGCCCGGGCTAGCGCAGGACTGGACCCAGTGGCAGGTCTCGGCGGCGCAGTTTCCGCAGCGCCACTCTTGAAGGCCGGCCGTGCAGCAGGTCGCGCCCTCCGAAGGGCACATGTCTGCCGTCGCGACGTCGGCTGGGCACAACACAGTTATGGGCTGGAGCTCGCAGGCCCCGCAGACGTTCGCGCCCCCAGCGCCGCCGCCGCCATGACCTCCCGCGCTTCCAGCCGTGCCGCCAGCGCCCTCTCCGCTGTGTCCGCCCGTATTCCCTCCCGCGCCAGCAGCGCCACCACCGCCGTGGCCACCGGTGTTCCCGCCCGCACCGCCGATGGCGCCGCCGCCATGGCCACCGCCTCCGTCGCTTCCGCTGGATACCGATCCGCAACCCGTGCCAACTCCGCACCCAACGGCCGCGATGACGAGAACGAGAGCTGTTCGCATGGCGCCTGAGAGTAGCACTTTGGGGCCGGCTCGAAATCGTAGAGATCTCATGTCGGACAGAAAGCTTTCCAGCTCAGACCGCGCGTAACCACACGCGGGTCCGCCGCGGCAGTTTGAACTCATGGGCAATCGGCTAATTGATTGCCTGCTTTCGACCGCCTTGGGGAACTAGATACTGATTGTTGTCGAGTGCCATCCGCGCGAAGGACCGAGGTCCGAAGATGAGCGAGACAGGCACTTTCCAGAGGCACCAACTCGATTCCAATCGCACCTCATCCACTTGCCGGCGCCCGACTGGACCCGACGTCTACCGAAAATAGGCGCGGCGACAAATTAATGCCGAATTCCAGGGACGGGCATCCCGTACTATCCGGAATGGCGCCGACGCAAATGTCGCAGAGCTCTCGTCGAGCAGGTGTCCTACGGCGCGTCCGGATGACGATCCTCGAACTTCATCTCCTCACGTTCGTTGAATTGCATAACCGCGCGCAGCGCGTCCTGATAGGCGAGCGAGTAGTCGATGCTAAGAACCACGAGTCC
>DASRLC010000020.1:0-9129 GCA_035648655.1 Polyangia bacterium
GGCTGGCGCTGGCACGACCGGCGGCGGCAGCGCCGGGGTGGTCCCGGTGGTGGTCTGCACGGCTTGGCGGGCCTTCTCGAGATCCATCTTGAGCTTGGTGGTGCGCTGGTCGTCTGCCTTCTTCTCGACCGACTTGCGCTCCGCCAGACGCTGCAGCCGCCGCGAATCTTGCTGGCTGGAGAAGTGCGCCAGGGCGAGCGAGGTGAGCAGAAAGGCGAAGGCCGTGACCGAGGTCAGTCGGGTCAGGAAGTTTCCCGCCCCCGACGAGCCGAAGACGGTCTGGCTGCCACCGCCGCCGCCGAACGCGATCCCCATCCCGCCGCCTTTGCCCGCCTGGAGCAACACGACGAGAATCAGGAAGACACAGACGAGGACGTGGACAACGGTGAGCAGAGTAATCATTCGGCGGATCCTTCTTTGACGATGCGGATGAACGACTCCGCCGACAGCGACGCGCCGCCGACCAAACCACCGTCGACGTCTTCCTCGGCCATCAGCGCCCGGACGTTCTCCGGTTTGACGCTGCCGCCGTAAAGGATGCGCATCCGGGGCGCGAGCGCGGGTGCGCGGGCGGCGACCCGGGTGCGAATGAAGCGATGCACCTCTTCGGCCTGTGCCGGCGTGGCGTTGCGGCCGGTGCCGATGGCCCACACCGGCTCGTAGGCGATGATCACGCGCTCGAGATCGGCGTCGCTCAGATCGGCCAGTGCCGCGTCGAGCTGCGCCTGCACGCGGCCGAGGGTCTCGTTGGCGTCGCGCTCGGCCAGCGTCTCACCGACACAGATGATGGGACCGAGGCCAGCGCGCAACGCGGCGCGCGCCTTCAAGTTGACCGCGGCGTCGAGCTCGCCGAAGAGCTGGCGCCGCTCCGAGTGTCCGAGGATCACGTACTTGCAGCCGGTGTCGGCGATCTGCCCGGGCGACACCTGGCCGGTGAAGGCCCCTTTGCTCTCCCAAAAACAATCTTGGGCCGCGACCGCCACCGGGCCGTCCTCGAGCCGCTTGGCCACCGTCGCCAGGGCGGTGAAGCTGGGGGACACCACGACATCGACCTCGCGCAGGGTGGCGACGCCGTTGCGCACCTCGGTGGCGAGCGCCACCGACTCGGCGATCGAGCCGAAGAGCTTCCAGTTGCCACAGAAAAACGGTCGCCGCGTGCGCGTCATGTTCGGCTCAATTCTCGAGGGCCGCCAGGCCCGGCAGCTTCTTGCCCTCCAGGAACTCCAGCGAGGCCCCGCCGCCCGTGGAGATATGGGTGATCTTGTCGGCCAGGCCGCTCTTGTGGATCGCGGCCACCGAATCTCCGCCGCCGACCACCGACAGCGCACCATTGGCAGAAGCCACAGCCTGGGCCACGGCCAGCGTGCCGCCCGCGAAGGGCTCCGATTCGAACACGCCCATCGGCCCGTTCCAGAAGATGGTCTTGGCCCGCGAGATCGCGTCGGCGAAACCGCGCGCCGTCTCGGGACCAATGTCGAGCGCCGCCAGATCCTCGGGAATCGCCATGGCCTGAACGACCCGGCCCGCCTCCGACTTGGTGCCGGCCGCGGCCACCGCGTCGCGCGGCAAGAGCACGTCGATGCCCGACTCGTCGGCTTTCTTGAGAAAGGCCCGCGCCAGAGCGAGCTTGTCGTCCTCGACCAGCGAACGGCCCAGCTTGCCCCCCTTGGCCTTGAGGAAGGTGTTGGCCATCGCGCCGCCGATCAGGACCTGGTTGACGCGGCCGAGCAGGTTGTCGAGCACGCCGATCTTGTCGGAGACCTTGGCGCCGCCGATGATCGCCACGAAGGGTCGCTCGACCTCGCCCAGGAGCTTGCCGAGGAACTTCACCTCGCGCTCCATGAGCAGGCCCATCCCTTTTTCGGAGACGAACTTGGTCATGCCGACGGTCGAAGCGTGCGCGCGGTGCGCGGTGCCGAAGGCGTCGTTGACGTAGACATCGGCGTAGCTGGCCAACGCGCGCGAGAAGGTCTCGTCGTTGGCCTCCTCGCCGGGGGAGAAGCGGAGGTTCTCGAGCAGCGCCACCGCGCCCGCGTGCAGATCGTTCACGACCTTGCGCGCGCCGTCGCCGACCGGCTCGTCGGTGAGCGAGACATCGGCGCCGATCAGCTCCGCCAGGCGAGCCGCCACCGGCTCGAGCGAGTATTTCTTGTCGGACCGATTGTCGGTTCTGCCCTTGGGCCGGCCGAGGTGCGACGCCAAGATCACCCGCGCGCCCTTCTCGATCGCCAACTTGATGGTGGGGAGGCTCTCTCGAATGCGGGTATCGTCCGAGACCTTTCCGTCTGACGTCAGCGGCACGTTGAAGTCCACGCGAATGAAGAGCCGCCGGCCCCCGATATCCAGCTCGGAAATCGTCTTGATACCCATTTCAAATGGCTCCGTCCCGACCGATTCGCGACTTTGGGCAAAAAAAAGCGCGCCCGGGTCGGGGCGCGCGAAGAATGCTTTAAGGGGTATGGAAAAGCTAGAAAATTAGTCCAGCGGCTCCAGTCCAGCAGGAGCTCAGTCCAGGGGACCTAGGTCGGTCGTCACCAGGCTGATTATCTCGCTGGCGAGCGCGAGGATCTGCTTGGGCTCGTAACCGTTTTCGCGCAGCTCTTTGTAAATCGTTTTGGAGAGAATCTGCAACGCCCGCTGCGGATTCGCCACCGGAACGGTGGCCGGTGAGCCGATGGTCTTGATCGGGGTGGTGTGCGTGCCGGCTTGAGCCATGTAACCCTCCTCCCAGAAGGTCGGGCCAAGCGAAATGCACATGACATGCCATTGACGCTACATCTACAAGTCACTGAAATCATTAATAACTGATTCGAAACAATTGGGCCACCGCGAAGGTACTTACGCACCCCGCGGTACTCGTCCTTGGGAGCGAACTTGCCATTTAAGCCTGTTTTCCGTCGGGGAACCGTCGCATCGACGTCACCCGGCCGTCGGTATTTACACCCGGGTCGCCTTTCGGACGGGTGCGAAAGATGTTTTGCAGGGCTGGCGGTAGTCCCTTCGACGAAAACGCAATCCATCTTTCGTTCTCTCGGGCCGGTGATCCTTGGATGACGGAGGCTCAATCGTCTTCATTCGCCCATCGCGTTTGGGCTGCTACACTGAGTCCCCGAGGTAAGCCGTGAAGCAAGCTCAGTCGATCGAGATAGCGTATCTCATCAACGGCGAGGTCATTTCGGTGCGACGGCTGTCGCGCCGGGGCGAATGGCGCAGCGCCGCGTCGACCTTCGGACTGGTGGCCGCGCTGTCGATGGCCGCGGCGCTGGTCGTCGCGCTGGTGCTGGTGGCCGCGCATCGGGTCGTCTACGGACCGGCGTACATGTCGTTGTGGTTTGCGATTGGTGCCGGCGTCGCCGCGCTGGCTGCGTCGCGGGCCGCGGGTCGCGCGCGCACATATCAAATTGGCGCGAGCATCGACGATGATGCCTTCTCGGCCATCGCGCTGCCGCTGGTGCGGCGCACCGGCGCAGGGTACCGGATCGCGCTGATTTCCGGGTTCACGGGTCGGATTGAGGGCGGCCGCGCGCCGCTGCCGATCGAGAGCTTGGCGCAGCAAGCCAGCCAACGTCCTGTCGAGGTGCCGATCGAAGCCGGCGATCGCGTCGAGCTCTCGCTGGGGGCCACCACCTTCGTCGTGCGCAGCCTCGACGACGCCGGACGCGCGCCGCTGCTGCCGAAGGGTGCGGTCCGTCGCTTCGTGCGCCGGGCTTTTCTCCCCTTGGAGCTGGCGGCGCTGGCCAGCATCTTCTGCGCGGTTCCAGTGGGCGCCCAGATCGGCGAGGCCGAGATGAAGTCGGCGATCCCCGACCACGCCACGCCTTGGGAGGTCGAAAAGGCGCTGCGCGCCGAGGCGCAGACGCAAGCCGCCGCGCTGCACCAGTGCTTCGACGTGCTGCCGATCTCGTGCCAGCGATCGGGGTACGTGGGTGTTGGCGTCTCGCTTTCGCGCGAGGGGGAGATCCGATCGCACTGGATCGCCCGTTCGACCTACGGCGCCGAGTGCCCGGTCGAGCGGTGCATGTCTGAGGTCGTCTCGAACTGGTTCTTCGAGCCGATTCCCGAGTCGATCCGGGTGGTGTTGCCGGTGCAGGTGTTGCGCACCGATCGCCCGCTGCCCTATGGTCCTGCCCGCGCCGCCGCCGATCTCGAGCGGAGCTCGCTGCGCGCCCAAGGTCCGGTCGGAAAGCAGCCGCTGAGCAGCCTCAATTGAGCGACGGGGGCTCGACCTCGGCAGAGCCGGCGCAAGCATCCGCCGAAGGCGAATCGAGCGCGGACGGGTCGCACGCCCGCGATGTCGCGCTCATCGATGCCTGCTTTCGGTTTCCCTGTGACTTCTCTTTCTCGGTCATCGCCAACAACGACGAGAGCGTGACCGCCGCGGTGATCGCCGCGGCGACGGTGGGCGGGCAAACGCCGGTTGACCACCAGCGACAGCCGTCCAAGGCTGGGAAGTATGTTTCGCATCGCCTGGAAGTGCGTTGCGCCAGCGCCGCCGAGGCGCACGCGCTCCGCGTGAAGCTGCGCGCGCTGCCCGGCGTCATCAACGTTTTATAAATTTGGGACCTGGGATGGTCCCGCGCCCCCCGGATGGGCTCGGGCCGGCCAAGCCGTCCCTCTCCCGACGCGATCTAAACTTCGGTTTGCCAGCGGCGGGAGTGGGCGACGGTGGCGCGGTATTTTTCGATCTCGCGGGTTTGGCGCGGCCCGTCCCAGCCGAGCTCGGCGCCGACGAGGGCGGCGGCGTGGGCGGCGAGGGTGAGGCCCTGGGTGCGCGCGTCTCGGAAGATCGGCACCCGCCGGGTGAAGACGTCGGCCAGATCTCGGGCCTGCTCGCGGCGAACGGCGTGGACGACCTCGGCCCAGATGAAGCCGAGCTCCGGGTCGAGGCGCGCCGCCAGCGCCGGGGTCTCCGAGACGATCGCCAGCAGCTCGCCGGCGCGCGCGCCATAGGCGCCCGCGATTCGCGCCGCGACGTCGGCACCGAATTCATGTGCGCCGAGCGCCGCGGGCGGCGGGCCGCCGCCGGGGAGCGATCGGGTGGCCGTCGAGCAGCCGTCGAGCGGACGTTCGAGCCCGGAGGCGCGCAGCGCCTCGACCACCCGATCGACCGCCTCTTCGGCCATCCGCCGGTTGGTGGTCAGCTTGCCACCCGCGATGGTGAGGATTCCGTCGGGCCCGCGCGAGATCTCGTGCTCGCGCGAGGTCTCCGACGGGGACTGCGCGCTCTCGGCCAGCAACGGCCGTAGGCCGGCGTAGGTCGACAGGACGTCCCCCGGCCCGAGCGCCAGCGAGGGGAAGGCGTGGCGTAGCGCTTCGATCAGATAAGCCACGTCGGCGCCGCGCGCGCGGATCTCGTCGCCCACGCGTGGCGGTCGCCCCGGATCCTCCGCCGGCGCGAAGTCGGTGTCGGTGGTGCCGACCACGGTCCGCGGGCCGGCCGGCAGCACGAAGAACAACCGGTTGTCCCGCGGCGAGCGCAGCACGATGGCCCGCCCGCCGTGTGGGACCCGCCCGGCGTCGAACACCAGGTGGACCCCCAACGTGGGGCGCAGCCGACGCCGGGCGCCACCCAGGAAACCGTCGGTAAAAGGGCCGGTGGCGCTTGCGATGAGGCGCGCCCGAATCTCGAACCCGTCGCCGGTCTCCGGATCGACCACCGCCGCGGCCTGGGCCCGCCCGCGGCGATCGTGGAGGATCTTCTTCACGAAAAGGTGGTTGGCGCAGGTGGCGCCGGCCGCTTCGGCGTCGAGCACGTTCTCGAGGACCAGGCGCGCGTCGTCGGTCTGGCAGTCGACGTAGATCTGCGCACCCGCGAGCCCGGCGCTGCGCAGCGCCGGCGTCAGTTGGTAGACCTCGTGCGCAGCGACGCGGCGGCTGGTGGCGGGCGGCCGCCAGAGCGCCAGCGCATTGTAGAGCGCGATGCCGGCGCCGAGGGTGGCCAGGCCCGGGCTCTCGCCGCGGTAGCCGGGGAACAGAAACTCGATCGGCCGGCACAGATGCGGCGCGATCTGCATGAGCCGCCGCCGCTCGCTCAACCCCTCGAACACCAGGTGGAGATCGCCGTATTGCAGATAGCGGAGCCCGCCGTGGATCAGCTGGGAGGAGTTGCTGGAGGTCTGTCCCGCGAAGTCGCCCGCGTCGCAGAGCGCGACCTCTATCCCCCGCAGGGCCGCGTCGCGCGCGATCGCCGCGCCGGTGGCGCCGCCGCCCACCACCAGCAGCTCGAAGGGCCGGGAGGCCAGGCGCGCCAAGGTGGCCGCGCGCCGCGCCGGCGGTGAACGGGTCATTCCTTGAGGGCGATGTGCAGCTCGTCGAGCTGGCGCCGCGAGACGGGGCCGGGCGCCTCCGTCAGAAGGTCGGTCCCTTTTTGGGTCTTCGGGAAGGCGATCACGTCGCGCAACGACTCGGCGCCGCACAGGAGCATGGCCAGCCGATCGACGCCGGCCGCGATGCCGCCGTGTGGGGGCGGTCCGAACTTGAAGGCTTCCAGCAGGAAGCCGAACTTGGCGCGCGCGTCCTCGTCGGACAGGCCCAGCGCGCGGAAGACCCGCGCCTGAACGTCGGGGCGGTGGATCCGGATCGAGCCGCCGGCGATCTCATTGCCGTTGAGCACCAGATCGTAGGCGCGTGCGCGCACCGACGCCGGATCGTTCTCGAGCCGCTCGAGATCCTCGGCGTGCGGCGAGGTGAACGGGTGGTGGGCGGCGACCAGGTGGCCTTCCTCGCTGGCCTCGAAGAGCGGGAACTCGGTGATCCAGCAGAACCGCCACTGGTCCTTGGGGATGAGATCGAGCTTGGTCGCCAGGTGCAGCCGCAAGCCGCCCAGCACCGCGTTGACCAGCTTCTTGGCGCCGAACTGGAGGAACAACAGATCGCCGTCGGCGAGCCCGGCCGCGGCGTTGATCGCGCGGCGCATGTCGTCGCCGATGGTCTTCATGGGGCTCTGCAGCCAGGCCCCCCCTTCGCCGATGCGGGCGCGGGCCAGGCCGCGCGCGCCGAAGCCCTTGGCGAACTCTTCCAGCTTGTCGAGATCGGCGCGCGACAGGCTCTTGGCCTGGGCCGCCGGCAGGCGCCAACCCTTGACCACCCCACCGGCCGGCCGGACCGCCGCCTGCAGGAGGCCCACGCCGCCGCCGTCGTGCTCCTTGACCAGCTCGGTCAGGTCGCAGAGCGGCAGGTCGAACCGCAGGTCCGGCTTGTCGGAGCCGTACGTGCCGATCGCCTCGGCGTAGGGGAGCCGCGCGAACGGCAGCGGGATGTCGAGCCCCAGGATGTCCTTCCAGAGCGCGGCCATCAGCGCCTCGACGACATTCTGGACGTCGTCTTCGACCACGAAGCTCATCTCGAGATCGATCTGGGTGAACTCGGGCTGGCGATCGAGGCGCAGATCCTCGTCGCGGAAGCAGCGCACGATCTGGAAATAGCGGTCCATCCCGGCCACCATGAAGAGCTGCTTGAAGATCTGGGGCGACTCGGCAAGGGCGTAGAACTGGCCCGGGTTGAGGCGCGACGGCACCAAGAAATTGCGGGCGCCGCCCGGCGTGTACTTGACCATGAAGGGCGTCTCGATCTCGGTGAAGCGATGCTCGGTCAGGATCCGCCGGGTGGTCTGGTAGATCTGCGAGCGCCGCTTGAAATTTTGCTGCAGGCTTGGGCTGCGCAGATCGAGATAGCGGTGCTTGAGGCGCAGCGTCTCGCCGGAGTCCGGGTCGCCGATCGAAAATGGCGGCGTCTCGGCGGTCGAGAAGATGGTCAGCTTGTCGGCGGCCAGCTCGATGTCACCGGTGGCCAAGTTGGGGTTCTTGTGCCCGCCACGCTCGCGGACCACGCCGGCGATGCCGATGCAGAACTCGCGGCGCAGCTCGGCGGCCTGCAGGTGGGCCTCGGTGCCGGTGCCCGGTTCGAACACCACCTGCGTGATGCCGCCGCGATCGCGCAGATCGATGAAGACGCAGCCGCCGTGATCGCGCCGGGCAGCCACCCAGCCAAAGAGGACGGCGCGTCCGTTCGCATCGGCGGCGCGGAGCGCGCCGCAGTCGTGGGTTCGTTTGAGATCGATCAGAAACTCGGCCATGGCGGTCAACTCTATCCGTTACCTTCTCCGCGCGCGAGTTCGTGTTAGCTTGGATGCATGCGGCTGCGCGTCCTCTATCACGGCAACTGCTTCGACGGTTGCAGCTCCGCTGGGGTGTTCACCCGCTTTTACCGCGAGCGGATCGCCAAGGGGCCGCTGGAGGTTCTCTATCGGCCCCTCGAGCACAAGGGGGATCCGCAGCCGTTCGCCTCCGACTGCTTCGATGGCGACGAGAACGCCTGCGTCGACTTCCGCTACTCGCAGGACCCGCGTCTCACCTGGTGGTTCGACCACCACGCCTCGGCCTTCCAACTCCCGGGCGACGAGGACCACTTCCGGGCCGACGCCACCGGCCGCAAGTTCTACGACCCCAAGGCCAAGAGCTGCACCAAGTTCCTGGCCGACACGGTGGCCGCCAAGTTCGGCTTCGACCCGGCGCCGATCGCCGAGCTGATTCACTGGGCGGAGATCATCGACGGCGCGCTGTTCACGGACGCCAAGATGGCCGTCGAGCTGAAAGAGCCGGCTCTGAAGCTGATGACCTTCATCGAGAACAACCGCGATCCGGCGCTGGCGGTGCGGTTCATCGGCGATCTGGTGGGCCGGCCGCTGGGTGAGATCGCGGCCGATCCCTACGTCGCCGGGCCGCTCGGGCCCTTGCTCGAACAGCACGCGCGGAACATCGAGACCATGCGGGCCTCGGCGCGGCTCGAGGGGGGGGTGGTCTTCTTCGACCTGGCCGATCGCGAGACCTCGGCCTTCAACAAGTTCATATCATACTATCTGTTTCCGGAGGCGCGCTATTCGGTGGGCGTTTCGCTGGGATCGCGCGCCAAGATCTCGGTCGGCTCGAATCCCTGGTCCAAGGTGCCGCGCACCCACGACATCAGCCGGATTTGCGAGCGCTACGGCGGCGGCGGCCATCCGGTGGTGGGCGCCATCTCGTTGCCGCGCGCCGACCTGGCGCGGGCCCGCGAGATCGCCCGCGACATCGTAACCGAGCTGCAGGGGTAAGTCGCGGGAGCTTCCCGGGTAGCCGATCTATCGCCGCGGGG
>DASRLC010000021.1:0-2308 GCA_035648655.1 Polyangia bacterium
GCGTGACGTCGTCCACCGGCGGCAGCGGAAGCGGGGGCGTGTCAGGGAGCGGCGGCGGAGCCAGCACCGGCACGTTCTACGTATCCCCCAACGGTACCGGCACCAGTTGCACGAGCGACGCGCCGTGCTCGATCACCCAGGCCCAGACTGTCGTTCGGGGCGCAGCCGGCGCGATGAACAGCGATCTCGTCGTCGAGCTCGCCGATGGCACATATCGGCTCACGGCACCCTTGGGCTTCACGGCGGCCGACTCAGGAACAAATGGTCACACGATCACGTGGCAAGCTGCCACCGGCGCCAATCCCGTGCTCTCCGGTGGACGGTCCATCACAGGATGGACCGTCAGCGATTCCAGCAAGAACATCTGGAAGGCTTCGGCGTCAGGAGGCTTCGCCACGCGCCAGCTTTACGTCGACGGCAAGATCGCCACCCGCGCCCGCTCCTCCTCGATCAGCCGCTCGAACATGACCCTCACGACGAACGGATGGACGTTTTCGAGCAGCAGCCTGAGTTATTTGAACAATCTCGCGAATCCGAAACGGGCGGAGTTGAACATCATCGGATCGTGGACCAATCGGTACTCGCCGATTCAAAGTGTCGCGAACAACTCAGTGACGATGGGGCAGCCTGCCTGGGACGAAAACACTTGGGGCTACGACACGGTTCAAAGCCCCTACCGCCAAGGGCCCATTTACGCCGAGAACGATTACACGCTACTGGATCAGCCCGGTGAATGGTACCAGGACACGACGGCGGGCGTCCTCTACTACATCCCGACGAGCGGTCAGGACCTGACGAAGATCGACGTCGAGTTGCCGCAGTTGCAATACCTGGTCACGGTAGGATCCGCCTGTCCCTCGGGTTCGACGAGCGGAGCCGTCTGCGTGCAGCCCCCGGCCGGCAATCCCACGCAAGCCGTGGCCTACGCAGCTCCGGCAGGAGGCGACCCGTACGCCCAGCCTGCACACGATCTAGCTTTCAGCGGCTTAACGTTCTCCTACACGAGCTGGCTCGAGCCGAACACGGACGGATTCGCCGACCAGCAGACCGGCGGATTTCTCGTCGGTCCGCGGTCGAACTACCCGGGCGGAGGCCAGGCGGCGGTGTTCGAGGCGTCCCGACCTCACTGGCTCCAGATGCCGTCTGCCGTCCAGGTATCTGCCGCGAAAAACATTTCCTTCGTGCGGGACCGGTTCGTCGACCTCGGCGAAGCGGGGCTCGGGATCGGCAATGACGCCAGCGCGCACGCGACCGGCCTCGGTCTCGGGACCAACGGCATCAACGTGACCGGCTGCGTGTTCTCTCAGATCGCCGGCGGTGGAATCGTGGTTGGTGGCATCCAGGCTTGGGCCCACCATCCGTGCGGCGACAAGGTGTGCGCCTCCACCGACCCAGGATCGAATCTCATCAACCAGAACATCACCATCAAGGACAACCTCGTCCACGACATCGGAATCGACTACAGAGACTTTGCCGGCATCATGTTCACCTATACGGCGAGCACCGTCGTCTCGCATAACGAGGTTTACAACGTGCCCTACACGGGCATCGCCACCGGCTTGGGATGGGGCACGAACGACGCGGGCGGCAACAACGATTACAAGTCACGGGCAACGGGGGACCTCTACCTCTACCAACCGCTCTACGCGAATCCGACCACCGCCAAGAACAACACGGTCAGCGCCAACTATATTCACCAGGGAATGCTGCAGATGAACGACGGCGGGTGTCACTACAACCTGGGTTTTCAACCTGGGACGGTCGTCACGCAGAACTACTGCGAGGGCAAGGGCTCGGGCCTCTCCGGCACGTTCTGGGGCGAATACAACGACGAAGGCTCGGCCTACATCACGGAAACCACGAACGTGTACGCGAACTTCGGTGCGTACGTCACCGCCAACGCGAATGCCGCCAACAACACCGGCCACATCACGTTCACAAATAACTGGGGAAGCTCTGCCAGCCCCGGACTCAATGGCCCAGGCAACACGGTGTCGGGCAACATCCAAATCAACGGAGACACCTTCCCCGCCGCTGCCCAGACCATCGTGAACGCCGCCGGGCTGGAGGCAGCCTACGCCGATCTAAAAACGAATCCCTGACCACCCGACGCCGGTGCGCGGGCGCCGCCTTGCCAATCCCTCCGGAGGACGACAGTGATGAACCAAAATCGACGACCTGCTTCGGCCCGACAGCTACCATTTCCGTGTCGATTGCCTCTGTGCCTCCTCGCGATGGCGGCCGCTTGCAGCCAGGGCTCCGGCAGCTCCGGTACCGGCGGTAGCCCAGGTACGGGCGGCTCGAAGGC
>DASRLC010000022.1:0-5565 GCA_035648655.1 Polyangia bacterium
AGGCAATGAAGATGGTGTTGCGCGCCGGCACGTAAGTGACGGGGATGCCGCTGCCGATCGCCGCTTCGTCGCGCCCCTTTGGCACCGCGATGTCCGCGGTCAGCGCCGAGCCGCCGATGGCGCGTAGGTCCAGCGTCATGACGTCGTGGCGGACGGCGCCCAGCGCCCGAGCGACCCGCGCGGCGGCCTCGATCTCCACGGCGTGGCGCTGGCCGTAGCGAAACGACAACGCGTGGCAGCGCCGACCAGCGGCGCGGGTCATGGCCAGAGCGGTCGCCGAATCGATCCCGCCCGACAGAAGCACGATGGCATCGTTCATGGGCCGACTAGACTACACGAGTGCGCAGCCCGTTCGACGACGCGGAGCTCTACGATTGGGAGTACCGGCGCCGGCGCGCCGACGTGCGCTTCTATCAAACGTTGGCCGACGAACGCGGCGGGCCGATCCTGGACGTCGGCTGCGGCACCGGGCGTCTGCTGTTGCCGTTGCTGCGCGCCGGGCACCAAGTCGTCGGCGTCGACCTGGCGCCAGCGATGCTGGCCCGCGCCGCCGCGCGCGTCGCCCGATTGAGCGCGGCGCACCGCCGGCGGGCGCTCTTGCTGCGCGGCGATCTGCGGGGACTACCGTGCGGGCCGCGCTTCGCGTTCGCCGTGGCGGCGTTCCACACCGTGCAGCATTGCGAGAGCAACGCCGATCTGTTGCGCTTTTTCCGGAGCGCCGCGGCGTCGCTGCAACCGGGGGGGTGGCTGGCCTTCGACACCTTCGCGCCCGATCCGCGCTTCCTGGAGCGACGCGGCCCATCGGGGCACACGCGCTTTCGCGATCCCCGGACGGCGCGCCCCACGATTTATAGTGAAAGCCACGTCGTCGAGCCGGGCCCCGACGGACCGATCTTGGCCATGACCTTTCATTACCGACCCGTTGACGCGGCAGACCGACCGCGCGGGCGGGCCCGGCACCTCTCGTTGCGCCACCGATTGCTGCAACCCGTGGAAATTCAAACGCTCCTGCGCGAGGCCGGCCTGGCGCCAATTGCCAGCTGGGGCGGATTCGATGGCCGTCCGCTGATCGCAAGTGACCGCCAGACCGAGCAGCACGTTTACTTGGCGCAGCGCCCGCGGGGCCAAGAAATGTTCGAAGAAATGTTCGAAGAAATGTTCGAAGGAAAAACCAGAGAAAAGCCCAAAGCGAAGCCCCGCGAAAAGCCTCAAAAAGCCCTTCAAAAGGCCCAAACCGACGTCGGAGTTCGACGGGAATATCGCTTGACAGGACCGCGGCCCCCGATACGATGCTCGAGAGTTTTCGCAAACTTTCTGACGGAGGGCTGCCGAGATGGCGGAGAAAGTCGCAAAGCTGGGTGTCGAGCGTGAGAAGGACTTCATGTACTACGTGAAGGACGGAGACGTCTGGAAGGTTCAGCGAAAGCAACCGAACGTTCCCAAGGGACGCCCCGAAAAGGTCGCCGACGGTGGGTTCGAGATGGACACGAATTACATCTATTTCGTCGATCGGGACGGGGACGTCGCGCGCGCCAAACGGGCCGTGGGCGGGCAGAAGCGAAAGAAGAAGGTGGGCGCGTCGAGCAAGAAGCGCAGCGCCCCCCGCAAGGCCGCCAAGAAATCGGCCAAGCCAAAAGCCAAAGCCAAGGCGAAACCGAAAGCCAAAGCCAAACCGAAAGCCAAGGCCGGCAAGGCCGGCAAGGTCGGCAAGGTCGGCAAGAAGAAACGCGGGAAGCGCTAGCCCGTCGCAGGCAAACGGAGTCGAATTTCAAAACCGCCGGCGTTCACGCGCCGGCGGTTTTTTTTTGCGCCCGCGCTTCACGGAGCGGTCGAGCCGCGGGGTGGTTGGCCGTTGGGCGGCGGCTGCACTTTGAGCCCGAGAGCCCCGCTGCGCGCGCGTTCACCGCGAGCGGCGGCCGCGGCGCTGTCGGTTGCGGTTCACGCCGCGGCGCCGAACGGTCGCAGCGCCAGCCGCCGGCGCGCTCTCGACCGTGTCCGCCTCGGCGGCGTCGGACGCCGGCACGTTGCCGAACCGGTAGAGGATCCAGATGAACCCCGCCAGCGTGGCGACCGACATCCACATATATTGCTCGTCGAGCCACTGCGGCATCTTGAAGTTCACCCAGGGCTTGGTGTCGGGTAGGTAGCGCGTCGGCGCCCAATCGAGAAAGCCGGTCATGGCGGTCACGCCCAGCAGGATCGCGCCGGCCTCACGCCGCTTGTGATAGAGGAACGCGATCGCGAACAGGAACGAGTAGTAGTAACAGGTCAGCTCGACGCCGACCGCCATCATGGTGGCGCCCAGACAGCAGGCCACCCACGGCTCGGCGTCGCGCAAGGCCCCGAAGAGCAGCACCGTGAACGCGCCCGCGAACAGCAGGTAGAGCGGGAACCGACGGTGGAAGGTGACCAGTTTGGTGTGTTTCCAGGTGGCCCAGGGATCCTCGAGGCGATCGTCCTTGAGCACCCGACCGGCCTCCGAAGGGCTGTAGGCCACCACGGTGCGCAGCCCCATGTAGTTGGTGAGCGGCGTCTCCTTGTGCTTGTTCGTGTTGAAGATGAAGGCGCGGTAGCCGGCGATGCCGCTGCTGGTGACCAAGCTGATCGGCACCAGCAACGCGGCCGCCAGCGCGGCGCCGCCCAGGATCGAAACGAACCGGCGATCGACGCGCTTGCCGAGCGCCCGGAGCGAAGTCCACGGCTCCGGCTTCCACCAGTCGCGATCGGGAGAGGCGTTGCCCCAGAGCTGCCGGACGATGACCAGGATCGGCCCCGAGAAGACGAACATCGGAAAGATGCGCAGCAGCGTCGAATAGCCCAGGAAGAACCCGCCTAGAAACGGGCGTTCCTTCTTGATCAGGCAGAAACCACCCACGAAATAGAACAGCCAGTCCCAGCGTAGGAGCGAGCCGCCGGTCCAATAGAAACGCGACGGGAAATTGGTGGCGAACACCGCCAACGCGACGCACATGGTCCGCCAGCCAAACGCCCACCAGGACATGGCGATGATCCCGAGGATGAAGAACGGATCGATGCGGGTCAGGTACCAGATCTGGCGATCGGTGGCCGGTCCGGTGTTCGACAACGTCGTGCCGACGATGTTCCAGACCGGCGAGCCGTTGTAGCCGTGATCGGTCTGGGCCTCTTCCCAGCGCTTGACGTCGTGGTGGCTGCGGAAATAGCCCACGTCGTGCTTGAAGTCTTTCCACCGCTCGGGCGTGAAGTGCGACTTGCACAGCTCGGGATGCGCCAGCACCTCCGCGGTGCTGATCATCATGTTGTTGCGCAGGTTCATGATCTTGCGCAGCTCGACCCGCCGGCGCAGCCCCGGCTCCTCGGAATCGGCCACCGCCACGCACTCGTAGAGGCGGTCGTAGGAGATCTCGTTGAAGTACTTCGAGCCGACGTAGTAGTGGAACGTGTCCCACATATGGGTGTAGTTCCCGAAGTGCCAGCAGAAGAAGTTCCAGTAGGCGCAGAACGACAGCAGGCCGACGACGATCAGCAGGCGGTCGCGCAGCTTCTTACGGAAGTTCGGCATGCCCTTCTTGGCCAGCCAGAGCCCCCACCCGAGCAGCGCCAGCGCGCCCAGCGCCAGCCCCATCTCGAAGCGCGAGCTGGCGTCGTTCTCCCACCAGGTGAACTTGTACCAGGGCGCCTCGATGACCTTGGCCGGTGGCGCGTCGGTGATGGTCAGCTTGGGCGGAAACGGCGTGGGTGCCCGGCAGAAGGCCTGGAACTCGCCGATCGAATACGAGCCGTCGCCCAGCGCCTCACCGACGCGCAGGTAACGGACCGGCGTGGCTTCGATGGTGGCCGTGCGGGTGCGCAGCCCGTGGCCCGCGGTGGCCACGACGCTGTCGATCTCGACCAACAGCTTGAAGGCCTCGGTCCGGTTCTCGTCGGCGCCGAAGATCTTGTAGGTGTCGTTGGCGTCGGCCTGCAGCAGGAACGACGAGACCGGACGCACCGCCCCCAGATCGTAGGTGAGCGATCCGGCCGACGTCTCGAGGATGACGGCCACCGGGGCGTCCCACTGCGCCCCTTCGGGACCGGCCGCACCGTCGGTGACGAGGCGCAGATCGCCCCGCGCGTCCTGCCGGCTCACCGGCAGTCGCCGCGCCAGCAGGTTGTCGGTCGTGCACTCGCCCGACGAGCTCAGCCCCTGCGCACCGGCCACCCGCGGCCAGGCGAAGGCACCCAGCGCCACAAAAAACCAGACCGTCGCCAGTTTACGGAAGAGCATAACGGCCGGACATTACCACCAAATCCAGCGCCGCCTACCTGCCCCGGGTGGGGTGTGCGATTCTCGGGTCCGCTATGCATCCGACCCTGGCGCTGCTCATCACAGCGGTGATGGTATTGGCCAACGCCTTCTTCGTGGCGGCCGAGTTTTCGTTCGTCAAGATCCGCCCCACCCGGCTGCAGCAGCTGGCCCGCGACGGCCGTCGCCGGGCCCGCTTGCTGCTCACCGTTACCCAACAGCTGCCGGCCTATCTGTCGGCCAGCCAGCTCGGGATCACGCTGGCCTCGCTCACGCTCGGCTGGCTGGGCGAGCCGGCCTTCGGCTCGCTCATCCGCCCCCTGCTGGCGCACATCGGTTCGGTGTCCGATCGCACCGTCCACACCGTCGCCACCACCATCAGCCTCATCGTCATCACCTTCCTGCACACGGTGCTCGGCGAGCTGGCGCCCAAGGCGCTGGCCATCCAGCTCACCGAGCCGATCGCGCTGTGGGCGGTGCTGCCGTTTCGCGTCTTCTATCTGGTGACCTTCCCGATCATCTGGACGCTCAAGGGGGCCGCCGCGCTGGTGCTCAAGATCCTGCGCCTGCCGCCGCCGTCGGAGGCCGAGATGGTCCACTCGCCCGACGAGCTGCGGCTGGTGCTCCAGCACGTGCACTTGGATCCGGGCGCGCGTCGGCTCATCGACCGGGTGTTCGACTACACCCACCGCTTGGCGCGCCACGTGATGACGTTGCGCCGCGACACGGTGACGCTCGAGGCGGGCTGCCCCTTCGAGGAGAACCTGCGCGTCGCGGTCGCCAACCAATACACGCGCTATCCGCTGGTCGAGCCGGGAACCGACCGGGTGGTCGGCTACGTCCACCTCAAGGACATCGTGAGCGCGCTGGCCTCGGGCAAGCCGCCGCAGCAGATGCGCGATCTGGTACGCGAGCCCATCTACGCCTCGGAGGACACGCGCCTCGAATGGCTGCGGCGCGAGTTCCAGCGCCGACGTGTGCACATCGCCGTCATCCTCGGCCCCGGCCACAGCTTCACCGGGATCGTGACGCTGGAGGACCTGGTCGAAGAGGTGGTGGGCGAGATCCAGGACGAGCAGGACGCCGAGGAGCTTCCCCCCATCGGGCGCAACAACGACGGCAGCTTCGACGTCGACGGCCGACTCACGCTGGACGTCGCGGCGCGCGAGCTGGGGCTGGTGTTTCCGCCGGTGCCGCCCGAGATCGAAACGCTGGGCGGCTTCGTGCTCCGGCAGCTCCCCGAGCTCCCGGTCCCAGGTGACGAGGTCGCCGCCGTCGGCTATCGTTTCACGGTGCTGGAC
>DASRLC010000023.1:0-6191 GCA_035648655.1 Polyangia bacterium
TCCTCGCGCCAGGTGGGGGCCGCCACGTCCCAGGCGCACGATTCGTCGCCGAAGAGGTCCAGATAGGCGTCGAGCGCCACCCGCCGCGTCGGGGCGTCGGGCGCCGAGACGACGGCCTCGGCCCGTCGCCGGCGCTCGCCTGCCGCCGACGCGACGATGGCCGCCAGCGTCTGGAACAGCGGCGTCGGGTCGAGGCCATGGCTTCGTAAGAACGAGCTCAGCGCGATCCTGGCGGCGCGTGCCGCGGGTTGCACTTCACCGAAGAGGGGGCCGTAGATCGCCGTGAAGGTCTCCAGAGCCTCCTCGAGGTTGGGCGCCGGCACCCCGAGGCGCGTCTCGGCCAGCGCCTTCAGAACGGCGAACGTGTCGGCGTCAGCGCTGGGCGTGCGCGCCGTAAAGCTCGGGTCGTCGGCGTAGAAAAGATATCCGTCCGTGACCCGCTGTCGAAAGGCGGTCCGGCAGCGCGCGTCCGCCAGCGCGACCAAGCCCGCCTGCGCCGGCGATAGCGGCAGCGGGTTGTGGGCCGCGTCCCAGCGCCATGGCCCGTTCGGGTCGTCCCCCCCGGCCCGCTCCGTGCGCGGCCCGGCCCGATATGGGCGCAGCTGCAGGAAGGTCGGCCGATCGCCGGCCGCGACCCATTCGACCTCCACGGCGCCGTGGGAGGCGGCGAGCTGGTGCAGCGCCGCCTCCAGCGGCCCGCGGGCCGCGCGGTCGTCGCCGAGGTGGGTATCGATGAGCGGCGGCGCCGGCGAAGTCGGATCCCACGCCGCGATCCCCGCCGCGTCGCCACCGACGAAGGGGTGGATCAGCACGGAGAATCCGAGCGCGTCGATGGTGAGTCCGCGCTGGGCCAGATAGACCACGGCGGCAGGTGCCACCGCCGAGGCGAGCACCGCGCGAACCGCCTCCGGGACCGCGTGCCGCGGGACGTCGAGCCGCGAGAGAAAGAGGCCGGCGGCGAGCGCGCCGGCCCGGTCTTCGACGGCCGCCGACGAGCGCACGGCGAAGCGCGCATCCGGTGATGGATCGAGGTCGGCAAGGCCGCCCGTCAGCTCTTCGACGAAGCCGGCCGGCCAGGCCCGCGCAGCCAGCGCCGCGGCGACCGCCCCGATCGCAGCCAAGGTGCCCGACCCCGGCACGCCGGCGCGCGGCAGCTCGGCTGGCAGCGGTGGCCCGCCGGCCCGCTGGGCCGCGAACAGATCGGACGTCACCACCAGCGCCTCCGGCACCCGCAGCCCAGCCGTGGCCAACCGCAAGAGCGATCGGGCCTTGCCCCCCAGGCGGCGGGCTTCGACACTGGGCCGAAGCCGAACGCAGAAGCTCATGATCGACCGCTCCGTCGTGATAGCTTGCGCCGGCGCATGCGCGGTCCGTTGCTTTCAGGCGCTCTCGGGAGCCAGCCGACGCTGGAGGCGCTGTTGCGCTGGACGGCCGATCGCGCGCCGGTGGTCGTGCTCGGGCCGCCCTGGCTGGGCGACGCCGTGGCGCGCGGTGGACGGACGTTGGTCCTGGTCGAGCCGCCGGTGCGGCCGCAGGCTCTGCGGACGCGCAAGCGGGCGCAGAAGGAAGGACGGCCGCTCGACGTCACGCTGGCGGCCGCCGAGCTCCCGCTGCGCCGGGGCGCGCTGTCTGCGCTGGTGGTCGAGAACGTGGCGGGTCTGCCCGCCGAGGACGCGGGCCGCTGGATCGCCGCGCTGGTGCCCTGCCTGCGTCCGGGCGGCCGTCTGATCGCGGCCGACGCCACCTCGAGCGATGCCGCCGCCGCGCGCGTGGCGGGGGCGTTCCTCTCGGCCGCGCTTCTGGAGATCATGCAGGAATGGCCCCGCGACGGTGCGCTGCTGACCGTCGGCGTGGCGCCCGCCGCCCCGGTCGTCGCGGCGCGGTTCGATCTGCCCTGAGCGGCGCTCGCCCGCGGGGGGGCTAAAGGACCCTTTGAGGGTCCTTCTCTCAATCGGGCGGCGTCCACCCGACCAGCGTAACGCGTCTTCACCGTGCGGCGCGAGCGGGTCGATTGCACGAGCGGTCGCGCGTGCGAGCGGTGGCCCGCGGTTCCCCGTAAGATACCGGCTGCATGTGGCGGCGGTGGAGCTGGGCTCTCGCGCTTTCGGTGCTGGCGCACGTCGCGCTGGTGGCGGTGGTGCTCGGCCTCTTCGGGCGCGGATTGGGCGGGCCGGTCGACGTCGAGATCACGGGACTGCGGCTCGACGAGATCAAAGACCTGCCGCTCGGCGGTCCAGCTGGCGCAGACGAACGCAAGGGGCAGGCGCGGCGTCGCGCGCACCACCGCGCGCGGCCCGCGCCCGCTGCCGGCACGCTGGCTATCCCCGCCGACGACCACGAGCAGGCCGGCGCGGCTGCGCCCACCTCCGACGAGAGCGGCCCGGCCCCCACCGGTGATCTGAACGCTTACGGTCCCAAGGGCTCGCGATTCACGGCCCTGCTGCGCCTCGATCGCCTACGGGGAACCGACTATGCGGCCCCGGTCGATGCGCTCTTGATGCGGTTGCCGGACCGGCGCGATCTGCTCGAGGGAACCGACCTCGATCTGTTCGCGAGCTTCGACGCGGTGCTGATCGCCACCCCGCACCCGCTCGATCCCAGCGTGACCTTTCTGGCCGCCCGCCACCACCTCGACGAGGCGGCGCTGCGCGCCGCGCTGGGACGCGGCGCGCGCGCCACCGATCGGATTCTGAGCTGGCACACCGAGGCGGGCCGCCCGATCGGCGAACGGCGGGCGCGCCACGCGGCGGGTCCGGGCGCACCGATCACCCGCGACGATCGGATCTTCGTGCTGGCCGCGCCGGGGCTGGTGGTGGTGACGCCGCCCGCGTATCGCGCGATGCTGCTGGCCCGACCGCCCGAGCCCGCGGCGAGCGACGGTGGCACGGGGCCCGACGGCGGAGGCCCCGATGGCGGGGAGCCCGGGGTGCAGGCGCTTGGATGGGCGCGATTGTTGTCGCGCATCGACGCGGAAGAGGGGCTCATGCCGCCCGACGGCGTCGTGATGGTGAGCGCGGTCGACATCTTCAAATCCGCCGGAGGCGCCGACGGGGGCCCGCGCCTGCTCTACGGCCTGGAGATCCCGCCGGCCATGAGCGGCGTGGTGGCCATCGGCGAGGCGCCGGCGCTGGACCTCGAGGGTGAATTTCCGACCGAGGATCCGGCGCGTCGCTGGGAGGAGGGATGGCCCGCGATCCTCAACCGGCTGCGTTCGAACCCCCTGGTGATGCTGAGCGGATTCTCGCCGCTGCTCTCGCGGGTCACCTCGAGCCGGGAGGGGCGCAAGGTGCACCTGCACGTGGCCGCCACCCGGGATGAGACCTTGAGCCTGCTGGCCCTCGCGCTGCACATGCTGGGCGGTTGACCGCCGCGGCGCGCCCAGCGATCCTCTTCTTCAGCGTCGTGCCGCCGCCGACACGCCCGGCTTGGCGGTGGCCGTCGTCGGCTTGGCCGCGGGCGGTTTGGGCGCCGTTGGCGAACCCGCGGTGGGCACCTTCGCGGTCGGGGCCGCCGGCTTCATCCCCGCGGATCGCGGGGAGGGGGCGGGCGACGCGGGCGCGCCGACCGCCGGTTTGCGGACTGGCTTCTTTCGCGCGGCGGCCTCCGCTTCACCGTCGGCCAGCACCTCGTCCATGGTGGTGCGCAGCTTGCCGCCGGTGTCGTCGGGCTTGACCCCAGGCGGTCGCTCCCAGGGGATGTCGACCAGCGGCAGCCCGGCGGCCACCTGGGTCATGTAGCGCGCGAACATCGGCACCGTCAGCATGAAGGCCGCGTCCTTCTGTCCCAGCGGCCGTTCGTGTTGGTCGTCGCCGATCCAGGTCGAGGTCATCCAGCGCGAGGTGTAGCCGATGAACCAGGTGTCCATGGTCGCGCTGGAGGTGCCGGTCTTGCCGGCCGCGAAGATCCCCGCGGTGCGGATCGCGGGCGCGTGGCCGCGGGTGACCACGTGGCGCAGCAGCGTCGAGGTGAGCCAGGCGGTGCGCGGTGGGATGACCGGCACCGGCGGTTTGGCGGCCGCCAGCACCATCAGGCGATCCAGGCGCTCGGAGGGCGAGCCGAACGGATCGCCGATCGAGGTGTGGTCCTCGACGGCGCGCCCGGTGCGATCACGGACCCGCCGCACGTAGACCGGGTCGACCAGCAAACCGTTCCTGGCGAAAGCCGAAAACGCGCGCGTCATTTCGTCGATGCGCGTGCACGAGGCGCCCAGCGCCAGCGCTTGATCGGGGATGATGGGCGTCGTGATGCCGAGGCGGCGGGCCCAGGCCTCGACGTCCTTGCCGCCCATCAGCTTGAAGAGCTGCACCGACGGCACGTTCTTGGACCAGATGAGCGCGTACTCCAGAGTGACCTGGTAGTCGACGGTGTTGTTGAGGTCGGTCGGCGTCCAGATCTCGCCGGTGATCGGATCGACCTCCGCGCGCGGCACGTCGTTGAGCAGCGAGCCGAACCCGTAGCCGCGGTCGAGCGCCAGCGAGTAGTAGATCGGTTTGTAGACCGACCCCGGCTGCCGGCAGGCCTGCGAGACGCGGTTGAACTCGGAGCGGTCGTAGTCGTCGCCGCCGATCATCGCCAGCACGTACCCCGATCCGTGGTCGTAGGTGAACACCGTCCCCTGCGTGCGCGGTGTCTGCTCCAGCGCCAGCTGGATGGGGGGCGGGCGCCGGGGCGGCCTGCGCGCGGTGGTCTCGTCGTAGGCCGGCAGCCAATTCACCTCGCTCTTGCTGTCGTAGATCCAGTCCGAAAAGCGCGCGCGTTTGGATTGGTGCGCGTTCTTGACCCACACGACGTCGCCGGTGTGCAGCAGTCCGACCGCCGACTCGAGCTTCCGGTCGTTGACGGCGTCCTTGACGGTGAACGGGCTGGCCCAAAGCAGGCTGGCGGCCGGCAGCAAGTAGAGGCCGGTGCCGACCCGCACGCGCGCCGAGCCGTCGCCGGTCACCCCCTCGACCAGGCCCAGAAAGAGCCGCCCCTCGGCGGGTGGATCGCTGCCATAGCGCGCGGCCAGGCGGCGCCGCAGCTCGTCGGCCGCCTCGCCGCTGACGTGCGCGACGGGGCCGCGCCAGCCTTGCCGTTTGTCCAGCTTGCGCAGCGAGAAGTCGACGTTCTCCTGGGCCGCCAGATCGATCCAGGGGACGACGGCGGTTTCGATCTCCAGGCCGCCCTCGTAGAGTTTTTTTTCGCCGTAGCGGCGCGCGATGTCGCGGCGCACCTGTTCGGCGAAGTAGGGGGACACGGTGTGGAAGAAGTCGGGGCGCTGGCGGACGATCACCGGACGCGCGCGCCAGCGGTTGGCCTCGACGTCGGTCAGGTATCCGGCCGCCACCATCGCGGACAGTACCTGGTCGCGGCGCGCGCGGGCCGCGTCGAGGCTGGTGAGCGGCGAGAAGCGCGAGGGGGCGCGCACGAGGCCAGCCAGCAGCGCCATCTCCCCGAGATCGAGATCGCCGACCGCCTTGTCGAAGTAACGGCGCGCGGCCGCCGCCACGCCATACGCCCCGTGACCCAGGAACACCTGGTTCAGGTAGAGCGTCAGGATGTCGCGCTTGCTGTAACGGGCCTCGAGGCGCCGCGCCAAGATCGCCTCGCGCACCTTGCGCTGGATGGTCCGCTCGGAGGTGAGAAACGACTTGGCCACCTGCTGTGTGATGGTCGAGCCCCCCTGCGCCACCTCGCCCGCGCGCAGGTTGGCGCCCACCGCGCGCGCGATGCCGCGGTAGTCGATGCCGTGGTGCTCGTAGAACCGGCGATCTTCGGCGGCCAAAAAGGCGTGGACCAACGGCGGCGGGAAGGCCTCGAACGGCAGGATCTCGCGCCGTTCGGTGGCCAGCTCGGCCAGCGGCGTGCCGTCCCAACCGCGCATCATGGTGGTGGTGGCCGCGACCTGGTGGTAGGTCGCCAGGTCCGGCACCGGCGGCAGCGTGGCGGCGAAGTAGACGTAGGCGCCGATAGCGCCGAGCACGACCAGACCGAGCGCACAGCAGAGGCCGAACGCGTAGAGCTTGACCAGCCAGTAGAAGAACCCGCCGTCGGAGGGGTTGATCACCTCCACGCGCAGCGCCGACCGATCGTCGGCCGGGGGCGACGGCGCGGGCGGAGTCGGTGGCGCGGGCGGAGTCGGTGGCAACGGTGGCAGCGCCTGCGCCGGCGGCGGCGGCGCGGACGGAGTTGGCGGCAAGGCGTGGGCGGGC
>DASRLC010000024.1:0-8228 GCA_035648655.1 Polyangia bacterium
ACGCGGGGGCGCGGCGGGCTCGGGCTGCGGCGGGCCTGCGCGCTTCTGCACGTGCGTCGCCGCCCGGGCTCTCCGCTCGAAGGTGATCCCCCGCGGCCGCGCGGATCGCAGGCGAGCTCTCGCGCACGGGCTCGCCTCCGCGCGGGACTTTTTTCCGGCGGCGAGGAGCGCAGCGGTGGATCGACGGGTGGCGCTCCTCGCCGCCGGAAAAAAGTTTCAAGCGGCAGAGGGCGCAGGGACTGGCGGGCGCGGCGCGGGCCGCGCGAAGCAGGGAGGGGCGCGGGCGGCGCGAAGCGGCGCGGGCCGCGCGAAGCAGGGACTGGCGGGCGCGGCGCGGGCCGCGCGAAGCGGAGATGGGGCGCGAAGCGGCGCGGGCCGCTCGAAGCGGGGAGGGGCGCGAAGCGGAGATCTACTTCCGCTTCTTGCCTTTGCCGCCCTTACCCGATTTCCTTTTGGCCTTGCCCGCTTTCGCGCCTTTGCCGCCCTTGCCGTGTGCCGGCGCGGCCGCGGCTTCTGGCGGCGCGGCCGTGTCGGCGGGCGCGGCGAGGTCGCCGGCGCCCTGGTTCTGAATAATCGCCTCGGTGACCCGCGTCTCGCCGAGCAGGTCTCTTGCCCCGGGGATCCGGACGGCCTTCTCATCCTGGGCGATCTGCTTGTCGAGCTTGTCGACGCACTCCTTGCAGTCGCGCGTTCCGAGTCGCGCCAGGCCGAAGAGGATCGCCTGGTGCACTGGGTAGCGCTCCTGCGCCATCGTCGTGATCGGCTTCATCGCGGCCAGCAACAGCGGCAGCCCTTGCTTGGCGTTGCCGGAGAAGGCGATCGCGAAGGCCGCCTTCTCGGCGCGGGTCCAGGAGGGATCGTTGAGGGTCTTGCCGTAGCAGCCAATGTCGTCGCCGCACTCTTTGGCGACTTGCATGCGATCGAGCGCCATGCCGAAGACCCCCTGCGCGGCGGTCTCCTTGTCGGCCAACTCCTTGAAAGCGTCGTAGGTCTCCTTGCCGGCGATGCGCGCGAGCGCGATGGCCGCGCTTGCGCGAAGATCGGACGCCTGCTCGCCGTCGCTCTTCACGTAGCCGTTCTTGGCCACGTCCATCAGCACCGGCACCGCGCGGCGGTCCCCCGACAGATAGAGCGCGTCGGCGGCCGAGGCGCGCTCGGCCGGATCGACCTTGGTATCCTTCAGATCGGCCAAGATGGCGTCGACGGCGGCCGGGGTCGCGATGTAGCCGAGTGCGATGAGGGCGGCCCGCCGCTCGTCTCCGCGGGCCTTCTTGTGCAAGAGGCCGATCAGCGCCGGGACGGCCTTCTTGGCCCGCAGATCCCCGAGAATGATGGCGGCCTTCTTAGGGACCACGCCTGGCGTGAACTCGTCGAACTTGAGGCGCGCCGCCATCTCTTCGACCTCGGGGTTCTTCCCCTCCAACAACGCGATGAGCGGATCGACCGCTGGGGCACCGATGCGGACCAGTGCCAGACGGCATTCCTGGAAGATGTCGGTTCCGCGGCCGGTCATGAAGAGCCCCTTGATGAGCGCCGGGATGGCCTGGGGATCGCGGAATTCGGCCAACCCCAACGCCGCGCGCTGGTTGAGTAGGAAGTCCTGCTCGTCGGCGGAGGTGGTCAGGATCTTCATGAGGACCGGCACGGCGCGCTTGTCGCCGATCTTGACGAGCGCGCGGATGGCGGCGATGCGGGCGCTATTGGCGCGCGACTTGATCGGCAGCGGCTTGTCGACGGCCTTGATGAGCGGCTCGACCGCCTCGGGCGCCTTCATCTCGCCGAGCACGCCCGCGGCGATGGTGGCGCGGTCGAAGTCGTCGTCGGTGTAGTCGAGCGCGTCGATCATGATCTGCTTGGTGCGCGGATCTTGATAGCGGACCAGCGCCTCCAGGAACTCGGGCCGCTTGCCGTCGTTGTAGAGGTCGATGAGCGCCGGGACCGCCGGGCGCGCCTTCTCGACGTCCATGTCGGCCAGGTGGTCGAGCGCCTCTTTCTGGACGCGCAGATCCTTGAGCTGCTTGGCCCAGGTCATCGGATCGTTCGGATCCCCCTGACAGGCGAGACCTGCCAGAGCCAAAGTCGCCAACGTTGCTGAACAGGCTGCGGTGAGCTGGGTGCGCATGGGCGTCTCCTGAAGGGGGCGGGCGAGGCTGGCAGCGTAACCCAGCTTCGCCAACGGAGCGAGCGCAGACGCTGGCCCCCAATGACGAAACGGCCGGCTTCCCGTGAGGGAGGCCGACCGCTACGGTTCGATGAGGCGGCGAAAAGGCCGACGTCTAACTACGTCTTACATGGCGGGTCCAGCACCGCCACCCTTGGCCTTGGGGGTTACCGCGAAGTTCACGTTCTGATAGCCGGCCACGGCGCACGTGTACATGATCTTTTTGAGCATCTTGAACTCGACGTTCTTGTCCGACTGGATGATGGCGATCCCATTGAAGTCCTCGCTCGGGTGGAGGAGCTTGTAATTGTTCTTCAGGGTCACCAGCTTGTCGTGCAGCTCGGCGATCTTGAAGTCGCCCGTCGACGAGTCCTTCATCAGGTCGTCGGCGGTCGCGACCTGCGAACCGTCCAGCGTCACGACATCCTTGCTGACGCCGATGACCGGCGCGCGTTCGAGCTCGGTCCAGTTCTGTGCGTCGGGAAGGACGATGTTCTTCTGAACGAACAGGATCTCGCCCGTCGCCGAGAAGGACATCAGCAGGAAGATGACGAGCATCGTCATCATGTCGATATACGCCACCAGGTTGAGCGGCGCGTACAGACTCTTGCGGCCGGCGTGCCCGAGCTTGGCTTTCGCCACCTCGAGGTTAACCGAGTCGTAGAGGTGCGCGTGGGGTGCGTGAATAGGCATGGTGCTCGCGCTCCGTTAGATCCCGGCCCCGCCGGAATCGATGAGTGAGATATCGGGGAAACGAGACGAGAGCGCCGTGTCCATGGTCCGGACCAGCACCTCGAACTTGATGGAGTCATCGGACGCGACCTGGATGTCGGTCTTGTCCGCATGGGTGTCCTTGATCTTCTTGAGCTCGTTGCCCAGCTTCTCGTAGTCGTACATGCCGGCGCCGTTCTTGGGGATCGGCTGCTGGTCCTGGTCCGCGACCAAGTTGAACCCGCTGTCGTTCACCAGAACCACCAGCTTGAAGACCTTCTCGGGCGGCGTGTCCTCGCCGGCCTGTCCCTGTCCCTTCTGGTGCGCCTCGAGGCGCGCCAGCTGGGACCAGACCGCCGTGATGAGAAGAAACGCCACCATGCAGGTCAGAAGGTCGATATACGGAACCAGGTTCAGGTCGGCGTTGAGCGGCTTCTTGCCGCCCTTGCCGCCAGTATCGACTGATACGCTCATGTGGTTTGCTCCCGAGCGTGTCGGTTAGTACTGCTGCTGCTGCTCGCCGCGGCCAGCAACCACCAGGTTCAGCGTCTCGACCGTGCCCTGGTTGATGCCGTCGAGGACCGCCTGGGTCTGGCCGTTGAGGATGGCGTAGGTCGCGAGACCCAAGATACCGGTGCCGAGGCCGAACGCGGTGCAGTTCATGGCCTCGGAGATACCTTTGGAGAGCATGGTCGCCTTCATCGAGGGGTCGACACCGGCGACGCCGGCGAAGGCCTTGATGAGACCGGTGATGGTCCCGAGCAAGCCGGCCAGCGTCGCCAGGTTGCCGAGCATCGCGAGGTAGCCGGTCCGCTTCTCGATCTTGGGGAGCTCACGGAGGGCCTCTTCGTCCATGCCCTGCTGGACCTCGTGCTCCGAGCCACCGGCGCGGCGCAGGCCGGCCGCGATGATCTTGGTCACCGGGGCCGAGCTGGCCTGACAGGTGTTGATGGCGCCCTGGATGTTTCCCGAGACGATCTGCGACTTCAAAAGCGACATGAGCTTCTCGATGTCGACCTTCGATTTCGAGACGTACATGAAGCGATCGATCGAGATGTAGACCGTGATGCCGAGCAGCAAGAGGATCGGCCACATGCCCCAGCCGCCTTCCTGAAAGTGTTCCATCAGAAACATTTGATCGTTCTCCTTGTCGGTGGTCGTAGAGGTCGTTTAAAAGGGTCGAGAGGCTGGGTTACCCGTGGAGGGCGGCCTTGGCCTGGAAGAGCAGGTTCGAAACGTTCTTCTTGACCTCGGCGATGTCGTCGAGGGCGTTCTGGGTCTTGCCGTTCAGCCAGGCGAACGAGGCCAGGCCGATGATGCCGGTCGTGAGGCCGAAGGCGGTGCAGTTCATCGCCTCCGAGATGCCCTTCGACAGCAGCGTCGCCTTCTGCGACGGATCCACGCCGGCGACGCCGGCGAAGGCCTTGATGAGACCGGTGATGGTCCCGAGCAAGCCGGCCAGGGTCGCCAGGTTGCCGAGCATGGCCAGGTAGCCGGTCCGCTTCTCGAGCTGCGGCAGCTCGCGGAGACCAGCCTCCTCCATCGCCGAGTTGATCTCCTCGTCGCTGCGGTTGGCGCGCATCAGGCCCGACTGCACGATGCGGGTCAGCGGCGTCGAGTTACCCGAGCAAACCTTGATCGCGCCCTGGATGTTGCCGGCGGAGATCTGCGAACGGAGAAGAGCCACCAGCTTCTCCTTGTCGATGACCGAGCGGCGCAGGAACACGGCGCGCTCGATCACGATCGAAACGGTGATCATGAGCAGGAACAGGATCGGCCACATTCCCCATCCACCTTCGTGGAATGCATCGGCCAACATCTTGAGAACGATCATCAGGCTCCTCCTTCAGTCCTCTGAGTTCGACAACGTGTGACGTTCGGCGGGCGTCGCTTGCTGGGTCACTTCGGCAAATCCAAACAACTCATGGACGTCTTATGAAGACGACGTCGACCGCTGGTGCAAACCGCCCCGGCCCCAAGAATTCGAGAAGGACAGTAGCACTTGTGGTGCCATGTGGTGACGCCCATGTTTCATCGAAGTTTCAGTCGGAGGCGATGTGGCGTTCTGCCCCGATCGTGGTTTTAGTCCCCGATCCTCGATGTCGGGTCGGGTGTCGGCCGGCGTCGGCGGGTGCCGGATCGCCGGGCGGGGAGATCTCGCTTTCGGGAGGGGCCCACGCTACATAATGAGAGTCGCCCATGGGCCTCACGCGTATCCTGGACCTGATCGTCATCATTTTGCTGGCGACGATTATTCTGATGCCGCGGCCCGACGCTTCGGTCAAGCCGGCGCTGGCCGTCGATCCCGAGCTCCGCGAGCGGGTGGCGGAGCTGCAGTCGATCTTGATCGGCCATCCGGACGACGTCGCCTCCGCGATTGAGCTGGCCAACATCTTCCTGGACGGGCACCGCCCCGATTGGGCGCTGGCCACCGTCACCGCGACCCTGCAGTTTCACCCCGATGATTACCGGCTGCAGCATGTCCGGGCCATCGCCTACGCCGACCGCTTCGAGGCGGCGCCGGCCTACGCCGCGGCGCAGGCCGCGCTCGCGCTGTGCGAGCGTGAGCCGCCGGTGGTCGGGGTTCCGCCCTGCGACGGGGCGGTGCACGGGCGAATCACGTTGCTCGACCATACGCTGGCCTCGGTAGCCGACGTCGATATGAAGAAGGTCCCCTACCTGGCCAAGGAGCGGATCTTCCAGCAGCTCCACCCGGCGTTTCTGGCCAAGCCCCGCCCGAAAGCAAAAACGTCGCCCAAAGCGTCCGCACCCGAATAGGTTCGGTAGCGACGGGCCCACGGCCCTTGCGGTCGCGCGCTTCGGACCCAGGTTCGACCGGTCTTGATGACGTGGTCGCAAGCTCGGTGAAGGCCGCGGCGAGAGAGGCGAAACCCGAACGTCTGTCGCGGGCCGACGGCGCGCGATGGCACATGGGAACGCCCGAGAATTCCATGGTCATCGGTGCGTTGCTGCACTTCGAGCGGCCGCTGCATCTCGGGGCGCTCCGCGATCTGGTGCGCGACCGGCTGATCCCGCACCGCCGTTTTCGCCAGCACGTGGTCGAGGCGTCGCATCCGTTCGGCGGGCCGGTCTGGCGGCAGGACGTCGAGTTCGATCTGGACGAGCACGTTCGCCAGCTCGAGCCGCCGGAGCGACCGGACCTGGGGGCTCTGGCCGAGCTCTGCGAAGAGCGGCTGAACCATCCGCTGCCGAGCAACCGTTCTCCGTGGCGCTTCGAGCTGGTGCAGCTCGCGACGGGCGGCTCGGCGCTGCTGGCGCGCGTTCACCACGCCATCGCCGATGGTCGGGCGCTGGTGGCGCTCCTGCAACAGCTGGCCGATGAGACTCTTCCCGTGCCGATGCCGGCAACGCCGCTGGAGCAAGCGCCCGAGTCGGTGCGCCGGGGGTCTTTCTTCGCGCGGCTGGCTGGGTTGTTCCGCTTGGTCGGGCTCTCCGGTGATCCGGAGGGGCTGCTGCGCCGTCCGCTGAGCGGGTACAAGCACGCCGCTTGGTCGGCGCCGATCTCGCTGGCGTCGGTCAAACGGCTGGCCGAGGCGGGCAACCACCACGTGGCGGACGTGTTGCTGGCCGCAGTCGCGGGTGCGCTCGATCGCTATGAGCGGGAGCACGGCCAGGTGCCGCAGTCGGTGCGCGCCCTGTTGCCGGTCGCCATGCCGGAGATCACCGGCGGCGGGCTCGGCAACCACTACGCTTCGGTTTTCGTCCGACTCCCGTTGGAGCTGGCCGATCCGCAGGCGCGACTGGAGGCGATCGCGCGCGACATGTCGAGCGTGCGCACGGGCGGGCAGTCGCAGGTGGCGGCCGCCCTGGTCCGCCTGGCCGGCAGCGTCGCGCCCGCCATCGAGCGGTGGGCCGTGCGCCGGTGGTCGCGCCGGGCCAGCTTGGTCGTGAGCAGCTTGGCCGGACCGACCATGCCGCTATACGTGGCGGGGCAGCTCCTGAAATCGATCGTCATCTTCGCGCCGGCACCCGCCAGCGTCGGGCTCAGCTTGACCTGCTTTGGCTACGCGGGCGCGCTGCGGCTCGGCGTCTTGGCGGACCGCGCGGTGATCGAGCGCCCGGAGGATCTGGTGACGGCCTTCGAAGACGCCATCGACGAGCTGGGGCGCGGTCGCGCCGACGACGTCCCGGCTGGGGCGAGCCGGCGAGGCTGAGCGGTCACATCAACCATGGGCCGTAAGCTCGATCTTTTGTCCACGGCGGAGCGCGCCGGCCGCTGGGTGCTGAACCTTCGTGGGTTCCGCAGCCGCGCCGTGCCGACCACGGCCGGCCTGTTGCACGTCTACGACGCCCGCGGACCGCGTGAGCTGCCGACCATCGTGTTGCTACACGGCCTCGGCTCGGCCGCGACGGCGTTTGGACCTCTGCTGACCCGCCTGCTCCCCCACGCCGGCCGCGTGATGGCGCCCGATCTGCCCGGACACGGCTTCAGCCACGCGCCGACTGCGACCCTGACGCCGGCGCGTCTCTATTCGGCCCTGTGTGAAGTGCTCGCGGCGCTGGTCCCGGAGCCGATGGTCCTGGTGGGGACCTCGCTCGGCGGTGCGCTGGCCCTCCGATACGCGCTGGAGCACCCGGCGCGACTGGCGGCGCTGGCTCTGATCTCGCCCGCCGGCGCCCAAATGACCCCCAGCGAGTGGGACGATTTGCGCAGCATCTTCGCCATCGATTCGGCCGACGGCGCCCGGCGGCTCCTCGAGCGCCTCTACCACCGCGCCCCCTGGTACCTGTCGGTCCTGGCGCCTGGACTGCGCAACGTCATGCAGCGGGCGGCCGTGCGCGACGTGATGGGCGCGGCGACGCCCGACGATCTGCCGACTCCCGACGGCCTGCGCCAGCTATCGATGCCGATCCTGCTGCTGTGGGGACAATCGGAGCGTCTGCTCCCGGCCAGCTCGCTCAGCTATTTCCGGCGCCACCTGCCCGAGCACGCCGTCATCGAGGAGCCGGCGGGATTTGGCCATTCGCCGCACTTCGACGATCCGGCGCGGTTGGCGGCGCGCCTGCTGGCGTTCGCCCGCAGCAGCGCCCCGGCCGGCCTGGAAGCCGGTTCGAGTCGCTAGTCGTCCAGGGATAGCGCGGTCGCCTTTCCTTCATCCCAGACGCCGCGGGTCGAGAGGTTCTGCGTGGAGCCTGTACGCCGGCGTGTACCAAAAACCTCACGCGCGGCCCTTTCATGACACCAGGGATCTGCGCGCCCGAGTGCCTCCCTTCGTACTCCGGCCGGCTCAATTTATCTGCGCCGATCCTGTACGCAAACGTTTGGCGCGCGCCCTTATTGGAGGGCCGTGAACCGCGGGATGTCACGTTTTCAAGCTCGGTCTCCGACGAATTC
>DASRLC010000025.1:0-8560 GCA_035648655.1 Polyangia bacterium
GTCGAGCGGGGCGCCTTCCGGCTCGACCTCTACCACCGGCTCGACGTCTTCCACATCCGGGTTCCGCCGCTGCACGAGCGCCCGGAAGACATCCTGCCGCTGGCGACGCACTTCCTGGCCCGCTTCGCGACGCGCATGCGCAAACCGGCTGCGCGGTTCGCGCCGGAGACCGAGCGCCTGCTCCTGGCCTACGACTACCCCGGCAACGTGCGCGAGCTACGCAACGTGATCGAGCGGGCGGTGATCTTGTCGACCAAGGACGTGATCGAACCCGACAGCATCGTCCTGTCGGGACCGAGCCGGGCGGGGACCCAAGCGTCGGTCTCGGCGCCATCGTTCTTCGCGATGGATCTCGATCCGGGGGGGCGTCCGCCCGATCTGGAAGGGCTCGAGCGCGCCTACATCGCCCGCCTGCTGGTCTTCGCGGGCGGCAATCGGACGGCGGTGGCGCGGCTGCTCGGCGTGTCGTACCCGACGGTGGCCAAGAAGATCGCCGACTACGGTCTCGGCTGAGGCGGCGTCTCCGATCGCGCGCCGAGCGCAGCCAGCCGCTCGGCCAGCCCCGACGAGCGGGGCAGCGGCCGCGCGATGGCCTGCGCCAGGAGCGCGCGCGAGCCCACCACCACGATCGAGCGCCGGGCCCGCGTGACCGCGGTGTAGATCAGCTCGCGGGAGAGCAAGGGCAGATCGATCTCCGGCAGGATCAACGCCGCCCGATCGAGCTCGCTCCCCTGGGCCTTGTGCACCGTCATGGCATAGGCCACGGTCAGCGCGCCGCGCAAGGTCGCCAGCGGGAACGGCACCAGCGCGTCGCCCCGAGCGAAGACGGCCACCGCCGCGGGCGAGGTGCCGTCGCGGGCGATCCACACCACGATCCCCTGATCGCCGTTCATGAGGCCCCGGTCGTAGTCGTTCTCGGTCATCATGACCGGCGTTCCGGTGGCGAGCGCGTCACCGCCGGCCGGCACCCCAGCGTCCCGCAGGGCGCGCTGGCCGAGGGCGGCGTTGATGCGATCGGAGCCGGCGGGTCCGACGCGGGTGACGGTCAGCAGACGTATCGCGCGCTGCCGCTCGAGCGCCGCGGCCACCGCGATCGCGGCGGCGGGCTCGAGGGCCCCGTCGCGCACGGGGACCCGCTCCGGCAGCCGCCGATCGCGATGGCTCGGGGGACGCAGGTGGGTCGCGTACCAGTGGTCGACGAAGGCCGCGAGGAGGCGGCGCGCAGCGGCCGGCGAAGCGTCCGGCCCGGCGTCCAGCGTCTCGAATCCCGAGAACGTCAGGCCGTTGATGGTCCTGGACGCCGGCGCGACGGTGTCCGCCAGCTCGCCGCGGGCCACGCCGCGCGCCGCTTCCAGCACGCGGGCGCCGGCGGCGTCGGTGGGATCCATGCGGTGGCTCTCGGTCAGCCGAATGGCGTAGGCGCCCAGATCGCGAAACACGCTGCCGGCCTGGATCGCCGGGAGCTGATCGGCGTCGCCCAGCAGCACCAAGCGCGCCTCCGGATGCAGCGCGCGGGTGAGCTGCTCGAGCAGCGGCAGCCCGACCATCGACGCCTCGTCGACGATCACCGCGGCGTGGGGCAGCGGGCGGTTCTCGTGGTACCGGAATTCGCCGCCCCGCAAATCGAGATGCCCGGCCGAGGAGCCCAGCAGCCGATGCAGGGTACTGGGGGGCGCCAGCGGCGATCCGCGCGCGGCCAGCACCTCGGCGATCCGGTTGGCGGCCTTGCCGGTCGGCGCGGCAATGGCGATCGCCTCGGCCGGGATGCCGAGCGCCATCCACGCCTCCGCGATCCCGCCGATGAGCGCGGTCTTGCCGCTGCCCGGGCCGCCCGTCACCACCGTCAGCCGGCGTCCCAGGGCGGCCTCCAGCGCGGCGGATTGGCTGGGTGTCAATGTCCGTGCGGGCGGCGCGGCCGCCGCGCGCGCCTCCGTCCAGCCCACCTCCTCGAAGGGCGGCGCGGCCAGGCGGGCCGCCAGCGCACCGGCGAGCCGCAGCTCGATCCGCAGATCGCGCTCCTGATAGAGGTGGTCACCGTCGAGGATGAACGGTCGGTAGTCGCCCGGGCGTCCGATCAGCGGGGCCAACGCCAGGTCGTTCACCAGATCCGCGGCGAGCGCCGAGGCGGCCGCGCTGTCATCCGCCGCCGCGGCCAGCCGCCGCAAACGGGCCTCCAGATCGGCCGCCGGTCTCAACCCGAGGCGCGTCGCCCCCTCGCCGCGGGCCTCGATCGAGGCCAACACCAGCAACGCGAACGCCCGACGCCGGCGCGGCGGAAGGTCGACCGGCCAGCCGCCGGCTTCGATCGCCAAATAGACCGACGCCCCGTCGACGTCGTCCGCGGTCAGGTCCCGCGCCCACTCGGGCGGCCAGCGGCGGTCGCGCGCGTTCACGGGCTCTCCCCCTCGACATCGGCCGCGAGCTTCTCGGCGATCTGGTCCCGCCAGACGCTGATCTCCGCATAGCTCGGCCGGCGGCTACGTACCGCGGCCGGCATGCCGCGCACGAAAAGGTAGAGCGTTCCGCCGAAGCGCGCCTCATAGGTGGCTTCGTCGGTGACGCCCAGCATCTGCAAGAGCGCGAGCGCGTAGAGCTGCTCCTGCAGGGCGTAGTTGCGCGCCACGTGCGCATCGACGGTGGCCGCGTCCCAGGCCGGCAGGCGATCGGTCTTCCAGTCGCCGAAGTAGGCCCGTCCGCCGTGCTCGAAGATCACGTCGACGAAGCCTTTGACAAACCCGCGATCGGCGCCGCCCGCGGCGGCGGGAAAGGGGAAGAGAAACTCCATTTCGCGGGCCACGCGCGTGGCATGCGCGAGCCCCGGTAGCGTACCGCCCACGATCGGCAGCGGACCGTTCAGCGCCGCGTAGACCAACCGTGCCGCCGCGCCGGCTTGGCGCGGATCGCGGCCGTGCCGGCGCAGCCCGCTCTGGAGCATCGCCTGGATCTCGGGCTGCGCCGTCCAGCTCGCGAGATCAGGCGCCGCGCGCAGGCTTTCGAGCGGGGCCTTCTCCAGCAGATCGTGCAAGAAGATCCCGGCGCGCGCGCCGCCCGGCAGCTGGTCGTTGATCGCCGCCGCCGCCTCGGTTGCCGACGGCGCTTCGGTTGCCGGCGGCGCTTCAGTTGCCGGCTGCGCTTCGATCGCCTCGTCTGGAATTTCCGAGGGTGGCCGGTAACCACCCCCGGCGTGCTTGATGCGGCTGTACGAGGTCATCTGGGGACCGGCACGTCGTCGTCGCAGCCTGGCGAGCTCGGGATCGGTCACCGGCGCGGCCGCACCGTCGGGGCGCCAGGCCGATAGACCCGCGGTGTCCGGCGTCGGCTCGCCGTCGCCCCCGCGTGCGGCAACCGGGACATCGCGGGTCTCGAAGTGGTGGTGGGTCTGCGCGTCGCCGGCCAGCGCGCGCAGCCGCCGGTTGACGTGGTTGTAGCCGCCGTTCAGCTTCCAGAGATCTTCGCGGAGACTGGCGTCGAGCGCCTCGTCGCTCTCGACGTTTCCCGAGTACGACAGGTAGAGGCGGCGCCGGGCGCGCGTCAGCGCCACGTAGTAAAGGCGCTGGTCCTCGCCGTCGCGCTCCCGCTTGATCAGGTCTTTGACCGCCTTGTGTCGTGGCGGGCCCGCCAAGGCCCAGCGCTTGCCTTGATCGGTGTAGCTGCGGACGCCACGGCTCGGCGAGGGGCTGTAACCGCCGTAGAGAAAGACGAAGTCGGCCTCCAGCCCCTTGGCCTTGTGCATGGTCATGACCTGGACGGCGTCGCGATCGCTCTCCAGGCGTTGCACGTTGCCCTCTTCCGGCGCTGGCACGATGAGGCCTTCGGCCAGGGCCGACAGCCGGCGGACCACCTCGCCGAGCGGGCGCGCGGCGCGGGTGGCCTCGGCCGACAGCAGCTCGAAGAGGTGGCGGATGTTGGTCAGCCGCCGGGCGCTCTCGCCCAGGAAAAGCTCGCGCAGAATGACGCCGCTGTCGTCCAGGATCCGCGCGTAGAGCACGTCGAGCGGCTGCGTGGCGGCGACGCCGTGCCAGTCGGCCAGGCGCGCGTAGAGCGGATGCTCGGCGCCCGCGCCGGCGGCGGCCGGCAGATCGCCCAGGGCCAATCCGAAGAACGGCGTCAGCCAAGCCCGCAGGCGCTTGGCGCGATCGTGCGGGTCGGCGATGGCGCGCAGCAGATCGCGGATCTGCCGCGCCTCGGGCGACAGATAAAGGCCCTCCTGGTTGTAGAGCACGTGGGGGACACCGCGGTTGCGCAGCGCGGTCGCGGCGGCGGCCGCCTCGCGCCAGGTCCGCGTGAGCACGAAGATCTCGCGGGCCGGCGGCGCCCTCGGCCCGCTCAGCAGGCCCGCGATCTCGTCGGCGATGGCCCGTGACAGCCCCTCGCGCACGGCGCGCATCGGCAGGCGCGCCACGTCCCCCTCGGCGGTCACGCGCAGGAGCGTGAGCGCGGCGCGCGAATCGGACCCGACCTCGGCCGGCGCACCGCCGTAGGTCACCGGCGGCCGATAGTCGCCGCCGGCGCTGAAGTACGGCTCGGCGACCTCCTGATCGAGGATCGCGTTGTAGGCATCGATCACGGACGCGGTGGAACGAAAGTTCCGCGACAGGTGGTGGGTCTCCGAAGGCGTCGCCACCTCGGCGCAGGCCTGGGTGAAGGTTGCCACGTCGGCGCCGCGGAACCCGTAGATCGACTGTTTGGGATCTCCGACCAGATAGAGCGGCCGGGCGGATTCGCCGTCCGCGTGAAAAATGGTGCGGAAGATCCGCCACTGCAGCGGATCGGTGTCCTGAAACTCGTCGACGATGGCCAGCTTGAACCGGCGGCGCAGCGAGGCGATGAGCTCGGGGCCGCGCGGGCCCTGCAGCGCGGCGTCGACCAGCTCCAGCATGTCGTCGAAGTCGTAGAGACCGGCCGCCGTCTTGCGCCCGTTCAGCCGTTCGGCGACCGGCGGCCCCAGGCGCTGCGCCACCACCGTGTCGAGCGGCACCGCCGCCTCGCCCAGCTCGTCTACCAGTGCGGCCAGCGCCGCAGCGGCCGGCCCCAGCCGCCCGGCGACGAACACGAAGAGGTCCTTTTCCTTGACCAGAAAATCGATCGCCGCCAGGAAACGCGCCGTGTCCCCGTCGCCCTCGAACTGAAGCGCCGCCCGGTGCAGCAGCCGCAGCCGCGCTTCGACCGCCTTGCCGTTGGTGCGGTTGGGGGCGCCGAGCGCCACCGCGGCGTCGATCTGCGCCGCCGAAAGACGGGCCAAGGCGGCGCCCGCGCGGGCCAGCCGCTCGGGATCGAAGTCGACGCGCCAGCTGGCCCGGAGCTGCCGCGCCTGATCGAGGAGCTGCTCGAGATCGTCGACCGAGCGGCCGGTGCCCAAATACCCCTCGAGGTAAGGCGCCAGGCCTTCATCGACGGCCAGGCGGTGGCGCAGGACCTCGGCGAAGGCGGCCGCGAAGGCCGCGCGGCTCTCCACACTTTGCTGCACCAACAAGCGTCCGCTCGCGAAGGCTTGCTCGGTGAGCACGCGCTGACAGAAGGCATGGATGGTGGCGATCGACGCGCCGTCGATCCCCCGCGCGGCCTCGGCGAGCCGCGCCCGCGCAGCGGCGTCGATGATCCAGCTCGGCCCGGACGGCCGGGGCGTCTCGCCGGCGGTCCGGACCCGGTCGATGAGCGACTGAATCCGGCGCCGCAGCTCGGCGGCGGCCCGCTCGGTGAAGGTGACGACCAGCATCTCGTCGAGGCGGGCCTCGCCGCGCACCAGGCGATCGACGACCAGATGCTCGATGAGGTAGGTCTTGCCGGTGCCGGCCGAGGCCGCGATGACCGCCGATCGGTCGCGAGGGATGCGCGCCAGCTCCTCGGGGAACGGGTAGTGGACCGGGGCGCCACGGCTCATCGCCGCCTCCGCCTGGGCGACGGCTTGGCGGCGGGCTCGGGGCCGCCGAAAGCGCCATTGGCTGGCGCCGCATCGTTCCCGCCGGCCTCTTCGGGTGCGCCACCCAGCGCCGCGAAATACGGACCGAAGCGGCGGGTGACCATCTCCTGGGCCGCCGCTTCCGGCGGAACCGGGTAGGTCTTCGGGTCGGGGATCGGCCCGCGCTCGGACAGGAAGTGGGTCCAGTTGTCGTCGCGCAGCAGCAGGACCGCGTCGCGCACCCGCGTCGACTCGCCTTTGTCTCGACGTTTCTTCCAGCTGAAGACCGCCTCGCAGGGGAGAAAATAGTCGTGGACCCGCCCGAGCAGCTCGCCGGCCAGGTCGCCCAGGTGCGCGCGCGCATCGGCGGCCGAGATGGGCGGGAAGACCCGTTCGTCGACGCGTGGAGTTCCGTCCTTCTCGGGGCGAATCAAGATCGCGCGCGATCCCCGGCTGTCATCCCCCTGGTCGCGGGCCGCCAGGGCCAAGTGGGTGAAGAACGGCCGCAGGAAATCGCGTTCCAGGTCGAAGCCGGTCGAGGCGATGAGCGCGATCACCGCCCGCCCGCCGTCGGCGGTTTCGGCGCATAGCTCGGTGCGGCCAGCGAGCGCCAACGTCGCGCCGCCTGGGAGCGAAAGATCGATGGCGGGAAGCGGCGTCAGATCGGGGCGGTGCTCGGGCGCGGCGCCCAGCCAGAGTGCGGAGGGCGTCGCGAAGTCGCCGCCCAAGGTCGCGAAGAGCCCGTCTCGCCAGCAGGCCAGCAGGCGCAGGTGCCGTGCCCGCAGCGCTCGACCGAACAGGCCGGCCGGAAGTCTCCCGTCGAGGCGGCCGATCGCGGCCGCGCGATCGTAGCCTTCGGTCAGCAGGGCGTCGCTCGCCCGCGCCGCCGCCCGGATCGATCCGTTCCCGGCCAGCGCTTCGACCAATACCTCGCGCAGGAGGGGAACCGTGTGCAGGCGGGCTTCGTCGAGCCGTTCGTGCTCGCGCAGCGCCGCCTCGGCCTCGTCGGCCGCCTCGTCGTCGTCACGCAGCGGCAACAAGATGCGCGCCGACGCCTGCAGGGGACACTCGAGGAAGCGGCGCAGATCGGTCAGGGTCGGTGTCCGCCGAACCGTCGCCGGCGCTTCGGCCGGTGGCCCCACCCAGTCGAGGCGCGCGGCCGCCACCTGCCAGGCCGCTGGTTCGAGCACCCGCCGGAGAGCCGCCAGGCCCGGTAGCTGCACGGTACCCCCCGCCGCGCGCCGCGCGGATTGGCCGAGCGCCGCCGCCTGTCGCTCGCGCGCGGCGGCCGGGATGACCGCGCAGGCGGCGTCGTCCCGGTGACGGGCCAGCGCCGAGACCGATCGAATCAAGCTGGGCGCCGGCGCTCCTGGGGTCGCGTCCGACAGCGCGCCGGGCGTTACGGTGTCGAGCAGCGCCGCGATCGTCGAGCAGGGATTGGTCCGCTCGCCGGTCACCGCATCACGCGCGACATAGGAGAAGTAGATCCGATCGCGCGCCGAGAGCAGCGTCTCGAGGAACATGTACTCGTCCTGCTCGCGCGGCGTCACGTCGCCGGGCAGCCGCTGGCCGGCCCGCAGATCGATCGCGGCCAGCCCGTCGGGCGCCGGGAAGACCCGCTCACCCAGCCCGACCACGAAGATGATCCGGAACGGCAACGCACGCATCGGCACGAAAGAAGCGACCGTCACCCCTTCGGGCGATCGGTGGTGGCCGGGTCCGCCGTCCAGGCGCGACTTGACGAGTTCGGCCGCCGTCCGAAAGCTCATCTGCAGCCCCGGTGGCACCAGCGCGGCCACCCGCTCGATGGCGGCCAAGGCGTCGCCCAGCGCCGCCTCCTCGTCGGCCGCGGCCGGGAGGATCGTGGCGGTGATGGTTCGGCGCAGCAGCGCCGCGAAGGTGGCGAAGGTCGCCCGACGGGCGCCCGCCGCCCCCGCGTAGGCGATGAGCCCGCGGGCCAGGATTCCGAGCGCGCGCGCCGCGGGTTCCAGCGCCGCTGGTAGCTCGGCGGACAAGACCGGATTGACCGGATTGATCGGCGCGCCCGGCGCCCCACCCGGCATCGCGAACGGCCGCTCCTCGCCGCTCCGCCGACCCGACAAGAAGGCGCCCAGCGCCAGCCGCCGCAGACCTTGGTCCCAGCTCAGACCGTCGCGATCGAGGTAGCTGTCGGCGTGGTCGTCGCGATCGGCGCCGCGCACGATCTCCAGCGCTTCGCAGAGCGCCACCCATTGATCGGGATCGATCTCCGGGAAGCGGCGCGCGACGGCCGGGTGCGTCGCCAGGCGCAGCAGATCGGGCCGGCTCAAAGGGCCGGTCGGCAGCTCGAGGAGCTGCGTCACGGCGCCGTGGATCCGCGTCTCGGGGGCGCGCGGCAGATCGACGACGGTGTGGGGCAACGCCGAGGCTTCGTCGAAGACCGCACGCGCCAGCGGCAGATAGGTCGGCGCCGCGGCCGCTGGCACGATCACCGCCACGTCGGCGAAGGTGAGCGTCGGACTGTCGCGCAGCAACGACCAGATCTCGGCCGCCACGGTCTCGAGCTCGCGCCGCGGATCGGGCGCCGGCAAGATCACCAGGCTGCCGTCGGGGGCGGGCCGCTCGCCGGCCGGCTCTCGATCGAGCACCTCCTTCTGCAAGGTGGCGAGCAGCGACGGGCAC
>DASRLC010000026.1:0-3958 GCA_035648655.1 Polyangia bacterium
GTTATGTGGACGTCAGCATTATGTGGCGATCGGGCTTACCGTCCGTCGGCGCCTCGCTGGGAGTGCTCCGCATAACGCGGGCGCGTAGCTCGCCGTTGCCGACGAGCGCGGGGTAGGTCCGTGGAGGTCCACCGGCACTCCTGCGAGGAGCAGGGGGTGGATCTCATGCTCGATCATTTTTACGGCCGTATTGTCGCCAAGGTCCGGGAGTGCCGGCTGTCGGCGGATCTGGAGGCATTGGGTACGTACCTGCGAAACCGGGGCCACCGCTCCAGTGCCCTGTCCGGGTACATGTGCGGTGCCGCGCATCTTGCAGCGTGCATCGACCGCGGGCTGGTCAGCCTGGACGGGCTGACCGCCGATGGGCTTCAACAATTCGCGCGAGATCATGTCCGACGCTGCTCCTGCCCTCGGCCTCGCACCAAGGGAAGCAACTTCGTCAGCGTGGCGCGGCACTTCTACGAGGTGCTGCAGGAACGGCATGGCTTAGCACCGGCTGCGTCGGCTACGCGGAACGCCACCCCGGTCGAGATGATGCTCGCGCGCTTCGACGAGCACCTGCGTGACGACCGCGGCCTGCGGGAAGCTAGCCGCGAGACCACGATCCGGCAGCTAGAGAGAGTACTGGGCGAACGCTTCGGCAGCGGCCCTGTCGACCTCGCATGCTGGATAGCTGAGGAGGTCCGCCACTGTGTCGTCAAGCGAACCGAGTACTCCCTGCATGCGGCCAAACAGCGTGCGAATGCGATGCGGAGCCTCTTCCGCTTCCTCGCGCTCGAGGGAGAGTCGGTCGCGCATCTCGTTTCGGCCATTCCGGTAGTCCGGCGCACGCGGTTCCCTGGTCTCCCTCGCGGGCTGTCCGAGGAGCAACTCGGGCAGCTTCGGCGCGCCATCGACGTCAAGACGGCGATCGGGCTGCGGGCGAAGGCGATCATCGAATGCCTCGTCACGCTCGGACTGCGTGCCGGTGAAGTCGCGGCGCTACGGCTCAACGATATCGACTGGCATGCTGGAACTCTGCGCGTGACGACGAGCAAGGTCCGCCGTGGGGACATCCTGCCGCTCCCCGCGCATGTAGGGCGTGCAGTCGCTGCCTACTTGCGGCGCGGACGACCAGTGACGAAGAGGGACCGCGTCTTCGTCCGCCATTACATGCCGGTGGGTCAGCCTCTCCACTCGAAGGACGTGACGTCCACGGTCACACGAGCCTTTCGGCGCGCCGGCCTGCGACTGCCCTCGATGGGCGCGCACGTCCTTCGACACACAACGGCCAGCCGTCTCGTGCGTGCCGGCGTCAATTTTAAGCAGGTCGCCGATATAATGCGACACCGCGACATCGACACGACGCTCATCTACACGAAGGTCGACTGGCCCCGGCTCGCCGAGGTCGCTCTGCCCTGGCCGACGGCGGTGGTGTCGTGAGGCGCTCCGTGCAGCGCGCGATAGGACCCTGGGAGGCGCAGGTGCGGGACTACCTCGCGCTTAGATCACGGCTCGGCTACACGCTCAGAACGGCGGGCGACGAGCTCGTCCTCTTTGCCCGGCATCTTGAGAACATCGGGCACCGTGGCCCGCTGACGGCCGACATCGCGATCCGATGGGCGAAGCTGGCGACGAACGCGAAGCCTGAGTACTGGGCGTGGCGGCTTGGTGCCATCCGGCTCTTTGTGAAGCACCTGACAGCGACCGACCCGCGGCACGAAGTGCCGGCGGCCGACGCGCTCGGCCGCGCGTACACACGCCGCACCCCACACATCTACAGCGACGACGAGGTGGCAGCGCTCCTCGACGCGACCCGAATGATCAAGCCGACGAACGCACTCCCACCCCACACATATCGGACCTTTTTCGGCTTGCTGGTCGCTGCAGGCATGCGCTGCGGCGAGGCCCTCGCACTCCGACGCGGCCATGTCGATCTCGCCGGCGGTCGTCTGCTCATCCTCAAGGCGAAGCTTGGCAAGACGCGGGAACTGCCGCTGCATCCTTCGACGATCGACGCCCTACGGGTCTACGCCGAGCGCCGTGACACGATTTTGCGGCGCGGCAGGAAGAGCGAAGCCTTCTTTCTGTCCCGCCGTGGCGGGGCACTGGACTACCAACGAGTCACTGTCACCTTTCGACAACTGCGTCGACAACTCGGGTGGTATCGCGACCCACTGCCGCGGGTGCATGACCTCCGCCACACATTCGCGGTCCGGAACCTGCTGCGGTGGTGCCGCGCCGGCAACGACATCGACACCAAGATCATCTCGCTCACCGCGTACATGGGGCACGCCCACGCCACCAGCACCTACTGGTACTTGACTGCCGTCCCCGAGCTGATGGCCGTCTCGGCGGCGCGTTTTGAGACCTACGCCAACTCGGGAGAGGCGCCATGATCTCGGCCTCGAAAGTCTCGCCGGCCTTTCCGGCTCTCGTGCGAGATTTCTTTCTGGGGTACCTGACCGCCCAGAAGGGCGTCTCCCCCCGCACGATCGAGGCCTACCGGGACGCGCTTCGACTCCTCTTCGCGTACGCCGAGAGCGACCTGAAGAAGCTGCCGACGGACCTAATCCTCGAAGATCTGAATGCACCGTTTATCCTCCGCTTCCTGGACTCACTCGAGAAGACGCGCGGCAATTCGGTCCGCACGCGGAACGCCCGTCTGGCCGCCATCAAGTCCTTCCTGCGATACGCCGCGTCGCGGGACATCGCCGCGCTGTCAGTGCTCCAGCGAAGCCTCGCGGTCCCGACGAAAAGATGCGACAAGCCACTGCTTGGCTTCCTTTCGCGCGAGGAGGTCGACGCCCTCCTCGCGGTCTGCGACCGCTCCACTTGGAGCGGCGAGCGCGACCACGTGCTGCTGTCGCTCGCCTACAACACGGGCGCCCGTGTATCGGAGCTCGTCGGCCTCACGCTCGAGGACGTGACCTTCGCTGGCACCGCTTCGGTGCGGATCCTCGGCAAGGGCCGGAAGCTGCGCCAGGTCCCGCTGTGGAAGAACACAGCCACGCTGCTCCGTCGCTGGATCGAACGGCTGCAAAAGACCGCCGGAGACCCCGTTTTCCCGAACCGCTGGGGCAAGCGGCTGACTCGCTCCGGCGTCGACAAGCGCTTGCGCGCCATCGTCAAGATCGCTTCGACGAGGTGCCCGTCGCTCGTCGGTCGCCGGATCTCGGCGCACACTATGCGGCACTCGACGGCGATGCACATGCTGCAAGCCGGGGTGGACGTGACCTCGCTCGCGCTGTGGCTCGGGCATGCGAGCCCGACGACGACGCACGGGTACGTCGAAGCCGACCTCACGATGAAGGAGAAGGCGCTTGGAAAGCTCGAGCCCCTGGCGGGACGTTCGACCCGCTTCCGGCCGGGCGACCGCCTACTCGCTTTCCTCGATGGGCTCGGCTCTAAAGCCCGGACCGGCCTCGATCACCCGACGTAATTGGCAGGCCTGGCATCGCCTTTTTTAGGTCTCAAGGGTGAAGACGGTGCCGCCGAGTAGACAAACAGGGGGAGATTGGATATGAGAGGTGGAACAGCGGGTACGCGCTTCGAGCAGTGAGTGGCGTCAGTACTACGAGCGAGCGGAACGAGCTCGCTGTCGCCGGGGAGATCCGTTCGAACGCATCCTCCGGCGACGTAGAGCCCTTGGACGCATTGGTAACGGCGTAGCGGCCTGCGCTCTTATGGTCGCCTTGTGCGCTCTCGTCTTTGGTGCCGTCTGGCTTTCTGACAATGTGAGCTGGCAAGCCATCGCCGCCGATATGACCTCCGGCTAGCTCACAGCTGCGCGTGCTGGATGGGTGCTCACCCTCTTGCCCGTGTTTGAACTCACCATGCCGTTAGGATGGCCGTCCGTTTGTCCCCACCCGGGCTCTTCCTCGGCGGTGGGGCGCTCGGATTATGTGGACATCTGGGGCTTCCCTCCCTCGCAACGCCGCCTCTCCGCCACATAACCTTGGTGTCCACATAACGCCCG
>DASRLC010000027.1:0-2741 GCA_035648655.1 Polyangia bacterium
GTTTGCATCGATAACAACCACAAGCGCTTGCGCCGAGCCTTTTTCAAGCTCTTTTCGCGCTCCGAGCCGCTGCCGTCACGCCGCCGCTACACCGGCCGCGCGAAACCCACGCTCAAGGGCCTCACGTTCACTCACACATACCGCACGCTCTTCAGCAAACCCTACGAGGACCTGCTGCAGGGAGACTGGGCCATCGCCCGCACCGGCGCGGTGCTCATGACTAACGCCTCGAACATCTCGATCGACACCTGCCTCTTCGATCAAATCGGCGGCAACGGTGTCTTCATCAGCGGCTACAACCGGAATCACTCCGTCGTCAACAATGACTTCGAGAATGGCGGCGCGAGCTGTGTCGCAATTGTGGGTCTTCAGAGCGCGGTTCGCTGTGCGGCCAAGTCGTTCGGCAACGCGCCGTCGTGCACGGACCGCACGCCGGGCCCGCTGACGAGCGACTATCCAGCCTCGATTCTCGTCGAGAATAACACCATGAACAATTTCGGCCGATTCGAAAAGCAGGTGGCCGGCGTTGAAATGTCGATGACGAGCAAGAACACCGTGCGGCACAACACCATTCACACGATGCCGAGGGCCGGCATCAACTTCAACGATGGTTGCTGGGGCGGACATCTCATCGAATGGAACTGGGTGTACGCGGCGGTGCTCGAGACCGGCGACCACGGCCCCCTCAACGCCTGGGGACGCGACCGCAACCTCATCTTCCAGAGCGATCCCACCGCCACGAAGCTCGACGCCGTGGACACCACGACGATCCAGAACAACCGTTTCGAAATCGCGCCGCCCCTCTTCGGCATCGACCTCGACGATCAGTCTTCAAACTACCTCCAGCAGAACAACCTTCTCATCGGCGGCGGCCTCAAGGTGCAGTGGAGCAGGTACAACACCTACGAAAACAACGTCCTCGTCAACGGGGCCGTCATCGATATACATAGCCCCTGGAGCCAGTCCAACCATGTCGTCAAGAACAACATCGTCGTGGGCAACGTCGCCTACAGCCTCTACAGCATCAACAATCTCAGTACCGACATCGGGGCGAAGCTCGAGACTCTCGACTACAACCTCTTCTACAATAGCGGCCAGGATCCACACGTCTGTCAGTGGCTCGCAAGAAGCACCTTCCCCTTCACCTGGACGCAGTGGAAGGCGGCCGGACTCGATGCTCACTCGGTCGTGGCGGACCCGATGTTCACGAACCCCACTGGGGGAGACTTCAGCGTGAAGACCGGTTCGCCCGCGCTCACGCTCGGGTTCACCAACTTCCCGATGACCGGATTCGGCGTCACGTCGGGGCCCCAAGGGCCGGTAGCGCCGATGCCCGTGATGACGAAGAACTGAAGCGAACGGACCCTCTCGACGACGAGGTCCGCGGTTCAGTTCAGTGCCCGTACCCAGCAGCCACGACGTTGGCCTGCACGTCGTTGTCGGCCGAATCCGGCGGAGCCCCGATCGTCATGGCTCCCTCGAACCATACGCCGGCACCGCTGGCGGACCCGTCGCCGCCCGTCCCCAGGATGATGCCGCCTGTCTTTTTCATCGGAGTGTATCCGGGCGGACGCGCCCCGTAGCCCCCCGTGGTGGCGTTGAACTTGACTGCGAGGGCGCCAGTCTGCGCATTGCCGGCCTTGAGCTCGAAGCAGCCTGAGCTAGTAAGACCCGTCGGACAGTTCGACGCCGAGAGGCCCTTCAGCAGTGCCGTGACATACGGGAAGTTTACGGAGGTGTTGGTCGAAACCATTGCCGAACCGTTCGCGTACCCGAAGGACAGCCCATTCTCGAGGTCTGCCCCGACCCATGGGCCGCTACCGCCGCCGGACTCTCCAAACTGGGTGTCGGCTCCCCAGTAGAGCGCTTCCATCGTGGCTGCGCCGTCGTCAACCCCGTTTATCTCGGCGTTCCCATAGTCGAAACAGCAGCCCGCGTTGTGGCTCGTTCCGTCGAGCACCGCGTAGATGGCCTCTGCCTGGTCTCCGGTCGCGACCCCCTGAGTACCTTCGTTCCAGGCCGTGGTCGCGGCGTTCGATGGACCACTATAAGCGGCTGTCAGCGTTGCGGTCGTCGATGCGGTCGTCGCAGCTGCGACGGAGTAGTAGGGGCAGTTGTAGGTCGAGCAGCTCGACAGCTCCGCGACGAACATGAGGGGCGTGCCCTTGGCGAGCGTTTGCGGGCTCGAGAATGTGACGGTCGACGAGCCGCTCGCGACCGAAGCGGTCCCCGACAGCGGAGCGCCCGTTCGATACGCGATATTGGACCCAGACGTGACCTTGATCCCGTAGACGGGATGACCGCCCACCGTGATCTTGGCGGCGGTGGCGGCAGCTGGCTTGCCTCCCTTCGGCAGCCAGTTCGCAAACCACGTGACGCGGAGGTGATTGCCGTGCGTGGACTGGTCGTAGATGATCGGGATGGTGCAGGTCGTGCCGGAACAGAACGAGTCTTGAAGGGATGAGTCGGCGAAGCCTCCGGCGGTGAGGACGGGGACGTCCTTGGTGGTGTTGTCCGACGCGCGACTTACCTGATAGAGGGGGCCGCTGTACGCCCCGTAGAGGGCGCGAACCGTGCTGTGCGCGGCCGCGCACGGCGTGCCGGCGGCTTGGTAGATGTCGCAGGGCCCGGGCGGCCCCGCGCTCGTGGCGCCAGCCATGCCACCTATCCCGCCGGTGCTGCCTCCTGCGCCTCCGGTTCCGTTGCCGGCTGTTCCACCGGCCCCCCGCCCCCCTGACGCT
>DASRLC010000028.1:0-5759 GCA_035648655.1 Polyangia bacterium
CGTTTTTCGTTGCGGATGATGATGTCCGGTGCGCGCAGTTCGATCAGGCGCTTGAGGCGGTTGTTGCGGTTGATCACCCGTCGATAGAGATCGTTGAGATCGGAGGTCGCGAATCGGCCGCCATCGAGCGGCACCAGCGGACGAAGTTCCGGCGGAATGACCGGAATCACCGTCATGATCATCCACTCGGGCTTGTTGCCGCTCTCGGTGAACGCCTCAAGAATCTTCAGGCGCTTGGAGGTCTTCTTGAGCTTGATCTCGGAGGTGGTGGTGAGCAGGTCGGCGCGCAGCTTGTCGGCTTCGGTGACCAGGTTGATCGCCTTGAGCAGGCCCTGGATGGCCTCGGCCCCGATCTCGGCGGTGAAGCTGTCGTCGCCGAACTCCTCCTGGAAGCGCATGTACTCGTCTTCGCTGAGCAGCTGGTGTTGTTTGAGCGGGGTGAGACCCGGCTCGGTGACGATGTAGTATTCGAAATAGAGGACGCGCTCGATGTCCTTGAGCGGCATGTCGAGCATCATTGCGATGCGGCTGGGCAGCGACTTCAGGAACCAGATATGCGCCACCGGTGAAGCCAGCTCGATATGGCCCATGCGCTCGCGGCGCACCCGCGCCAGGGTGACCTCGACGCCGCATTTCTCGCAGATGATGCCCTTGTACTTCATCCGCTTGTACTTGCCGCACAGGCACTCGTAGTCCTTGGTCGGACCGAAGATGCGGGCGCAGAACAGGCCATCGCGCTCGGGCTTGAAGGTGCGGTAGTTGATCGTCTCGGGCTTCTTGATCTCGCCGAACGACCACGACCGGATCTTCTCCGGGCTGGAGAGCGAAATGCGGATCTGGTCGAACGTCGGGGCGGCGACGACCGGATTGAAGATATTCAGGACTTCCTGGTTCATTGTGTATCCGAAGCGTCAATAGTGAGGAAGGGCGAGAGCGAAACAGCAGGGAGGCGGCCTTGCGCCCCCTCCGTCACGGCGCGAGAAAGAGCGCCGCGCCACCTCCCCCGCGAAGCGGCGCGGGGGAGGATGGAATTTTCCTCCCCCGCCTTCTTGCGGGGGAGGGGGCGCAAGGCCGCCGCAACGGAACTCAACTGTTTTCCAGCTCCACGTTGAGGCCGAGGGAGCGCATTTCCTTGACCAGGACGTTGAAGCTCTCGGGGATGCCGGCCTCGAAGGCGTCGTCGCCGCGGACGATGGACTCGTAGACCTTGGTGCGACCGGCGACGTCGTCGGACTTCACCGTCAGCATCTCCTGCAGGGTGTAGGCGGCCCCGTAGGCTTCGAGAGCCCAGACCTCCATTTCCCCGAAGCGCTGACCGCCGAACTGGGCCTTGCCGCCCAGCGGCTGCTGGGTGACAAGGCTGTAGGGGCCGATCGAGCGGGCGTGGATCTTGTCGTCCACCAGGTGGTGCAGCTTGAGCATGTAGATGTAGCCGACGGTGACCGCGCGCTTGAACTCCTCGCCGGTCTGGCCGTCGTAGAGCATCACCTGGCCAGAGCGGTCGAGGCCGGCGGCTTCGAGCATGTCCTCGATGTCGTTGATGTGGGCGCCGTCGAACACCGGGGTGGCGATGGGAACTCCCTTGGAGAGATTGCGGGCCAGCTCGATCAGTTCCGCCTCGTCGTCGGGGAGGATCTGGTCCTTGCCGTAGATGGTCCGCAAGCGGTCCATCAGCGCCTTCTTCTGGCCGCCGTGCTGCCAGGCCTCGAGCAGGCCGGCGATCTGTTTGCCCAGGCCCGCGCAGGCCCAGCCGAGGTGGGTCTCGAAGATCTGGCCGACGTTCATCCGCGAGGGCACGCCTAAGGGGTTGAGCACCACATCGACCGGCGTGCCGTCTTCCAGGTGCGGCATGTCCTCGATCGGCAGAATCTTGGAGATCACCCCCTTGTTGCCGTGGCGGCCGGCCATCTTGTCGCCGGGCTGGAGCTTGCGCTTCACGGCGACGAAGACCTTGACCATTTTCATCACCCCGGGGGGCAGTTCGTCGCCGCGCTGGAGCTTGTCGACCTTGTCCTCGAAGCGCCGGTCGAGGCGCTTGCGGGCCTCGTCGAAGAGGCGCCGCATGGCCTCCAGTTCGCCCATCACCTTCTCGTCATCGACGGCGATCTGCCACCACAGGCCAGGCGCGATCTCGTCGATCTTGTCGGGGGTGATTTCCCCCCGGCCCAGGCCCTTGGGACCGGAGACGGCGTTGCGGCCGACCAGCAACTCGCGCAGGCGGGCGGTCATGTTGCGGTTGAGGATCGCGAACTCGTCGTCGCGATCCTTGCCGAGGCGATCGATCTCCTCGCGCTCGATGGCGATGGCCCGCTCGTCCTTCTCGACCCCGTGCCGATTGAACACGCGGACCTCGACCACCGTGCCGGCGACGCCGGGCGGCAGGCGAAGGGAGGTGTCGCGCACATCGGAAGCCTTTTCGCCGAAGATCGCGCGCAGGAGCTTCTCCTCCGGCGTCATCGGCGATTCGCCCTTCGGGGTGACCTTGCCGACCAGGATGTCGCTGGGAAGCACCTCCGCCCCGATGGCCACGATCCCAGCCTCGTCGAGATTGCGCAGGGCTTCCTCGCCGACGTTGGGGATGTCGCGGGTGATCTCCTCGGGTCCGAGCTTGGTATCCCGGGCCATGACCTCGAACTCCTCGATATGGATCGAGGTGAACACGTCGTCGCGCACGATGCGCTCGGAGATGAGGATCGAGTCCTCGAAGTTGTAGCCGTTCCAGGGCATGAAGGCGACCAGGGCGTTGCGGCCGAGGGCCAGTTCGCCGAGGTCGGTGGAGGGTCCGTCGGCGATGATGTCGCCGGCCGCCATCTTGTCGCCCACCCGCACCAGCGGACGCTGGTTGATGCAGGTGTTCTGGTTGGACCGCTGGAACTTCGACAGTCGATAGATATCGACGCCCGGCTTGGTCGGATCGGTCTCCTCGGTGGCGCGGATGACGATCCGGGTGCCGTCGATCTGTTCGACGACGCCCGGGCGGCGGGCGATGACCACGGCCCCGGAATCGCGGGCCACGACATCCTCCATGCCGGTGCCGACCAGCGGTGCGTCGGACTGGATCAGCGGCACCGCCTGACGCTGCATGTTCGAGCCCATCAGGGCGCGGTTGGCGTCGTCGTTATCCAGGAACGGGATCAGGGCGGCGGCGACGGAAACGACCTGCTTGGGACTGACGTCCATCAGATCGACCTGGTCTTTGCCGAGCAAGGTCGGCTCGCCGTTGACCCGGCCGGGGACCAGATCATCGACGATTTCGCCATTCTTGAGGGTGATGTTGGCCTGGGCGATGACGTGCTTGGCCTCTTCCATCGCCGACATGTAGACCACCTCGTCGGTGATCTTGCCGTCCTTGACCCGCCGGTACGGGCTCTCGATGAAGCCGTATTTGTTGACCACGGCATGGGTGGCCAGAGAATTGATCAGGCCGATGTTGGGTCCCTCGGGCGTCTCGATCGGGCAGATCCGGCCATAGTGGGTCGGGTGCACGTCGCGGACCTCGAAACCGGCCCGCTCGCGGGTGAGACCGCCGGGGCCGAGCGCCGAAAGACGGCGCTTGTGAGTGATCTCCGACAGCGGATTGGTCTGGTCCATGAACTGCGAGAGCTGCGAGGAGCCGAAGAACTCGCGCACCGAGGCCGCCGCCGGCTTGGCGTTGATCAGGTCGTGGGGCATGACGGTGTCGATATCGACGCTCGACATCCGCTCCTTGATCGCCCGTTCCATGCGCAGCAGGCCGACGCGGTACTGGTTTTCCAGCAACTCGCCCACCGAGCGCACCCGGCGGTTGCCGAGGTTGTCGATGTCGTCGATCTCGCCGCGGCCGTCGCGCAGGCCGACCAGGGTCTTGAGCACCTCGAGCACGTCCTCCTTGCGGATCACGCGCATGTCGTCGGGGCAGTCGAGTTCCAGGCGCATGTTCATCTTCACCCGCCCGACCGAGGACAGGTCATAGCGCTCCTGGTCGAAGAACAGGGACTTGAACATCGCCTCGGCCGCTTCCACGGTGGGTGGCTCGCCGGGGCGCATGACCCGGTAGATGTCGAACAGGGCGTCCTCGCGGATGGCGTTCTTGTCCACCCGCAGGGTGTTGCGCATGTAGGCGCCGACGGTGATGTGGTCGATGTCCAGGACATCGATGGTGGTGAAGCCCTTTTCCTCCAGGGCGGCGATGGATTCGGCGTCGAGTTCGTCGCCGGCCTCGGCGTAGATCTCGCCGGTCTCGGGGTTGACCTCGTCGCGGGCCAGATAGCGGCCGATCAGGGCCTCGGGCGATAGCAGCAGGGTCTTCAGGCCATTGTCGGCCAGGCGCTTGGCGTGACGGGCGGAGATCTTGGTTCCGGCCGGGGCAACCTCCTCGCCGGTGTCGGCATCGATCAGCGCGAACTCGGGCTTCACCCCGCGCCAGCGCTCGGGCTTGTAGGGGGTCGCCCAGCCGCCCTCGGCGCCGTCGCGCTTCACGTAGGGAACGACGTCATAGAAGGTGGTCAGGATCTCCTCGCCATCCATGCCCAGGGCATGGAGGAAGGTCGTCGCCGGCAGCTTGCGGCGCCGGTCGATGCGGCAATAGACGACGTCCTTGGCGTCGAACTCGAAGTCGAGCCAGGAGCCGCGATAGGGAATGATCCGGGCCGCGAACAGCAGCTTGCCCGAGGAATGGGTCTTGCCCTTGTCGTGGTCGAAGAAGACGCCGGGCGAGCGGTGCATCTGGGAAACGATCACCCGCTCGGTGCCGTTGACGACGAACGTCCCCTTGTCGGTCATCAGCGGGATGTCGCCCATGTAGACATCCTGCTCCTTGATGTCCTTGACCGAGCGGGCCTGGGTTTCCTCGTCGGTTTCGAAGACGATCAGGCGCAGCTTGACCTTGAGCGGCGCGGCGTAGGTCATGTCGCGCTGGATGCATTCCTCGACGTCGTATTTCGGCTCCTCGAACTCGTAGGAGACGTATTCGAGCACGGCGCGCTCGTTGAAGTCCTTGATCGGGAACACCGACTTGAACACCGCCTCGATGCCCTCGTCCCGCCGCTGGCCCGGACGGACTTCGCGCTGGAGGAACTGCTCGTAGGACGAACGCTGAACCTCGATCAGGTTCGGCATCTGGACGGCTTCGGGAATGCGGCCGAACGACATCCGGATCCGCTTCTTGCCGGTGAACGATTGCGCCATCCAAGGCTCCCTGTGGGGACGGGCGGAGGGACTCCGCGCGTCGTTGACATCCATGCGTCCACCCTCGGACCGGACGGGGGGCCTCGTCTCAAGCGACGAAGCCGCATGCCGTCCGCCGGACGCTGGAATTCCCGCGACCAATTGCGGTCACGGCGCCCCTTCGCGCGGGTCGGAGGGCGGCTGACCGCGCCTCGGGGCGTAAGACGCGCGCTTCCGGTCAAGCGGATCGGCGCGCGCGAGTCGTCTTCTCTGGTTTGAGAGGAAGGCGTATCTAGGGGTTCGCTCGGGAAAAGGAAAGGGGCAATTCACACGATGTTGGTCCCCCCGGAGGCGCGCCAAGGGCGCCGCCGTTTTCCGGCGCGGCCATCTCAGGCGATTTGGGCTCTCGGCGAGATGAGGGTCGGGGGGGTGTGGCGCCAGGCTTCGAAAGGAGGCGCGGCGTGGGCGGGGCCGGCGGCGTCCAGACTGGCCATGGCCTGGATGAAGCGGCTGGCGACGAGTGTCGCCGCTGGCGGCGGCGCGGCGGCGGTGGTCGCCGACGGATCGACGATCCTAGTCCCGACCCCACCGGCCCCCAGGCTGGTGGTGAAGGT
>DASRLC010000029.1:0-7598 GCA_035648655.1 Polyangia bacterium
GCCGCCGAGCATCAGGTACTTCCGCCGGATGCGCTTGACGTCATCGGACCTCGCCATCCTCCATCAAAGAGCAGACATCGGCGTTCGACGCCAAAAACTTGCCAGTCGGCTTGAAACGTCTACCGTTGCGCGAGTCCTAACAGAATCGAACGGCAGCTTCGGCGCGGCGGTGCGTTACGGTGAACGACCGTAGACCGGCAACAGCGCGCCCGAGGTGACGGTCTGCTGGGGCGAGATCAACCAAACCACCGCGCGCGCGAGCTCGGTAGGCTTGGGCCAGCGATCGTGATCGGCGCCGGGCATGGCGGCGCGGTTGGCGGGCGTATCGATAGTCGACGGCACGATCGCGTTGACCGCGATCGACTGCGGGCCGAGCTCGACCGCCAACGCCTGCGTCAGCGCGGCGACCGCCGCCTTCGAGACCGTGTAGGCGATCGAGCCGCCGGCCGGAACCGCCGCCGCGCGCGAGCCGACGTTGACCAGACGTCCCCCGCCACCGCCCCCGCGATCACGCATGTTGCGGGCCGCCTCGCGGCAGCACAGGAAGGCCGTCACCAGGTTCAGATCGATCTGCTTGCGAAAATCCGCCAGGCCCGTCTCCAGAAGCGTCGCCGCCCCGTATCCCCCCGCCAGATGAACCGACGCCCAGAGCGGCGGGCAACCGGCGAAGAACGAGGCCACGGCGCGCTCGTCGGTCAGGTCGACGCCTTCGACATATCGAATGCACCCTTCCGATTGCCGCGCCCCCCGTTCTCGCACCGGAAGATGGCACACCGCGCCGGCCGCGACGATCGTGTCGACGACGGCGCCCCCGAGGCCGCCGACGCCGCCCGTGACAACCACCTGACGCCCTTGCAGCTCCATTTCCATGCTCAACCAATGCCAGACGAACGTCGCGTCGGCAACGGGCGCGTTTCCGGATCTGGCGAATTGGGAACCGTCCACAACGATGCGCAGCGAGATGGTATCGCCCGCGCGACGTATGCTAGGCTGGCCGACCTCGGCGCGTCAGGCGGGGCTTGGAGGGGATCGGCGCCGCGATCACTCACCACGCCCGCGTGCCTAGAGTCACTAGCTTCGCAAGGAGAGCTTGATGCAAGGGAAGAGTCTCGCGACCGCGCTCGCCGCCTGCTTGGCTGGCATAGCCACATTGGCCCTGACCCTGGCTTCCTGCGGAAGTCACCAGAGCACCGACTGCAAGGGATCGGCGGGCGAGGAATTTTGCGCCTGTACCTCCAGTGGGTCCTGTAACTCCGGGTTGGCCTGCGCCGCCGATCTCAACCAGTGCTTGCAGGTTGCAACCAGCGGGTCGACCGGCACCGGCAACGCCACCGGCGCCGGTAATACGGCCGGCAGCGGCAACACCACGGGCGCAGGTAACACCACCGGCGCCGCGGGACATGCGGGCACCAGTGGGACCGGCGCCGGCAACACCACCGGCGCCGCGGGTACCACCGGATCGACGGGCACCGCGGGAGGCGGCGGCACGACCGGCAGCGGGGCGAACACCGGCGCCGCGGGCACCAACGGTCGCGCGGGGACGACCGGCACCGCCGGGACCAACGGTCGCGCGGGGACGACCGGCACCGCCGGAACCACCGGACGGGCCGGCACTTCGGGCGCTGCGGGCACCACCGGCACGGCCGGCACGACCGGCAGCGGCACGACCAGTTGCACCAACCTCGGAACCTCCACCACCAGCGGCTCCTTCACCTACTACTACTTCGGCCAGGGCACCCCCCAGAGCGGACCCAATGGGACCTACCAGACCGCCTGCGGTTATCTCGGCACCGAGTCCGGCATGACCGACACCGTCGAGGAGATCGCCACCACCTCTCCGGCCAGTGGCACCTACTTCGCCGCCATCCCCGGCGCCAGCGGTTCGAACTTCGACACCGTCAACGATTGCGGCGCCTGCGCGCAAATCACCAATGGTGGCAAGTCGATCATCGCGACGATCATCGACGAATGCCCCGAGGACAGCAACGCGCCTTGCAAAAACGATCCGACCGGCCACCTGGACTTGAGCTATGCGGCTCTGAACGCGCTCGGTTACTCCAACGGCGACCCCAGCGGCACCACCTGGAAGATGGTCCCCTGCCCGGTCTCGGGCAACGTCTTCGCGCGCATCAAATCCGGGAACCCCAACCAGGTGTTCATCGAGAACAGCGTCCTCGCGATTACCAACGTGACGATGAACGGCTCGGGTGGACAGCACCTCAATTACGGCCCCTGGCAAATGAACGGGAACGTGGCTGGCCAGACGCTGACCCTGACCGACAAGGCCGGCCGAACGCTCCAGATTACCGCCAACGGATCGGCGGACCAGCAGTACGACACCGGTAAGCAGTTCCCCAAGTGCCAGTAACGCGACGGGCGCCCGACCAGCCCGGCGCGCGTCTCCCAGCTCATCCGTGATACCCTACCGCTCTCAATCAAACAGGGGAGCCATAGTCATGTCGCGTCAGACGGTCTCGAAGACGGTAACGGTCGTGGGTCGGTCAATCTTTGCGCTGGGGTTCGTGCTCTGCGCGCTCCAGAGCTGCGGCAGCAGCTCGAGCGGTGACGTCGTCGCGCTCTGTCAGCAGGGCTGCGATAAAGCCGTCGCCTGCGAGCCCGACGCAGGGTCGATCGGCGCGACTGAGGCCGCGGCGTGCAAGAGCAGCTGCACGACACAGACCGCCTCGACAACCAAATGCACCAACGCGGCAGCCATCGAGAGCGCGGCCAAGGCTTGCCTGGCCATGGATTGCTCAAGCTACCAGGCCTGCCTAGGGGCGCTCCCCGCCTGCGAAGGCGGTGGAAGCGGCGGCAGCGGTGGAACTGGCGGCGCCAACGGTGGTACCAGCGGCGGCGGCGCCGGCGCCACGGGCTCAGGCGGCACCAGCGGCACCGCCGGCTGCGCCAGCTGCGACAAAGCCGCCACCTGCTGCGCGGCGATCGCCGCGCAGGCGGACGCCTCCGCCTCCGGTTGCGACGCCTATTCGACCTCGATGTGTAATACGTCGGGCCAGGATCAATCTCTCGAGGTGCAGGCCTGCTCGGCGATCCTCTCGGCGGGCGCCGCACTCAACGTCACAGCCTGTAAGTAACGTTCGCTGAGTGAAGCGTCGCCGGTCGCCTAACCAGCGACCGGCGATCGCCGTCGCTCGTGAGAAGCGCCACCTGCCATGGGAAGCGACCGGCAGGTGCTCGCTCGTGCCGCGCAGCCGGTCCGCGGCACGAGCGATGCGCGCTATCGGCGCAGCCGGAACCAGAGTGATGCTTGGTGATCGAGGCGCAGCACGCTGTGTCCGCTGGCGTCCTGCGCGACGGGGATCTCCCCGGCCGAATTGCCGGCCGGGTCGAGCCTCTCGGCGCGCAGCGGCGCGCCGGCCAGCGTCACCGTGAGCGGCACGTACTCGGCCAGCGGGGGGCCGCGGCCCCACGATGTCAGACCGGTGCGCTGCGCATTGAAGGCCATGCGCGTGTTTTCGACGCGCGCCGCCGACACCAGCAGCATCTCCTTCGATCGATCGAGCGGCAGGCCGTCCAGCGCGACCAACGCCACGGAGGCGTCGCCGCGGGGCAGCTCACCGACGGTCAGGCTGGCGTCGCCGAGCGCGACGGTCCGACCGGCAATGGCGCCGGCGGCCATCCGCAAGGCCGGCGCCACCACCGTGAAGGTCGGATGCGGCGCCCCCGGTTCCCAACGAACCTGGCTCTCGGGAGTGGCGAAGCAGCTGTCGGTAGAGCGGGACCGATTCGCGGCCGATGCTCCATCCTCACAGCCCGCGCTCGGGTTCCTGGTCTCGACCGCGCCGGCCGGCAGCAGCTCCATCCGCTGCGTCGCCACCCGCGGCTGTCCCGCCGGCGCGGCGGTCGGCGCCGTCGACCACAGGTGCGCCAGCGCCCCCCCGTCGACGCGCGGGGGCAGGGCCCGATCGGGCTGGGGCAGCTCGAGGCGAACCACCGCAGGCGCCGGCGCCACCAACCCGCGCCGGAACGCCAATGCCGCCACCGGTAAGAAGGAAAGTGCGCCCGGGTTACCGGCCAGCGAGAAAAATCCCAGTAGATGGTCCGCATTCCAGAGCGGCGAAAAATCGAGATAGGTATAGGCGTAGATCGCGTCCCAATCCTGCAGGCCGGCGATGGCCGCGTACATGGGCAGCGCTTCGCCGGCGTAGTCGTTGGGCGCCGGCACGTTGTACTCGCTGACGGTGAACGGTTTGCCCGCCACCCGATAATCCGCCAGCGAGGCCAGCGCGCCGCCGTCGGCCGCCGCCACCTGCGTCGTGTTCGGAATCTGAAACCGCAGGATGCTCCACCCAGCGGGAAAATCGGGATGCTGCCAATAGGCGTGCATGTCGATGAAGTCGGACACCGCCAATTCGCGCCGCAGCCCTTCGAGACCGCCGTAGCTGGCCTGGGTGTCGACCAGCATCGACTTCAGTCCCAAGTCGTGCCGGATGAAATATGCCAACCCCTGCGCGGTCGCGCGATCGGTGTCGGCCAGGAAGCGCAGAAAGTCCTCGCCCGCCGGCGTGCCGCTCTCGCTGCGCACGAGCGGGATGGTCCCGCGCTCGACGGTCTGGCCGTCGGCGAGCGCCAGCGACGCCGCGCCCCGCTGCAATGAAAGATCGGCGATCTCGACCACGCCCGGCACGTTGCGCAGGCTGAAGTTCAACCGCCCCTCGCCGTCGATCGTCCCCTGCGGCCGGAACGCCAGCTCGACGCGCCGCCAGGCCGATGTCAGCGGCAACGTGCGCGACATCCCGATATTGCGCCAGTCGGGGACCGAGAGCATCGCGGCAACTTCCAGGTTGCGCGCCGGTGGAATTGGGCCCGCCGGCCCCGCGATCCCCTCCGGCGCGCGCACGCGGAAGCTCAATCGATACCCTTCGCCCTCGCGCAGCGGCAGGTGCGCCCGATAGAATTGCAGGTGCCAGCTGGCGCCGCCGCGTTTGTCGGCCGAGAAGCGCAGCGCCCGCCCGCCCGTTTCGGTCGCCACCACTTCGCCGCGCGTCGGAACGCCCGCCGACTCGAACACCCAGCCTTTGGTGCCGGCCGCAAGATCGGCGTTGTCCAGCACCTCGCTCGGCGGTCCCGCTTTGTTGTCACCCCGCCAGGCCGCTGCCAATCGCGCCGTTGTCCGGTAGCGCGCCTCGAGCCAGACGTTCCATTGCCGGCCGAGCTCGGTCCCGTACGGCTCCGGCAGATCGTCCAAGTTGCCGGCCCAGAACGGTAGCGCCGTGTTCTCGTTGTTCATCTCGACGCACAACACGGCCGGCTCGTCGACGTAGGCGCGCTTGGTGTACGGGTTCACGTGGGTGAGCAGCGCGCGGGCATAGGTCTGCTGCGACTCGATGAACGGCGGATAAAACCGGTCGAGCAGCTTGCCCATCTCGAACCGGCGCGCCGCCTCGCCCTCGAGTCCCGGGTAGCGCCGCGCGACGTGCAAGTTGAGGTCGACGTAGATCCCCTTCTTGGCCAGCTCGGCGATGAAAAAGTCCAGGCGATCGAGCTGGGCGGGATCGATCCCTTGGCGATCAGCCGTCAAGAGGCCGATCGCCGCCGCGCCCTTGTCCATGAAGTGCAGCCGCACGACGTTGACGCCCAGCCGCGCCAGCTGCGCCGCCGCGCGCGGCGCCGTTTCGTGGGTGGGAAAGCAGGCGGTGGCGGTGCAGCTCACCCCGAAGAAGCGGATCCGCTGGCCGCCGCCGTCCACGAAATGCCCGCCCTGGGCCCGTACGAACCCGCGCCCGCCCGCCGGCGAATCGCCGAGTGACGAGAGGTCGATGAGGCCGTCGGGCGAATCCACGCCCCGGGCCCCGAACGGAAACCACCGCCGGGGATCGTGTTCGGGGTCCAACGAGGCGGTGAACGCCGGACGGACCTCGGCCGCCGGCGGCGCGGCCTCGGCGGGACCGACCGGCGGTGCAGAGGCGCGGACCAGACAGCCGGTTGCCGCAAAAAACGAGCAGCTCGCGAACGCCGTCAGACGTACAGCCCGGACCATGGACCGAGAGCATCCCACAAGTGCGGCCGGCGGCGGGGGCAACGCGACCGGTCGATATCCCACCTGTCCCCACCGTGGCGCGAAGGTGTCGACGTCCAAGACAGCCGCAGCATTTCCGCACACCCATCGACGCTCGCGAGCCCCAAGTGAGCGTCCCGATTGGCCGAGCTCGGCCGCGCGCCCCCCCGGCGACCCGGCGCGAAAAGTGCAATCGCACACGCCGGCGCCCACACCTGCCCAGGATCGGGTAGCACCTGGACACGAGCGCGCTAGAAAAGGTGAGCGACCATGAAGTCTCTGGCAGTCGTCTCGTTCTTCGCTGCGGCGGCCCTCTGCGGTCTTCCGGTGGGCGCGCAGACCGTCGCGCCGCCCGTGCCACTCGGTGCAATGCCGGCCGGGGTCGCTCCGCCGCTATATCGACCGCCGTATCAACAAACGCCGGCGCCGCCGCCAGAAGGGGTTTTGCCCGGCCAGAATCCCGAGGATTTCGCCAACAACCAGGTCGACGAAGCCCAAACACAGGCGCCGCTGCCCCTGCCCGGCAGCGACCAGGCTGGGTTGGGTGTCCCGGCCCCGCCAGCGCAGTACGACCCCAACAACCCGGCCGATCCGGCCAACCAGAACCTCGTTTACCCGCCCGCCGACCTCGGCCCCGACAACGAGATCGCGCAGAGCTACGACGACGGCTACGACCCGCAGGCTTACACTCAGTTTCAAACCGCGCTGGCGCCCTATGGTTCCTGGTCCGACGACCCCACCTACGGCAACGTCTGGTCGCCCTACGCCTCGACCGTCGGCTCCGATTTCGTGCCTTACGCAAGCTGCGGCCACTGGCTGATGTCGGAATACGGCTGGACTTGGATCTCCGATTTGAGCTGGGGTTGGGCGCCGTTTCACTACGGCCGCTGGATCCCGATCACTGGCCGTGGGTGGAGCTGGGTGCCCGGAACGATGTGGGGACCGGCCTGGGTCTCCTGGCGCTCAGGCAACGGATATGTCGGCTGGTCGCCGCTCCCTCCGCGCGGCGCGCGCCTGAACGCCGGTGTTGGTGGACGCTCGGCCTGGCGGTTCACGACGGCCGCCGGCCTCGGCGCCGCGCACCCGTCCTTCGTCAATCCACACGACCTGCCCTCGATGTTCGCGCGCACCACCGTGGTCGCCAACGACCGCCTGCTCACGCGCGGCCAATGGACCGTCCACGTCAACGCCGGCCCAACCCGGGGTATCCTGGCCAGGCCCGTCCGGTTGTCGAGCGCGGCGCCCCACGCTCTGCCGCACTTGGCGGTCTACCCGCACCCCGGCGTCTCGTTGAACGCGCGGCCCTGGATGCAAACCGGTGGGGCCGGCGCGTACCGAGGCGCTTACGGCCAACCGAACCGCGGCGCAGGTCCAGTCGCTACCGAAGCCCATGGCCAGAGTTGGAATGCGGGCGCGTCGCCACGAACCGTGGGCCGTACTCCGGCCTATGGGCCGGCCGCCGCTCGGCCGGCGATGCGCGCTCCCGCGACCGCCTGGTCGCGCCAGCCTTACTATGGGAATAGCGCGGGATACGGTCGGACGAACTATGCCACCGGTGGTTCATACAACGCCGCCCCGCGCC
>DASRLC010000030.1:0-2460 GCA_035648655.1 Polyangia bacterium
CCGATCGGCAGGCCGCCGCCAGCGTGCGCAGCTCGGCGGCCCTTCCGCGGAACGGATCTGGGCTGGGGGGAAACGCCATGCGCCTGTCTATCACAGGCGACTTGCACAACGAGCTGCACAGCGGGTTGCGCGGGGGCTCGCCGGCCCTCCCCGCTCCGACGCCGTCAGAACGCGCGCTGCAGACCGAGCGCCAGCAGCAGCGACGGAGCGGCGGTTCTGAGCGGGCGGCTGGTCGCGCTGTAGACCTGGGGGTTGGGCGAGGCCAAGACGGCGCGCGCCTCGCCGAACAGCGACATTTTCCGACCGAGCTCGAGCTCGGCGCCCGCCCCGCCGGAAAGCAACCGCGCCCACAGACCTTGGGTGCCGAGCACCTTTCCGCCTTTGGCCGGCGTTCCGGTCCAAGAAGCGTCCACGTGATACGCGCCGCCGCCGAAACCGACCTGCCATCGGAAGCGTCGCCGCTGCAGTATCCGGTAGGTCAGCTCGACGTCGGCGAGCTGTTGGTTGAGCATCAGGCTGCCGTCGAGGGCCGGTGTTCTCGCCAGCGAGGGCGCCTCGGTCAGGATGGCCGAGATCCCGAAGCGCCCGTCGTCCGCCCCCCACCGGCTGGCACGGACGGCGAACCCAACCGCCGCGCTCAATCCCCCCGTGCCCTTCAGAAAGGATCCGCCGGCGCCGACGTTCCAGATCGCCGGGTCCACGACCGGCTTTTCGACCATCAGATGTTGTCCGGGATATTCGGGGTCGATACCCAACCGCCCCGAAGAGGCGTTCTCGGCGGCCGCCGCGTCGACCTGCAACAACATGGCGTTCACCAGCTCGACCGCGCGAATCGCCATCACCCTGGGATCGGCCTCGGCCTGATCGTCATCGACGGTCAGCGAGCGGCGCACCGTCGGGCGGTCGCGGCCGGCCGGCGTCAGCGCCGCTTCGGTGATCGTCCCGTCCGCCTGTCGAAACGTCCGCAGCGAGATCGCGTTGCGGCCCGGGGGCGGCGCCTTCACCGGGCAGGGAACCTGGCCGACCGGACAATCGAGCAGTCGGGCGGGCACGCCCCCGGCGTTGAGCTCGGCCCAGGCGCGGGTCGCGATCTCGGCCAGCGCGAGATCGCCTCCGCTCGGCCGCAGGACCGTCACCTCGGTGAGCGCTTCCTGCGCGGCGGCGTCGCCGGCGGCGAGACACACGACGATCGCGCCGAGCAATCCGACGCCCCCGACGCCCCCGACGCCCCCGACGCCGCCGAGGCCGGACAGGACGGCGCTCGCCAGACGGCGGGCGGTCCCCGCGATCACGGTACGTCTTCCAAGATCTGTCGCGCTTGAGGCACGTACGCCCCGCGGGGGTAGGCCTCCAGATATCGGCGTGCCACCTCACGCGCCCCCTGACCGCGCTCGTGCGAGCCCAGGATCAGCATCTTTCGCCCGAGCGCCTCGGCGGCATAGGCGCCCGACGGCGCCTGCGCGAGATACAGCTCATACCAGGGGAGCGCCGCGCTGCCGGGCTCGTGGGCATCCTCCGCCAATCGGCCGAGCAAGAAGGTCGCATCCGCCGCCGCGGGGGAGCCGGCGAAGCGCGCGCGTTGCGCCTGGAGCACCCGATGCGCCAGCTCGGTTCGCCCCGCATAGCGGGCGGCGTCGCCCAGCGCGGCCAGCCGATCGCTGGGAAGCGAGAGCAGACAGCTCTCCATCCCCCGGGCATCCGCGTCCTTCAAGATCTGTTGGAAGTCGCCGTGGGCGATGTCTTTCTTCCAATCGCCACCCGGATCGGCCTGTCCCAGCGGGGGCGTCACCAACGCCAGCGTTTTGGGTCGGGCCCCGATCCCCCGCCGTGTGCGTTCGGCGGGCAATTCTTCCGGCGGCCTCGGAGCGACCGAGTCCGTCGGGGACGCGACGGCCGACGGCGCCGACGGCGCCGAAGCCGCCGGCGGGGAAGCCGCCGGGGCGCCCGAGACCTTCGTCTCCGAGCCCGCGCCCGGCGCGACCGTCTCGGCGGGCGCCGGTTCGACGCGCAGGATCCCCTCGTCGGGACGCGCCTCCAACACCTGCCCCGGCAGCAGCGTCACGCCGCCGCGGGTCTGGGGTCCCCCCACCGTCACCACGCCGCTTCTGAGATGGACCCGCAGGAGATCGTTGGTGCCCGACCACTCGACGTCGAACTTGGTGCCGGTGACCGACACGACGAAGGGCCCCGCCTCGACCGACCAGTGCGCGTGCGGCCGGTGGACCACCGCGAAGTGCGCGCGGCCATCCTCTAAGCGCAGCTGGGCGCCGTCGGCCCCGGTCGAGACCACCCAGGCGCGGCTGCCGTGCTCGAGGCCGACCTCGGTCCCGTCGGAGAACTTGATCTGCGCCAGCGGCGCGGCCACCCGCGGGATGTAGCCGTCGGTGCGGGCGTCGGCCCCCGCGATCGCGAACGTCAGCCGGGTGTGCCGGAGCCAAAGCCCCCGCCCCGCCACCGTCC
>DASRLC010000031.1:0-2576 GCA_035648655.1 Polyangia bacterium
CCGGTGGCCTTGCTGCCACCCATGCCCAAAGCGCCTCCAGCTCCACTCCCGGTGCCCGAGGGAGTGCTCGAGCAGGAAAATGCGACTGGCGCAAGAAGGACGAGATACCAGGCAGCTCGACTCCAGGATGAGTTATGCATGGTGATCCGTGTCCCTAACGACCTTCTCAATGCGTTCTCCTTACTGCGCGGTTGTCGATACCGAGCCTGCGGTGAGGCCGGAAGAGGTGGCGGTAACCGTGATCTGACCAGGAGAGCCGGTCGACTGGACGATGGCCAGGGCTTTACCGTTGAACGCCTTCCGGGTCGCCGACGAGTAGGTCGTTAGATCTATCGGATCGCCGTTGTCCGCACCCGCGAGCTTACCGGGGCCGGAGACCGCAAAGGTGATGCTACTACCGGCGGTCGGAACCATCGAACCGACCGAGTCCTGAATCACGGCTGTGACGTACGCGAGGTCCCATCCATCCGCCGCGATCGTCGCCCGATCCACCGACAGGCCGACCTTGGCCGCGGCACCCGCGGTGTCTACCTCATCGGTCGCGACCACCGCGCCGGCCTTCGTGCCCTTGGCCACGAGCGCGCCGCTCGCCCAGGGCACCTTCCACCCAAGGCTAGCCGTGCTGCTGGACATGAACGACTTTGAACCGAGTGACGTGCCGTTGAGGAAAAGCTCGACGCTGTCGCAGTTGCTGTAGACCCACACATTCACCGTTGTTCCGGCCGTCCAGTTCCAATGCGGGAAGATGTGGACCATCGGCGCGGTCGTACGCCGGCTCTGCCAGAAAAAGTAGCCGTTCTTCGGGAAGCCGGCGGTGTCGACGATGCCGAAATACGAGCTCTTGGCATCGTTGGCGTACGGCCAGGGCTCGCCCCCGTAGTCGAAGCCGGTCCAGTCGAACTCGCCGGCGAACCAGGGACGATTCATCTCGATGACGTACATCTGCTCGTAGTCTGCAGGGCTGGCGTCGGTGTCGGGGTAATCGGAACACTCCATGACCGAGTCGTCGCAGCTGCCCCACGTCGTGGGGTTGTCGTCGGGGGTGGAATAGAAGCCGCGGCTCCGTCCGCCCGACTCCATCTCGCTGCCGAAGATCTTCCAGGTCGGGTGCGACGAATGGTCCCCGTCGAAGATGGGAGACGTGACAGAACCGTTTTGCAGGTAGTTGTAACCTTGCAGATCGAGCAACGCGGCTACCGCCTGGTTGGTGCCATTGCCCATGTCGTTGCAGGCCCACGTCGCCGGACGCGTCGAGTCGACAGCCTTAACCCACTTGATCAGATTCGAAGCGGTCGCGATCGAGGCGCCCGGAATCTCGTTGCCGATGCTCCACATGATGACGCTGGAATGATTGCGGTCACGGCGGACCAAATCCTGAATGTCGGTCTGAGCCCACTGCGTGAAGTACAGATGGTAGTCATTCAAACCATTCTTTCCGGTCTCCCAGACGTCGAACGCTTCGTCCATGACGAGGAAGCCCATCTGGTCAGCGAGATCCAGCAGCTCCGGCACGGGCGGATTGTGGGATGTCCGGAGGGCGTTGACGCCCATCCCTTTCAAGATCTGCAGCTCTCGTTCGAGGGCGCGGCGGTGGTAAGCCGTCCCGATTGCACCGAAGTCGTGATGGTTGGCCGTTCCCCAGAGCTTCATGGGCTGCCCGTTGAGGGAGAACCCCTTGGACGGATCGAAATTGAACGACCGCAACCCGAGCGGGACTACGTAGGTGTCAACCACAGAAGTGCCCACCTGCACGGAAAGCTTCGCCTGATAGAGATACGTCGCGTCCGTCGACCAGAGGTGGGGATTCGAAATGGTCAGGCTCTGGTTCAGCGTCGACGTCGTTCCGGCGGCAAGGCTGCTGACTGCGGTGGTGGCGCTCGCCACCGCCGCACCGCTGGCATCCTGGATTTCGGTCCTGATGGACACGGACTGAGAGGCGCTGGACTGATTCTCGACGTCGGCGGCGATCGCGACCGACGCTGACGTGGCGCTCACCGAGGGGGTCGTGATGAACGCCGCGTTGTAGGCGATATGGACCGGATTGAGAACGGTGAGCCAGACATTGCGATAGACACCACTGCCGGAGTACCAGCGACTGTTCGGCTGGCTGCTGTTGTCAACCCGGACCGCAATGACGTTGCTGGCGCCCACTTTCACATACGGTGTGAGGTCGTACTCGAATGTCGAGTAACCGTAGGGCCGCGTGCCCAGCGAGGTGCCGTTGATCCACACTTGGCTATTCATGTACACGCCGTCGAACTCAATTCGGATCTTTTGACCGGAATAGGACGAGTCCAGGGTGAAGGTCTTGCGGTACCAGCCAACGCCCCCATCCAGAAGCCCGCCACCGTAGCCGGCCGGCGAATTCTTGTTGAACGAGAGCTCGGCACTCCAGTCGTGGGGCACGCTGAGGCTGCGCCAGCTCGAGTCGTCGAAGGTGGTTTGTTGGGCGCTCGTGACATCCCCGAGGTGAAATTTCCAGCCGTCATCGAAGCTCGTGCCGCGCTCGCCGTTGTAGGCTTGAACTGGCGCGGCGCCGGCTCCACCCGAAGCGCCCGCCGCACCGCCGCCGGCCC
>DASRLC010000032.1:0-16939 GCA_035648655.1 Polyangia bacterium
CTCGTAGAGCGCCTGCTTGTCCATGTCGTGGGCCGACGGCGGCAAGCCGTCCTTCATCAAGCTGAGCGAAGGGGCGTTCCAGCTCCCCACCGCCGATCTGCTGGAGTACATCCCGCCGCCGGCCCACGACATGGACAAGCAGGCGCTCTACGAGATGGCGGAGCGGCTGGAGCTGGCGATGTCGAACTACGGCGTGCGCGGCAAGGTCAAAGAGATCCACATGGGCCCGGTGGTCACGATGTACGAGTTCGCGCCCGCGCCCGGCACGCGTACCGGCAAGATTGCCAACCTGGAAAAGGATCTGGCCATGGCGCTCGAAGCGCAGGCGGTCCGCATCGTGGCGCCCATCCCGGGCAAAGCGGTGGTCGGCGTCGAGGTACCCAACCCGACGCGCGAGATGGTCTATCTCAAGGAGATCCTGCAGGACAGCTGCTTCACCGGTTCGGCCTCCAAGCTGCAGATCGCGCTGGGCAAGGACATCAAAGGGGCGCCGGTCAGCGTCAACCTCTCCAAGATGCCCCACCTGCTGGTGGCCGGCACCACCGGCTCCGGCAAGTCGGTGGCCGTCAACGGCATGATCACCAGCCTGCTCTACAACGCCTCGCCCGACGAGGTCCGCTTCATCATGGTCGACCCCAAGATGCTGGAGCTGTCGATCTACGAGGGGATTCCCCACCTGCTGCTGCCGGTGGTGACCGATCCCAAGAAGGCCAACTTGGCACTGCGCTGGGCCGTCGACGAGATGGAGCGGCGTTACGAGCTGCTGGCCAAGACCGGCGTGCGCGACATCTCCAGCTACAACGCCAAGATCGACGTCGCCAGCGCGGGTGGCAAGGTCGAGGTGCCCGAGGCCCCGCCGCGTCGCGAGAAGAAGATCCGGGTGGTGGTGGCCGGCCCGGACGGCAGCGAGCAGGAGGTCGATCTCGACGCCGCCTCGGAGGTCACGGTGGCGGAGGGGATCGACGGCGACAGCGGCGGCATCATCGACTACGAGGCGCCCAGCGACGAGGATCTCTCGGACATCGCCGCCGCCGCGCAGGCGACCCGCGAGCGCCTGGCGGCGCAACCCAAGCCGGTCAAGCTGCCGTACATCGTTATCGTCATCGACGAGTTCGCCGACCTCATGATGGTGGCGCCCAAGGACGTCGAGACCAGCGTGGCGCGGCTGGCGCAGAAGGCGCGCGCGGCCGGGCTGCACCTAATCCTGGCGACGCAGCGGCCGTCGGTCGACGTCATCACCGGCCTCATCAAGGCCAACTTCCCCAGCCGCATCGCGCTGCAGGTGGCGTCGAAGATCGACTCGCGCACCATCCTCGACACCTCGGGCGCCGAGACGCTGCTCGGCAACGGCGACATGCTGTTCTCCGATCGTGGCACCAAGCTGCGCCGGGTCCACGGCGCCTTTCTGTCGGACGACGAGGTCCACCGGGTGGTCGACTTTCTCAAGAAGCAGGCCAAGCCGGTCTACGACATGGACATCCTCAAGCCGCGCGAAGAGGACGCCGAGGAGGGCGGCGCGCCCGCCGACAGCTTCCACGACGATCTCTACGACCAGGCGGTGGCCATCGTCTGCGACACGCGGCAGGCCTCGGTCTCGTACATCCAGCGCCGGCTGCAGATCGGTTACAACCGGGCCGCGCGGATGGTCGAGCACATGGAGCGCGACGGGATCGTGGGCCCGACCAACGGGGCCAAGCCGCGCGACGTGCTGGCACCGGCCGGCGAATACCTGCAGCAGGGCGTATGACCGGCGGAATCGGCCAGGCATGATCGGCCAGGCATGACATGATCGGATAGCCGGGATCGGATAGGATCGCCGGATGCAGATCTCGGCGGGGCTGATCTCGGCGCTGTTGGGCGCGGCCACGCCGGCGGCTCCGACGGCCCGACTGAATCTCGACGCGGTCGTCGAGCGGGTGCAGCACCGCTACGACGGCGCGGCGGATTTCCAGGCGCGGTTCACCCAGACGCTGACCAGCGCCGCGATGGGGCGGAAGACGAATTCGTCGGGCACGGTCCGGTTCAAGAAGCCCGGGCGGATGCGCTGGGACTATGAGAAGCCGGAGCGTTCGACCTACGTCAGCGACGGGAATCTGCTCTGGCTCTACGAGCCGGAGGATCGGCAGGCCTTCAAGCAGGCGCTCAAGGCGTCGCAGCTGCCGGCGGCGCTGGCGTTTCTGACCGGCAAGGGAAAGCTGGCGGCGGAGTTCGACATCACCGCGGCCGGCAAGACCCCCTACGGCGCGCCGGGCGACTATCTGTTAGCGCTCTCGCCCAAGGCGGCCGATTCTCAGGTCAAGACGATCCTCTTCGTCGTTGATCCGCATAGCTTCGACGTTCGCGAGACCGTCATCACCGATGGGCAGGGGAACGTCAACGATCTCACCTTTGCCGACATCCGCATGGGCACCCACCTGCCGGACGCCGAGTTCCACTTCGCCCCCCCCGCTGGCACGCGGATCATCGACACCGCCAAGCTCGGCAAGTGAGGGCCGGGCGCGATTTCACCACGACCTGATCGAGTCATCAATCGTCGTGCTCGTTGGCGCAGGCCCGCCGTATCCGCGCGCCCGGCGAACGCCAGCCGCCGTATCCGCGCGTCCGGCGAGCGCCAGCAAGCGGAAGACCCGGGTAGCTCGAGCCGCAGCGTTCTTTCCGCGCGGTAGCCTCGATCGACCTCCGCCAGAAACGGTCTGGCGGGCGTTGGCACAGAATTCGTGCGGGCTCGAAGCGCGCCGCCCGAGTCACCGCCGTGGTCCGCACGACGCGCTCGCCGGACGCGCGGATACGGCGGCTTCGAAAAAACAGGTGCAACGACGGGTTGAGGCGAAGACGTTCTGGGAGCGCGAGCGCGCGAACGAGCGCGCCCAGCCGGGGCTCAGAAGCGCAGGAACAGCGCGCCGCCGGTGGTGCCGCCGCCGACGCCGACCATGGGCACCACGCTGAGCGCGGTGGTGCTGGCCGGCTTCTCGCTGCTGGAACCGAGGATGAGCGGCAGCGCGCAGATTCCGGCGCCGATCGCCGCCACGGCCGCCACCACGTAGCCCACGTCGGCGAGCGTGGCATCCCGCTGACCGGTGGTCTGTAGGCTGTCGAGGCGGGCCTGATCGTTGGGCGACGTGCTCTGGTAGTCGTTCTCGGCCTTGATCTCGAGGATCCCGAAGGTCACGCCGAAGACCAGCGCCGCGGCGCTGCCGATCAGCAGGCCCTTCATCCAGAGCGAGCGGTTGGGGGTCATCTCGCCGGTGCTGAATGGGCTGCCGCCGGCGGCGGCCGCCGCCTTGGGGCCAAGCTGGACCGCGGTCTCCTCGTTCTCGGAGACGGAGACCGGCTTGTTGTCCTGTTTGCCGTCCGGATAGGTGTACTCGAGGATGTAGTCGCCCTTGGGCACGCTGAAGATCGTGACCGGCGCGGTCCCGAAGAAGCGGCCCTCGAGGAAGACCTTGATCTTGGCGGTGGCCGGCGCGTTCACGACCACCCGGCCCAGTCCCTCGCCGTTGGGCGACGCGAAGTGCACATGGCCCAGGCTGTCGGTCTTGGGCGCCTCCTGGTTGGGATCCAGGATGGCCTTGGGTTTCTCGACGTCGTTGGCCTGGGCCGCGGGCTTGGCGTCGGCGTCGGCCGGCTTCTCGCTGTCCGCGGCTGGTGTGGCGTCGTCCGAGGCCGGCGCAGCGGCGGCCTTCTTCTTGGCCGAGGCCGGCGCGGCGCCCAGCAGCATCAATCCCCCCACCAACACCACGAAAAGAGTTCCTCGCGAAGAGCCCGAACGGAGATGTGAACGCGTCATGGCAGAGTCCTGTTGGGGGTTTGTCAGCAACGCTCCCGCTAGCGGTCCGGCAGCATACGCCGATTTCATGAAAAGTGCGTCGAGGACAATCAGCGCAGCCGCAAAGCCACGCCGCTGACCATCAGTACCACCGATTCGGCGCGCTCCGAGAGGATCTGGTTGGCGATCCCGGCCACGTCGATGAGGCGCCGATCGGGAACGTTGGACGGCAGAAACCCGAGCCCAATCTCGGTCGTCACCAGCACGGCGGGGGTGGTCGATCGGTAGAGGCGATCGGCCAACCCCTCGACCTCGGTCAGCAGGGCCTTGTCCGCGCTCCTGTCGGTGGCGGCCAACCGGTTCGAGAGCCACACCGTGAACCGATCGATCACCAGCGCGCCAGCGCCTTGCAGCGTCTCGGGACCGAGCGCCTCTGAAACCCGCTCGGGCGCGCCGATGAGACGCCAGCTGGCGTCCTGGTCGCGGCGGTGGCCGGTGAGGCGCGCCTTGAGCTCGTCGTCCCCGTCCAGATACGCCGCGACCCACAGCCAGGGCGGCGGGCCCATCTCCGAAGCGCGGCGGACGGCGTACTCCGACTTGCCCGACCGAAGGCCACCGGTCACGAACGTGAACATCCGTCAAAAGTACCTTCACCCGCGCAAGAACGCGAGCGCCGCGCGCACGAAGGCGTCGCGCTAGCCGACCAGCGCGTCCTCGGTCAGCAGCAGGTACGGTTCGGCGATCAATTCGTGGGGAGCGCCGCCCGTCAGCCGGCGCAGGCGCAGCCCGCGTGCGTCGCCGTAGATGAGGATCGCGGTGCCGGCGCCCGAATCGTCGACCGGCGCCGCGTGCGCCGCTTCACCGCCTTCGGTCCCGACCGCGAACTCTCCCTCCGGGCCGCTCAGCGGCTCGTAGCGAATGCGGCGGACCACCCGATCCGCGCCGACCGCGTGAAAGCGCATCTCGCACCCTTCGGGCAACGCGTCGTGCTCCTCGACCACCACGTCGATGTAGCGACCAGTCATGGACATCGGCAGAGCTTACGCGGTGGAACGCCGGCTCTGGTTGTAATCACGTAAATTACGTGTTACACGTATGTTACGTGCTAAGGGCTTCCGCGCGCAACATCACGCTCTCCTTCGACGAAGACATTCTGCGGGAGGCGAAGATCTTGGCGGCTCAAGAAGGACTGTCGGTCTCGGGATTGCTGCGGCGCGAGCTTTCGCGCCTGGTAGAGGATCAGCGCGGATTCGCGAAGGCCCGCACTTCGGCGCTCCGGAGGCTTTCGCACGGCACCCCGCTGGGGGGCGCCGCGCCGCCCGCCCGCGACGAGCTGCACGATCGTGCCAAGCTTCGTTGACACCAACATCCTCGTCTACGCCGAGGATCGCGACGCCGGGCGCAAGCACGGGGTGGCGCGCGATCTGATCGTCGACCTGTGGAACAGCCGCGACGGCGTTGTCAGCGTCCAGGTCTTGCAGGAGCTTTACGTGACGCTGACCCGCAAGGTCCGCCGACCGCTCTCCACCGCGCGCGCCGCCGAGCTGGTCCGCGAGTACTTGAGCTGGCAGGTCGTCGACAACGACGGCGCCCTGCTGATCGGCGCCCTCGCTCTGCAGCAGAAGGCGAGCCTTTCGTTTTGGGACGCGTTGATCGTGGAAGCAGCCAGCGCCTCCGGCTGCGACCGCCTCTATTCAGAGGACCTGAACCCGGGCCAGCGCTTCGGCGCCGTACAGATCGTCAACCCGTTCGCAGCTCCAGGAGTTTGAATGAGATCGGCACTCCAGTCATACCGTGGTAGTATCGGGATCGTGGGTACCAAGAAGCTTGCGATCTCACTGGACCGGCAACTCGCCAAGCAGGTCGAACAAGCGGCCAAGGTCGAGTCGCGAGGAAACATCTCGGCTTGGCTGGCCGATGCGGCTCGGTTGCGGCTCCGACAACTCGCCGCCAAACAGGCGCTGGAGGCATACGAAGCCGAGGCTGGAGTAATCACCGAAGACGAGTTGGCTCAAGCTCGACGGCTATGGCCACGGGACTGACCCTCGATAGTGGCGCTCTCATCGCCGCCGAAAGGGGCGACCGACAGTTCTGGGCGCTTTGGAAGGAGGCTCTCGATCGGGGCGTCCCGATCACGGCGCAGGCCGCGGTGCTGGCTCAGGTCTGGCGCGGGAACAGTCCCGTGATAGCGCGGATGTTGGGGGCCTGCCAAGTCGAGGCGCTGACGGAGGCGCGCGCCAAGCAGGTGGGGCGGCTACTGGGCCTCAGTCGCAGCGCCGACGTTGTCGACGCCGCGGTCGTCGTTGGCGCCGCGGAACGGCGGGATACGATCCTGACGTCGGACCCCGAAGACATCGAGCGTCTCGTTCGGGCAGTCGGCGGAAGCGTGGCAATCATCCCGATCTGAATCCCCGTCGAGTCATCTGCTTCGTGCGTGCCGCCGACGAATCGAGATCGGCGTCGGCTGGAGAAAAGGAAAGGGGAGGGCGGTTGGACGCCCTCCCCCGCAGGGATATTGCTGGCGGCCAGTCGATTACGAGCAGCCGCTGGTGGTGCCGCAGTTCACGCACTTGTGGCAGCTGCCGTTGGGGATCATGATCGAGCCGCATTCGGGGCAGGTGGGCGCGTCGGTGCGGGCGATGAAGCTGTAGTTGCCGTTGCCGGTATGCGCGTGCCCATTGCCATTGGTGTGGCCGTTCCCGTTGGCGTGCCCGTTCTGTCCGTTGCTGCCGTGCGGCTTGGCGCTCATGTCGATCACTTCCACCCTGGCGGCCACCTCGACCTTGGCCGCCGCGGCCACCACCTCGCCGACGCGGGCCAGCTCGTCGCTGGCCGCCGATGAAGCCGGCGCCTCGACCGGGGTGGCCTGCTTGACGAACTTGTTGCCCAGCCAGCGGAACAGGTAGTCCATGATCGAGCTGACCCGCGGGATCTCCGGGTTCTCGGTGAAGCCGTAAGGCTCGAAGCGGGTCCGCGCGAACTTGTCGCACAGCAGGCGCATCGGCACCCCGTGCTGGAGCGCCAGCGAGATGGCGGTCGCGAAGCTGTCCATCAGGCCCGAAATGGTCGAGCCCTCCTTGGCCATCTTGACGAAGATCTCGCCCGGCTCGCCGGTCTCGTAGAGGCCGACATGGATGTAGCCTTCATGACCGGCGATCGAGAACTTGTGCGTGAACGATTGCCGCTCGTCCGGCAGCTTCCGGCGCACCGCCGCGGGCGGTCCGTTGCGAACCGGCTCGGCCGCCACGGCACCCGCGCCCTTGATGAGGCCCGGGTCGGTCTTGCTGGTCGACAGCGGCTGGGTCCGCTTGCAGCCGTCGCGGTAGATGGCGACCGCCTTGAGCCCCTGCTTCCAGGACTCGAGGTAGGCCTCCTGCACGTCTTCGACGGTGGCGTCGGGCGGCAGGTTGACCGTCTTCGAAATCGCCCCCGAGATGAACGGCTGAGCGGCAGCCATCATGCGGATGTGCCCCTGGTAGTGGATCGACCGCGTCCCGTTGGCGGCGCGGAAAGCGCAGTCGAACACCGGCAGGTGCTCCGGCTTGAGGCCGGGTGCCCCTTCGATGGTCTCCTCGCTGTCGACGTACTCCGTGATGGCTTTGACCTGCGGCTCGTCGTAGCCGAGCTTGCCGAGCGCCTCGGTCAGTGTGTTGTTGACGATCTTGATCATGCCGCCGCCCACCAGCCGCTTGTACTTGATGAGCGCGATGTCCGGCTCGATGCCGGTGGTGTCGCAGTCCATCATGAAGCCGATGGTCCCCGTCGGCGCCAGCACGGTGGCCTGGCCGTTGCGGTAGCCGTGCTCCTTGCCGATGGCGATGGTCTGGTCCCAGGCGTCGCGGGCGGCGTCCAGCATGTCGACCGGCACGTAAGCGGCGTCGAGCTTGTCGACCTCGCGGCGGTGCTTCTTCATGACGCCGAGGAACGGCTCGCGGTTCTCGGCGTAGCCGTCGAAGGGACCGGTCACGTCGCGCGCGATGACGGCGCTGGTGCGGTACCCCCAGCCGGTCATGAGCGCCGTGATGGCGCCCGCATAGGCGCGCGCCGGGGCGCTGTCGTAGGGCATCCCGCGCGACATGAGCAGCGCGCCCAGGTTGGCGTAGCCCAGGCCGAGCGGCCGGAACCGGAGCGAGTTGTCGCGGATTTTCTCGGTCGGGTACTTGGCGTTGCCGACGATGATCTCCTGCGCGAGGATCGTCATCTCGACGGCGCGGCGGAAGGCCTCGACATCCATCTCGCCGTTGTTGGCGGTGATGTCTCCGTTGGCTCCCACGAACTTTCGCAGGTTCAGCGAGGCCAGGTTGCAGGCCGAGTCATCGAGGTACATGTACTCGCTGCAGGGGTTAGAGGCGTTGATGCGCGCCGTTCCCGACGAGGTGTGCCAGTCGTTGATGGTGGTGTCGAACTGCAACCCCGGGTCGCCGCACATCCAGGCCGCCTCGGCGATCTCGCGCCACAGCTTGCGCGCCTTCATCGTATCGACCGGGCTGCCGTCGCGCACGGCGCGGGTGGTCCAGTCGCGGTCCTTCTGCACCGCCTCCATGAAGTCGTCGGTGACCCGCACCGAGTTGTTGGAGTTCTGGAAGAAAATCGACTTGTAGGCCTCGCCGTCGAACGAGCCGTCGTAGCCGGCGTCGATCAGCGTCCAGGCCTTGCGCTCTTCCTTGCCCTTGCACCAGATGAACTCTTCGATGTCGGGGTGGTCGATGTCGAGCATGACCATCTTGGCAGCGCGGCGGGTCTTGCCGCCCGATTTGATGACGCCGGCGAAGGCATCGAAGCCGCGCATGAAGCTGACCGGACCGCTGGCGGTGCCGCCGCCCTGGAGCAGCTCGCGCGAGGAGCGAATCGGCGACAGGTTGGTGCCGGTCCCCGAGCCGTACTTGAAGAGCATTCCCTCGGTCTTGGCCAGGCCGAGGATCGACTCCATCGTGTCGTTGACGCTGTTGATGAAGCAGGCCGAGCACTGCGGTTCGGCCTCGATGCCGACGTTGAACCAGACCGGCGAGTTGAACGCCATCTTCTGCTCGACCAACAGGTGCTTGAGCTCGGCGTTGAACACGCGCGCCGACTCGTCGTCGGCGAAGTAGCCTCCCTCCCTTCCACTGTTTTTACCCCAGTTGGTGATGGTGTCGGCGACGCGCGAGATCAGCTGGCGCACCGAGCGCTCGCGCTCGGGAGTGCCCACGATGCCGCGGAAGTATTTCTGGACCACCACGTTGGTCGCGGTCTGGCTCCAGCTCTTGGGGACCTCGACGTCGCGCTGCTCGAAGACCATCTTGCCGTTCTCGCCGGTGATGGCCGCCGTGCGCAGCTCCCAGTCGACCCCCGCGAAACCGTCGTCGCCCGGGGCGGTGAAGTAGCGTCGCAGCTTGATCCCGCGCGCGGCGGTTTTGGCGCCGGCCTCGGTTTTTGACGCGCCTTTGGCGATCGAAATCGAACCATTGCCGCGGCCGTTGCGAGTCTTGCGAACATCGTTCTTCTCAAGCATGGAGGGCCCTCCCCGTAAGACCTGACGCCTGAGCGGCGCCCGAAAAGCGTTTTAGTCCAGTTACGAAAAAAACACAATATATTGTGTCAGCCGAAACAAGACACACTGGATGTTGTGGATTCGCGGTGGAAAACTTGTGGAATCCGCGCCGATTCCCCAAAGGTTTCGCCGACGCTAAACGCAGTTCGAAATTATCCCTCAACGGACAATTAAGGGCAAGTACGTTGCACGACATGACCATATATGACGCTATGTTTGGTCGAATTTTTCAGGTTGGCCGGCGATACCACGTTCCAATTTGGATGCCGCCGGATGCGGTCGAGATCACGGCTGGGCTGGGCCAAATGGCGAGAATCTTCGTTCGATTTTCGAGACGGTCGGCGCGGTCGGGGAGACGCGTTTTGGCTACAGCTTGCCGTACACTAACGGGCGATGTCGACCTCTCTCGAAACGCGCCGCTGGCCGCGCGCCCGCCGTCTCGGTGCGGTGGCGGTGCTGGTGTTCGCCGCCTTCTCTGCTGGTCTGGTCTTCTCGCGGCCGCTGCAGGCCGGGCGCTTCAACCCGTATCAAAAGCTGGGCGTCTTCACCAAGGTGCTCTCGTACATCGAGGCCCACTACGTGGAAGACATCTCGGAGACCGATCTGATGTACGGCGCCGCGCGCGGCCTGACCGACGTGCTCGATCCGCACTCGCGCTTCATGGACCCCGAAGAGTACAGCAAGCTGAAGAAGGAGACCGAGGGGGACGAAGAGATCGACGGGATCGGCATCGACGTCGAGAAGCGTAAGAACCACTTCGTGATCATCTCGCCGATCGAGGGGTCGCCGGCGGCGCGCGCCGGCATCGAGCCGGGAGACGTCATCAAGCGGGTCGACGGCGTCGAGATCTCGACGCTGGAATTCGACGACGCCATCAACCGCATGCAAGGCCCGGCCGGCAGCGAGGTCGCGCTGGTGGTCGATCGCCACGGCCGCGAGCTGGCCTTCCGGATCAAGCGCGCCCGCTACGAGGTAAAGGCGGTGGAAGGGAAGCTGCTCGAGGACGGCATCGGTTACATCAAGATCCGTGTCTTCTCGACCAACACCGACCCGTCGCTGGGCGAGCTGCTCGATCAGCTCTCCGCGAAATCCAAGGGATTCAAGGGGCTGATCCTCGATCTGCGCCGCAACCCGGGCGGGCTGCTCGATCAGGGCGTGCGGGTGGCCGATCGCTTCATCGCCGACGGGCTCATCGTCAAGACCGTCGGCAAAGGCGGCCAGGTGATGGACGAGGCCAAGGCCCACAGCCACGGCACCTGGTCGGGGTTTCCGATGATCGTGCTGGTCGACGGCGCGACGGCTTCGGCGGCCGAGATCGTGGCCGGCGCGCTGCAGGACCACGGGCGGGCCGTCATCCTCGGCACGCAGACCTTCGGCAAGGGCTCGGTGCAGACGGTGATCGACATCGACGGCTGCGGGGCCAAACCGTGCGGGCTCAAGCTGACCGTCGCGCGCTACTACACGCCCAACGGGCGATCGATCCAGGGGCAGGGAATTACGCCCAACATCGTGGTCGACGCGACGGCGCCCGAGATGTCGGAGGCCGACCTGCCGCGCGAGCGCGATCTGCACAAGCGCCTGCGCAACGAGCAAGGGGACGCCCCGGTCGAGTCGCGACGGCTCGACGACTACCAGCTCCAGATGGCGCTCGACTACTTACACTCCTGGTCGGTGTTCGCCAAGCAGATGGCCAAGAAATAGTCGGCGCCGCGCCCCTTGCTTTTGCGGTCGAAGTAAGGTTTTCTCCGTGGCCCGGCGCGCAGCCAGCGCCCCTCTAAAAGGAGGAAGAATATGTCGTTCGGAGCAGCCCCTCCGGGGATGGACGAGTACCAGCGCCTGATGGCCGATCGGGCCGCCGCGGCCAAGCGCAAGCGGTTGATGTTCACCGTGGTGGCGATCGCGGTGGTCGGGGGCGGCGGGTACTTCTACAAGCGCGACGCGGACAAAAAGAAGGCGGCCCAGGTCATCCTGGACGCGGCCGGGCGTTTCGCCGAGCGCGACAAGAGCGAGATGGGCGCGTTTTGGAACTGCACGCTGTCGAGCGAGGTCGATGTCGGCAGCTTCAACAGCGCCGATCAGATCCAGCAGCGGGTCGAGAGCGCGTACTTCACGCAGCAGAAGACCTACTCGGAGCACCTGACGACAGAGTGTATCCCCAAGCTGGAGTCGGCCCGCTCGGCGCTCTCCGGCCTCATGACCGACGCGCCCGAGGCGCTCAAGCCGCCGCTCGAGAAGTACCTCGGCGCGCTCCCCAAGATGCAAACCGGGCTCGAGAGCTACGCCGAGAAGCTCAAGACGCGCGGCGCGGTCAAGGACGTCGACGGCGCGATTCAAGAGGTCGGCGGTGCTTTCACGGCCGATGTGACCCCCGAGTCGGTGGCCTTCGAGAAGTTCATGGTCTGCGCGATCCCCGATCTCGACAAGAAAAAGGACATCCAGGCGGTGCTCGAGTATCTGGCGGACACCTGCAAGAAGGACCCGGTGCCCTTCATGACCAAGGTCCGCACCGATTGCGGATCGCTGGTCACCGGCGTCGACAAGGACAGCAAGCCGAAGTCCGACAAGACCTTCAAGGCCATCACCAAGAAGTTCGTCGAGGAGGACAACAGCCGCCTCCTGCAGGCCTGGGAGTATTGCGGCAAGCGCTCGCGCAAGGGCAAGAAGCAAATCGATCTCGAGGACTTCCTGCTGGCGACCAGCGATTACATGGAGTCGCGCAACGACGTGGTCAAGACCGCGCGTGAGGAGGCGGCCCGCATTACCGGCCAGCCGCTTCCCGCCCCGAAGAAGTCCGGGCCGCCCGGCGCGGCGGAGTAGCGCCCGCGCCGGGCGATCCGATCTGGCCGATCTGGCCGGGCGCGATCAGAGAGAAAACGCGTGCGGCAGGAGCGCGCCCAGCGTCGTTTGCTCACCGGCGCCCCGCGGGCCGGCCAGAAAGATCTCGGTGCCGGACGCGCCGAGCTCGGCGATGACCTGCCGGCAGGCGCCGCAGGGCGAGGCCGGCGGCCGGGCGCCGCTCGCCACCGCCACTGCGCGGATAGACCGCGCACCCGCCGCCACCGCCGCCGCGACGGCGTTGCGCTCGGCACATACGGTGAGGCCATACGAGGCGTTCTCGACGTTGCAGCCAACGTGCAGGCGACCGCGCTCGTCCAGCACCGCGGCGCCAACCCTGAACTTCGAGTAAGGGGCGTGGGCATGCTTGCGGGCCGCGCGGGCCGCCGCGATCAACGCCGACTGCCGCATGGGCGCGATCACGCCGGCGCCAATCCCGCGATGATGGCGGCGAGGAGGCGGCCGAGCGCTTCGGCGCCCGCCGCCGCGGCCCGCGTGACGTCCTCGTGGCGCAGCGGACCCGCCTGCACGCCCGCCGCCGGGTTGGCCACCAGCGACAGCCCCAGCACGCGCATCCCGGCGTGGCGGGCGGTGATCACCTCGTGGACGGTCGACATTCCGACCAGGCCGGCGCCCAGAGTGTGCAGCAGGCGCACCTCGGCCGGCGTCTCATAGGCGGGACCGGCCATGCCGGCATAGATCGCCTCGCGCAGTGGACGCCCGAGCGCCTTGGGCGCCGCCGCCGCAGCCAACGCGCGCAGCTCCGGATCGTAAGCATCGGTCATATCGACGAAGCGCGGCCCCAACCGTTCATCGTTGGGGCCACAGAGCGGCGAAGCGGAGGTGAGGTTGATATGGTCCGAGATGGCGACGATCTCGCCGGTCTCGAGCGTGGGGTCCACGCCGCCCGCCGCGTTGGTCACGATCAGCGTCCGCACCCCCAGCGCGGCCACCACCCGGACGCCGAAGCCGACCTCGCTGGGCGGATACCCCTCGTAGCCGTGGACGCGGCCGCACAAAAGCAGCGCCGTCTTGCCACCGAGCTGGCCCGCCATCAGCCGGCCTGGGTGGCCGGCCACGGTGGTCTCGGGAAATCCCGGGAGCGACGCGTAGGGGACGCGGTGGACGTCGGACAGCCGATCGGCCACCCCGCCCAGTCCCGATCCCAGCACCACCGCCACGTCCGGCGTATCCAGGTTGAGCTGCTCAGCGACCGCACGCGCGGCGGTGGCCACCCGATCGAAGAGCGGCGCGCCCAACTTCATCGCGGACCTCCTGGTGCTGCGGCGGCCAAATCGGCCGAGTCGGACAAATCGGACAAATCGGATAGAAACGGCGAGAGCACCCGTTCGAAGGCCCCGGGCGCCTCGAGGTGGCAGAGGTGACCCGCCGCGGGGATCTCGGTAAACACCGCGCCCGGGATCGCCTCGGCCATCGCGCGCATCTCGGCGGCCGGCGTGATTTGATCGAGCGCCCCGCAGATCACCAACGTCGGACAGGCGATGGCGGCCAGCTCGCCTGTGCGGTCGGGGCGATCCCGCAGCGCCTCGATCCCGGCGCTCAGGTTGGGCGCGCGCGTCTCGGCGCGGGCGCGCAGGTGCGCGACCAGGGCCGGCGGCGCGGACGGCGACAGCAGGCGGGGCAAGCTGGCCGCGAGGTACGCCTCGGTGCGACCGGCGGTCACCAGCGCGAGCGCGGCGTTGCGCGCCTGGTGAACCTCCACGCTGTCGGCCGCCGCGCGCGTGTCGGCCAGCACCAGCGCGGCCAGCCGTGCGCGGTGGCGCGTTGCAAAAGCCAGCGCGGTGTAGCCGCCCAGCGACAGGCCGACCAGCGCGGCGCGGTCGATCTTCAGCGTGTCGAGTAGGGTGGCCAGATCGTCGGCGCTGTCGGCGACGCTGGGCCGCGCGCCGGGCAAGAGCGGCGATTCGCCGAAGCCGCGCGCGTCGACGGTCACCACCCGGTGGCGGGCCGCTAAAACTTCGGCCAGGCCGGTCCACAGCCCGCGCGAGAAGGGGAACGGGTGGAGCAACACGACCGGCGTCCCCGCGCCGCGATCGTCGTACCCCACCGGTCGCGCGCCCTGGCTCAACATCGCGGCGACAAAGCTACCCCACTCATCCGAGGGTCTCCAGCACCAGGGGCCGGGCGCGGATCGCCGACGATCCGATGCGGAAGGCGCCTTCGACCAGCGCCCGGGCGGCGTGCGCCCGGGCGTGGTCGTCGTAATGAAGCGTGCAGAGCGGGTCGCCGCGTTCCACCCGGGTGCCGGCCTTGGCGTGCAGCAGAATGGCGCCGCCGGGGGAGATGCGATCTTCTTTGCGCAGCCGGCCGACGCCGAGGAGGGTGGCGGCGCGGCCGAGCGCACCGGCGTCGACGTGGACCACGGTGCCCGAGCGCGGGGCGTGGAGCACCTGCCGGGCCCGCGCGCGCGGCAGCCGCCCGGGGTCGTCGATGGCGCGCACGTCGCCCCCCTGCAGGCCCACGCCCAGCCGCAGGCGCTCGAGGCCGGCGCCGCTGGCGATCTGCGCCTCGATGCGCTGGGCCCCCGTGCGCAGATCGCGGACCCGCCCGCCCAGCGCCAACATCTCGGCGCCCAGGCGCACGGTGAGCGCGCGGACGTCGGGTGGACCGCCGCCGCGCAGGATGTCGATCGCTTCGCGCACCTCGGCGGCGTTGCCGATCGCTGCGCCGAGCGGCTGATCCATGTCCGAGAGCACCGCACGTACGCGCAGGCCGAGCCGCTTGCCCAGGCCGATGAGCGCGTGGGCCAGCGCGCGCGCCTGGCTGCGCGCCGGCAGGAACGCCCCGCTGCCGACCTTGACGTCCATCACCAGCGCGCCCGCCCCTTCGGCGAGCTTCTTGGACAGGATCGACGAGGCGATGAGCGGGATCGACTCGACGGTGGCGGTCGCGTCGCGCAGGGCGTAGAGCACGCGATCGGCGGGAGCCAGCCGGGCGCTCTGGCCGGCCAGCACGAAGCCGGCGCGGGTGAGCACGCGCCGAAACTCGGCCGGCGACAACGCGGTCCGGAACCCAGGGATGGTCTCCAGCTTGTCGAGCGTACCGCCGGTGTGGCCGAGCGCGCGGCCGGCCATCATCGGGACGTACAGGCCGGCCGCCGCGCAAAGCGGCGCCAGGCAGAGCGAGATCTTGTCGCCCACCCCGCCGGTCGAATGCTTGTCGACGGTGGATCCGGGCAGCGCCGACCATTCGAGACGATCGCCCGAATCGACCATCGCGCGGGTCCAGGTCACGAGCTCGCGGCTTTCCAGGCCCCGCCAGACGATCGCCATTAGAAGCGCGGCGAGTTGATAGTCGGGGATGGTGCCGCGCGCGGCGCCGTCGACCAGCGCGCGGATCTCGCCGTCGGTCAGCGCGCCGCCGTCGCGCTTGCGTGCGATGAGCGGGGGGACGGCCAGCGGCGCGCGCACAGTCTTCATGGCGAGATCTTCACGAGACGATCAGCTCGAGGAAGCTGTCGCCGTGATGGAGGGGCGGAATGCCGAACGCCTCGGCGATGGTCTGTCCGAGATCGCAGAACGAGGTGCGGGTCTCGAGCGACACCGCACGAACGCCGGGGCCGAAGGCCAGCAATGGGACGCGCTCGCGCGTGTGATCGGTCCCGGGTGTCGTGGGATCGTTGCCGTGATCGGCGGTGATGAACACGACGTCGCCGGGGCCGAGCGCGCCTTCGAGCTGTGGCAGCCAGCCGTCGAGCGCCGCCAACGCCCGCGCGAATCCGGCCGCGTCGTTGCGGTGGCCATAGAGCATGTCGAAGTCGACCAGGTTCACGAACAACAGCCCCCGCGGCAGCTCCGCCAGCGCCGCGAGCGCCAGCCGCATTCCGTCGTCGTTCCCCTCGCTGTGGATTGATCGCGACAGGCCGCGGCCGGCGAAGATGTCCGAGATCTTCCCGATCCCGATCACCGGCACGTCGGCGCGCCACAGCCGATCGAGCAAGGTCGGCGCGGGTGGCACCAGCGCGTAGTCGCGGCGGTTGTAGGTGCGACGAAAGGCGCCCGGCGCGCCAACGAAAGGACGCGCGATGACCCGGCCGATCTGGTAGGGGTCGGCGATCACGCGCGCCGCCTCGCAGATACGATAGAGCTCGTCGAGCGGCACCACCGCCTCGTGCGCCGCGATCTGCAGGACCGAGTCGGCGGAGGTGTAGAGAATCAGAGCGCCGGTCTCCAGGTGCTGCGGCCCGAGTTCGTCGATGATCACCGTCCCCGAGGCCGGCCGGTTGCCGATGAGATCGCGCCCGGCGGCGGCGCGGAGCGGCTCGGTGATCTCGGGCGGGAAGCCGCTCGGATAGGTGGCCATCGCCCGGGTCGTGAGAAGGCCGGCCATCTCCCAGTGGCCGGTGATGGTGTCCTTTCCGACCGACGCCTCGGCCATGGCGCCCCAAGCGCCGCGCGGGGCCGACACCGGCGCCACGCCGGCGATGGCGGTCAGCCGCCCCAGGCCCAGCGCCTCCAGGTTCGGTAGCCGCAGGCCGCCGACGGCGCGCGACAGGTTGCCCAGCGTGTCGGCGCCCGCGTCACCATACGCGGCGGCGTCGTTCGCTCCCCCACACCCCACCCCGTCGGCCACCACGACGATTGCGCGCCGAAAAGTAGCCATGGCTCTACAATAACGGACTTTGGCAGGAGGTTCCTTCTTGAACGAGTCGCGGATGAAGCTGTCGTGGATTGCACTGGGAATCGCCGCGATGCTCGGCTGTTCGTCGGCCGGCGGTATGAACGCCGACGGCGGCGGCGATGGTGTGGCGGGAACTACGGGAACCGCGGGAGCGGCGGGCGGGAAGG
>DASRLC010000033.1:0-4633 GCA_035648655.1 Polyangia bacterium
CCGAGAGCAGCACCTGGTTGGCCGCCGCCATCTTGGCGGCGTTGTCGGTCCGTTCGTAAAACGGCAGCGTGAGCCGCGCGATGGCCGCCTGTTGCACCGAATCGTCGATGTCGGTCGCCGCCAGCCGCTCGAGGCCCGCCACCGCCGGCGCCGAGCTGGGGTTCGACTGCACCACCTCGCGGTACGACGCGAAGGTCCCTTCGCGATCGTGCAGCCGCGTCTCTTGCAGATTGCCGATGCGCAACAGGATCTCTTCGCGGGCCTTGGTGTCGTCGGGGGCCTGACTGGCCAGATCGCGGCGCAGCGCTTCGACCACCCCCGGCCAGTCCTGGCGGGCCTCGGAGATCCGGATCAGCGCCCGCCGCGCGCGCTCGTTGCCGGGCTCGGCGTCGACGATGGCGGTCCAGGTGGCCGCGGCGGCGGCCAGATCCGAGACCCGCTCCTCTTCGAGCTGCGCGATGCGCAGCAGCAACTTCACGCGCTCGGCGATGTCGGGCGCGCGGTCGGCGCGCGCGTGAAGCAGCTTGGCCAGGTCGGTCCAGGCCTTGGCCTGGGTCAGCACCTGTTCGAGCGCGCCGTCGGCTTCTTCGTCGTAGCCGACCTCGGCCAGGATCAGCTCGGCGACGCGGCGGGTATCCTGGGGGCGGAACAGACGGGTGGCGGAGATGCGCAGCACGCGGCGCAAGAGCCAGAGCCGCTCCTCGGCGTCGGTCGAGGCGCCGAAGCGCGTCTCATAGAGCGCCGCCAGCGCGCCCCACTCGTCCGCTTCGCCGGCCAAGCGCTCCAGATCGGTGCGGACCTCGGCGTTCTTGGGCGCCGCCTCGAAGGCGCGCGCGCACCATTGAAAAGCCAGCGCCTTCGATCCCAGGCGCTGCTCGCAGATCCGGCGCGCCTCGGCGTGCAGCTCGAGGCGCTCGGCCAGGCCCACGCCGTCGCTGGCGGCCGTGGGGCCGAGCAGCACCTCGTAGGTGGCCAGCAGGCGCGGCCACTTCTGTGCGTTCCGATACAGCGGCACCAGCGCCAGGGCCGCTTTTCGGTTGCGCGGATCGGTGGCCAGGATACGCTCGTAGGCCTTGAGCGCGCGCTCCGGCTGATTGAGCTTCTCCTGGGCCAGCGTGGCCACCCGCTCGAGCAGCCGCGTGCGGGCCGCCATGTCGGCCGTGCGGTCGGCCAGCGACGTCAGCTGATCGCACAGATCGCCGAACGCCCCCTGCTCGGCGTACAGGGCCTCGAGCGCCCCGTAGTCGCCCGCCTGTGCGTAGATCTCGCGCAACGCGCGGGTGGCGCGGGCGTTCTTGGCGTCCAGCGCTTGGATGCGGCGGAAAACATCGATAGCGGCGGTGGTCGCGCCGAGGCGTTCGTAGAGCAACGTGCCGCGCCGCTCGAGCAACGCCAGCTCGGCTGCGGCGTTCCCCTCGGCGTTGGCCCGCTGCCGGTCCAGGATCTCGACCAAGGCCGGCCAGCGCCGTTCGCGTTCGTAGAGCGTGGCCAGACCCGCCAGCGCGTCCGGGTCGCGGGCCTCGATGGCCAGGACCTGGTTGTGTAACGAGATCGCCTCGCGCGTGTCGTTGAGCCGCTCGCCGGCGATGCGCGCCATCTCGACCAGGCGGGTGCGCCGTCCCGCCGATGGCAGATGCGGCAACTCGCGGCGCAGCACTTCGATGAGCGGGCGCCAGGCGCGGCTCTTGGCGTACAGATCCTTGAGCCGGGTGGCGGTCTCACCGTCGGTCGGATCCGCCTCGAAGATCTTCTCGAAGCTGGCGACCGCATTCTGATGCTTGCCGAGCTTGTCGGCCCACAGAGCCGCGATCCGCCGGTGCAGCGCCACGCGGGCCGCCGGATCGGTGGCCACCTCCGCCTGGCGGGTCAAGACCTGCACCAGATCGGTGTAGCGCCCCTGGGTCTCGTAGCGCGCGGCCAGCGCGGTCAGCGCGGCGGCGTGATCGGGCTTGAGCGCCAGGATGTTGAGGTAGGTGTTGACCACCATCACCTCGAGGTTCAATCGGTCGCGGTAGATGGCGACGATCTCGAGCTGGCGGTTGATCTTCTCATCGACGTCGGTGGCCGGGACCGCGTCGAGATCGTCCTTGAGCAGCTCCAGCAGCGCGTTCCACTTCTCGGTCGAGGTGTAGAGCTTGCGAAGCGACGCGACGGCCTCGGGCAGATGGGGCCGAAGGCGCAAAAGGCCCTTCCAGATCTCGATCGCCTTGTCGGCGTTCTGCGTCCGCTGTTCGGCGGCCCGCGCCATCTCGATCCCCATGGCCAACCGGCGCTCGGCGTCGGGCTCGGTCTTCTGCGCCTGCGCCAGGATCGCCAGCAGCTGCGGCTGCTCGTTCCGGGCGCCGTGGTACTCGCGGTAGAAATCGACCATCCCGCGGTGGGCCGGATCGAGCTTGCGCACCCGGCGGAAGAACGACTCCGCCATGTCGGGCTGTCCGAGCCGCTTCCAGACCAACGTCGCCAGATCGGCCAGCAGGGCCGTGTCCTGCTCGCCGCGCTTGGTGCGCGCCGCCGCTTCGAGCACCTTGCCGAGCTCAGCCCAGGCCTCGCCCGTGGTCAGCGCGGCCCGGACGGCCACCAGCGCGCGCGGCTCGATCGGGTTGGCCTCCAGCGCCTTGCGGAAGTGGGCGAAAGCCTCGGCCGGCCGCTCGAGCCGCTCGCACAGGTCGCCGGCCGCCACCGACGCTGCGGTGCGCTCCTCGCGGGTCGGCGCGCGCTCGGCCCGTTGCGTGTAGAGCGCCAGCAGCTCGTCGTGCCGGCCGCCCTCGCGCAGGATCCGCTCGAGGTGGGCGCCCGAGCGGCGGTTGGTGGGATCGAGCTCCAGGCTCTTGCGGAGGTTGGCCTCGGCCTCGGCGCCCTCGGGCCGATACTTGAAGTAGAACTCGGCCACCGAGCCATAGAGGCTGGAGGCCAGCGCGACGTCCTTGGCCCCTTCGGCTTGCTGGAGATAGCGGCGCGAGATCGGTTCCCAGTTGGCGCGCACCAGCGTCATCTGCGCCAGCGACTCGGTCGCGGCCTTGTGGCCGGGCACCGCCTCCAGCGCCTGCCGCAGCGCCGCCTGCGCCGCCTCGTCGCGCAGCAGCTCGTCGGAGAGCAGCCGCGCCTTCTCGTGCAGCAGATCGGCCCGGCGCTCGGGCGCGCTGGTCCAGTTGAGCTCGAGGTCGATGAGCTGCAGGCAGAGCGCGAAGTCCGAGCGCTCGCGGTGCCAGCGGCGCGCGTCGGAGAGCGCCTGCGAGAGCGGCTCGGCCTCGATGCCGGCGCCGTTGCCGGGCTCGATGGCCTGCAGCGCCTGAAGCGCCTGCGGATCGTCCGGCCTCAGTTGGAGGCTGGTGAGCGCGGCTGAGACGGTGGTGGTCATCGCAAAATGGGCGGCTGGCGTAGGCGGCTGGCGAGGGGCGCGGGCTCTCGACTATAGATCCGGCCTCCGAAGCGGTTCAATCGGGAAGATTCGGTCCGAATCGTAAATACTTAGCGCTTGCCACGGACTCAGGACTCGGTGTCGATTCGGCGGCGCGTACGGCCCGAGCTGGGCGGCATCGCGCTGGGCGCGATCTGCCTCGCCGCCACCAACGCGCTGGCGCTGTCGATCCCGTGGCTCATCAAGGGGGCGATCGACGCGCTTCGGGCCGGTGCCCCCGCTCACCCCGGCGGAGTGCAGGGGCTGGTGGTCCGCAACGCGGGCCTCATCGCCGCCTGCGCGGTGACCCAGGCGCTGATCCGCACCTGGTCGCGGATCCTGATCTTCAACGCCGGCCGCAACATCGAGTACCGGCTGCGCGGCGACGTCTTCCGCCACCTCCTGCGGCAGGACGCCGGGTTCTTCCGCGAGCACCCGACCGGCGACGTGATGTCGCGGCTGACCAACGATCTGAGCGCGGTCCGGATGCTGTTCGGGCCCGGCCTGCTCAACCTCTTCAATACGGCGCTGGTCTACCTCACGACGCTCTGGCTGCTGGTGCATCTGTCTCCGCGGCTGACGCTGTGGGCGCTGCTCCCCTACCCCGCGCTGCTGGCGGGCGCGCGCCTGTTCTCGCGCCAGATGTACAAGGCCAGCCGCTCGATCGCCGAGCAGCTCGGCACCATGTCGACCTCGATCCAGGAGGACCTCTCGGGCATCGCGGTCATCAAGCACTACACACTGGAGCCCGAGCGCGGGGCCAAGTTCCGACTCCTCAACGACGAATACCTGGCGCGGTCGCTGACGCTGGTGCGGTCGCGCGGGACACTGACCCCTCTGTTCGCCATGCTGGGCGGCGCCGGCACGCTGATCGTCCTGTGGGCCGGCGGGCGCGAGGTGATCGCCGGGCGACTCTCCGTCGGTGGCCTGGTGGCCTTCAACGCCTATCTGGTGCTGCTGTCGTGGCCGACCATCGCGCTCGGGTGGATCATCGGGATCTGGCAGCGCGGTCTGGTGGCCTGGATTCGGGTGCGCGAGCTGCTCTCGACGGCGCCGCGGATCGCCGATCCGCCCGGTGAGGAGGGCGTCGGCGTCGCGCTGGGCGCACCGTCGATCGAGGTGCGGAATCTGTCGGTGGTCGTTGACGGGCGGCGCTTGCTGGAGGGCGTTTCGTTCTCGCTGCCGGCCGGCGCGACGTTGGCGATCGTCGGCCCGACCGGTGCCGGCAAGACGACG
>DASRLC010000034.1:0-18706 GCA_035648655.1 Polyangia bacterium
GGGAGTAACTGACCTGGCGTCGCGACTTCCCAGCCGGCTTCCTACCACCTGGCCTGCCCGACGAGCGCTAACGCGCCCCCTCCCCAGCCCTCCGGCTCTTCGACAGCCCGGCTGCCGCGGCCAGCGGCCGCGGTCACGAGCCTCGCGCAGGAAGACCGGTGTAATGCGGCGCAGCGGCGGCGACAGCAGCTGCAAGAGCGACGGCGCGCTTCGCGCCGCCGCCTCCGTGAGGTGCGATCCTGCGAGCTGGTGACAACGACGGACTGACATGTTCTTCGCGCTCTAAGTCATTCAATCGGCCAGTCGACCGCCCTTGTTTCGTACTTCGTGCTCGGAATCCTGGCTCGGGACCAGGAAACAATTCGGCTCGAGCGGCCGACAGTACGTGAGGCACCTGTTCCACGGCGAAGGAGGTATTTCGATGTCGACGACCCAATTCACCGCCCGGATCCGCTGGCAATGTGACGCCAACCCCTGCTTCGAGCTAGAGACGCGCCACACCGGCTTCGCGACGGCAGAGGAAGCCGCTCTGTTCGCCAATGGTTTCTCGGAGGCCGCCGCGGCGGAATTGCAGCTCGCGCGGGGGCAGATTCTCTTCACGAGAGTGGACGGGTCGCAGAGTGGGCTCGAGCGCGACGCCGTTACAGTGTGGCAGCTCCCGGACGACGGGCAGGATTTTCAGGTTGCCGACGATGAGGATTTTGAAGTCGTGACGCCGAGCTTTGCGGCAATGTCTGCGATGGGCCTCGATGGCGGGTTCCTGCAAATCAAGTACGGCGTCCTCGGGCGAAGCCAGGAGGTGGTCGACGTGGCCGTGGAAATTAATGAGACGGGGCTGCCCGAGGTCACCGTCCATGAACCCGACGAAGATGTCGGGGAGGCAGCGTCATTTTCGTTCAGCATCATCGCTCGGGGGTAAGGCGATTGAAAAAGGGCCCGGCCTTGGCCGGGCCCTCAGAGCCCCTCCGAGCGCGCGTCTCGATCAGATCCCGAACTCCTGGCGGATTTTGGTGACGAGCTCCCGGGCCAGCAACACCTCGTCGGAATCGACGAGCGTCAGCGCCAGATCCCGGCGGACGGCAATTTCGTCGTCAACTGCCCATACCGCCTGGCCCTTTTTGTTGCGCGCGACGAGCTCGTAGTGCGCGCTCGGCTGGGAGAACCACCCCCCCGCGTCATACGCATACACGGTGACGGTGAGGACGACGTCGTCGCCTTTTGCGCGCCGCTGATTCACGCGGCCGAGCTCGTCGCGCATCACCTGCAGAAGGTCGGCCGGCGCGGGCGGAGCCGCGACGGACCGGTCCTGGTCCCATTTAATGAGCCCGAACGGCTTGAGCCCAGGGGCCCGCCACACCCGCCGAAATCCGCCGGCGCTCCTTTCGGTCGACCGAGCGACAACGGTTGTCTCCTCGGGGTGAAGCGCGGTTGGTCCGTTGTGCAACGTCCCCGAAGACGCGCACGCGGACACTGTGATCGCCGCCAGCGCTGTGAACGACAAGCCACGCATGACGTCAACTCGCCTTCCCCGCCGGCGCTGGCGACCCGGAGGAGCGCTCGGTCGGTCTTTCCGTCGCCGCCGGCGCGGCCGAGGCCGGGCCCTTGGCACCCGCCGCACCAGGCGCCGGATTGTGGCGGGCGGCCTCGGCCGCCGCGAATTCGGCCTTCTCGCGCTGCCATTTCTTGTCGGAGCGAAAGCACTCGGTGAGCGCGTGGTCGATCACGCGGACCAGCACCTCGTCTTCCGGCATCATGGCGACACCGCTCGCCCAGTCGGTATAAAGCTCGAGCTCCCGCGCAACCGGTCCGGACGCCACGACTTGAAGCTGCTTGCGACTGCGTGCGGCGCCGAGAAAAACCGGCATCGAGGGGACCTCATGGGCGGGACGGCCGCGGCCGCGGCCTCCTGAGTTGTTGTTGGTGTCCATCGTTCTCGCTCCTTTTTAGTGGGCGCATATCCCGGCGCCGTTAATTCCTCTATCGGCCGGAAACACTCGGGTGTTTCTGGCCGATACGGCCTATGTGCGAGACGAGAGGACATTTTTCAGCGCTGCGGGCCGTGGGGGCCGGCTGGCCCCGCTCCCGGAGGCCCTTACTTGCCCGCCCCTAAGGTGGAATTTCCTCCCGGCACCGACCGGCGGTCGCCGTCCGCCGACTTCTGCGCTTTGCGGCGCGGCGGGAAGCACCGCGAGCGTTCACCTCTTGGACCTTCGGTCACAACCTCCTGGTCGCGAACCTCGAACGCTGGGACCGCGCGCTGACCGGAGAGCCCTTCTCTCAGGCCGCGTTATTTCCCCGCTAGATTCCCGACGACGACTACCCGATGCCACTCGGCCTGTTCAGTCAGCCCCGATGTTTGACCAGCGCACGCGGCTCCCGCAGGTAGCGAATCAGCCCGGCCGCTCGGAAATCTCAGGCTCGATGGCTCGCGCGGAGGTAGCCGACGCCGTCACCACGGTCGTCGCGCACCGCTGGCCCTCCCCTTTCATTGACCCCTCACTCGGGCATTGCTGCAGGGCTTTATCTCGCGCCCTGCACCCCGGCCCGCTCTGCTTCGACCTTCGGTCGCCCTGCGGGTTCTGGGGCCCCTGCCCCAAAAATGCGCGGCCCGGGGTTTGGGAGCTCGGCCCTTTGCGTTTTCATGCCCCGATTGAGGGGCCAAAAAAAGGAGAGACCAATGAGCACGAAGAACAAGATGAACATCATCGGCTACCTCGGTGCGGACCCCGAGCTGAGGTACACCACCAGCGGCCGGCCGGTCGCGAACCTGCGGATCGCCACCACGGAGCGCTGGACCGACAAGGCCGGGACGGCCCAGGAGCATACCGAGTGGCATCGGGTGGTCGCCTGGGGGAACCTCGCCGAGGTGTCGGCGAAATACCTGAAGAAGGGCTCGCTGGTCAGCGTCGAGGGTCCCATCCGCTCTCGGAAGTTCACGGACAAGGAGAACGTGGAACGCTACGTCTTCGAGGTGATCGCCAGCGAGGTGCTGTTCCTGGACCGCGCCGAGCGGCAGAAGCCGGAGGACGCCGCGCCGCCGGTGGGCGGGGAGGACAACCCCTTCTGAACAGCGCCCAGGTGAGGGCCCCCGGCAACGGGGGCCAATCGCCCGTTGCACTGCCCCCGCCGTTGGTGCGCCGCCGTGAGAGAAATTCGGACGGCGGCCATTTCAGAGCCCGGAAAGAGCCAGACCCCCGTAGCTTCCGCTACGGCTCCCAAACCCCGAAAAGCGGGTTTGGGGATGTACATCATACTTTGCGGGCGTTAAATCGCCCGCTGCGTATTTTAACCCCACGGTGGCATAGCCACTCGCGGGGTCCGGAGCCGAGATAGTGTTCTACGTCCGGGTCGCGACGCGCGGCGTAAAAGCGGCGGCGCAGGGGAGTCCCCGCCAGGCCGTCGACTACATCACGGACGCTCACGACCTCCGTCGTGAGCCGGGATATTCGGACGCCGAGCTCGCCTACATCGCTCGCATGGACCCCGGCTGGAAGACCGACCTCGAGGGCGGCCGAGTTCCCCTCGTCGGTTTCGGCACGGCGGCTGGCGTGCCGGACGAAGCGAAAATAGCCGCTGCATTCGAAGACTCGTGCGTACCCGGCGACCCGCGCGGCACGACAGGCTACAAGACGCTCACCTTCACCCTCCCGAAAGAGATCAGCCTGTTCGCAGAGGGACACCGCGAGGAAGCCAAGGCCGCGATGTTCGCTGCCGTTCAGCAGACGCTCGACCGAGCCTTTACCGGGAAGCAATTCACGGCGGCGGCGGCCATTCACACCAGGAACGAAAGGGGCGAGATTCACTACCACGCCCACGTTCTGGTCGGAAAATTCGCCCAGGAGCCCGACACGGGGCGCGTCGTCTCGCTCAACAGCCAGCGCGGGGGCAACGGGCCCGGCCGGGTTCGCGATCTGAAGGTCGGCTGGCGGGAGGCCATCGAGAAGGAATTTCGAGAGCGGCTCCAGCTCGGGTTCGAGCAACGGGCACCCAACGCCGCACCGACACTGGTGATGCCAGACGGTAGCCGACTCGATCCGCTGAACCGAGCCAGCCGCCGACAGCTTGAGCACGACATCGCGCCCTGGTACTCGGTCCCGGACAAATCAGGGGCGATGGTGCAGCGCCAACTCCGGCTTTCCACCATGGACGATCGGATTTTCGAGGTCGCCTCAGGGCACAAGGCCGGCTGGGACCTCGATTCCTTCAGGCGCCTCTTCCCCGATCAGCAGCGCTTCGCGGAGCGCCACGAGAAGCGCGCGGAGACCCTAAAGGCGATGGGATACCTCACCCAGTCTGGTGGCGTCACACCAGACTTCCGGCTGCATTTTTCCATCCGCCACGGCATCAACACGCCCGAGCTGCAGCGGGTCCGCCTTGACCTCGTGCACCAAGTCGCGCGCGGCGCGCGGCCGCCAGGCGCCCGCAGCGAACCCCGCGACCTCTGGGAGACCCTCGACAAGCACGAGCACCTCCGCATGCGAGTCGAGCGCCTCGGGTTCAATAAAGATGATTGGAAACGGATAATCGAAGGAGCCAACGCGAATAAACCGACCCCGGAGCGTCTCGCCCAGCTCCGAATTCAGGCCGCCGTCCGGACCTTGGTCCAACCCTCGAATAACCTGCCGAAGACGAAAACCGTCATCCGCGCGTTCGTCGACGTGCAGCGCGCGCGCCTTCAGCGGGTGTACCTGGTGGTGCGAGGCGCGGCGACCTCCAACCTCGCTGAGAATAAGAAATTAGCCGACCAGCTCCACCGGGCGGCGGAGCGCGACTACCGACAGGCCAAGGACCGACAGCTCGCCCAGGTCGCGCGGGGTCTGAGACCGATATTTGGCGCGCTGCGCATTGCGCTGCCGCGCCAGGCTCGGCGACTCGAAAAGGCTGTGGAGCGCTCCGCCCGTCTCGCCTATTCGCAGGACCTCCGCCAAGTCCGGCGTGAGGAAATTCAACGCGCCTACGTCGACTGGCGCAAGCAATTCATCGACGGTCCGAACGCGGACCTCAAAAGGGCGGCGCGGGATCTCGAGCGCCCCGTGCAACAAGCGGGTCGTGCGGATGTCGAGGCATCGCGGAACAAAATCGAGCTTCGAGACGTCGACACAGCGCGGCAAATGTACCAGCGCGGTTACGAGGCCCTGCGTAATCTCGGTCGGCCCGACGCCGGGCACCTCCGATCGTGGGCTGGCCGCGAAGGCGAGCTCGTGCAAGCCGTCTTCACTACCGCGAAGAATGGCGGAGGCTCCGCGGCGCCACTTCAGCCTGACGAATACCAGGCCGCCGTCCGCGCGGGACAAATAGGGCGCCTCCTCACGCGCGAAGAGCAAGCGCGGGCGCCCAATATTCCTTCCGGAACGCGCGACGCGGAGGCCTTCGATCGGCTGGGGCGGCGGCTGGACGCGTTCGGAATTCGCTCGCCCATCGGGCGTCCGGAGTTCAAGAGCCTCGCCCCCGCCGAGCTTCAAAAGGCCCTCGACGGCTTTCGGAAAGCCGGGCTGCTCGAGGAGGGACCTGGCTGGACGCTGCGCGCCGGCGCCGCTCGGGCGCTTGGCCAGGAGCTCGGCAAGACGACTGAGCGAGCAGTTGATGCGGAGCGCGTCTTGACCGACGCGCTGTTGAAAAACAGGAGCGCGAAATGAGCGACCGACGAACAGCACCCCATCCCCTCTCCGTTTTGCATCTCCTGGCGATGCTTGGGCTACTCGGTTGGTGGTCCTGGTACTACTGGCAACACTGCCCAGCGCGCGCCCCGCTCCGCCGGCCCGTGGCAACCCACGCGCCACGCCAACACGCCGGTCCCATCGACCTCCGAGCCGGCGCGGGCGCCCAGCTCGCGGACCGGACCGGTCAGGTGGCTGAGGCGCTCCGCGCCGCTGCGGTTGATGTGAGCGCGGGCCTAGTCGTCCTTGTGCTCTTCGGCTTCGCCACGGGTGTCTACGTTCGGAAATTCGAAATCTGGCTGCAGGCGCGCGGGTCCGGCGCGGCGATGACACTCGCCGGAACCGGTCTCAGCGACAAGGCGCTCGCGGCGAATACCGGCCGAGGGGGGCCCACCCGATGACACTCCGAACCTACCTCCGCAGCACCCACCCTGCTCTCCTCGCGTTCGACCTGGTCCGCGTCTTCGGGTTGTTCTGCGCCCCGCTGGTTGGCTTGGTGCTATTTCGTTGGCTCGCCAGCACCGACGGGGTACTGGCTCCGTTCCATCGTCGCCTCTGGTACGACGCCGCGTACGCTGGCTCCTTCTATAGATGGTTCGTGGCCGCGACGTTCCTGCTGACCGCCGCTTGGGTGCTGTCGTCAGTGCGAACGTTCATGCGTTTTACGCTGACCCGAACGGGGCGCGAGGTGCAGAGGCGGGACCCGGAGGCCGAAAAAATGCCCCTGCCGAGATGGCCCTACGCCCGGGACAGCTTCGCCCTGGTGCTCGGCGAGCTCCAGGACCGAGACGGGTCCCGCGTCCCCTCGGAGCGATCGCCCGGGCTCAAGCCGCGCTGGCTCGTCCTGCCCGAGCTGGCGCTTTATACCGGTGTCTTCGTCACCGGCGGCATCGGAAGCGGCAAAACATCTGCCGTGGCCTATCCGGCCTTGCGCCAGCTGCTCGGCTTCCGAAGGCCGGTCCGTGTGCGCCGCATCGACCGCTCGATCGGTGAGGAGCCCTGGTCATTTAGTGGTCTCGTCCTCGACGAGAAGGGGGATTTCACGCGAGCTGCCGCGCAGTACGCCGAAGAGTGGGGGCGCGCGGCCGACATCATCCGGATCGCGCCGGGCGGCGAGTGGATTTGGAACGTGATTTACAACCCCAACCTTCCGACCTGGGCGGTCGCGTACCAGCTCGGTTGGATTTTGAAAAATTTCAACCGAGGCGCGAGCGGAGGCGATCCCTTCTGGGAAAACGCTCCCAAGGAGCTCGTGACCGAGTACCTCGGCCTCCTCGATGACGCGGAGGGTTATTACACGCTCTTCGATTATCTCGAGACCCTGATAGACGACGCCAAGCAGAACGCCCTCCATAAAAAGGCGCTGGCCCGGCATGCCGACGACCCCGACAAGGTCGAGGAAATCCTGCGCCGGTGGAAGTCCATCGAGCGCCGGCGCAATGAAATGTCCGTGAGCCTCCGGGGAGCCCTCGAGGCCTGCGCGAAGGCAGGGATCGATATGTTCCGGTTCCCCGAGCTCCGCCGGACCTTTTGCCCGACCCGAGAGGAGTACTTCGAGCACGACGACGCTGCAGGGGTAATGAGGCCGCGCGCGAACGTCTTCACCGGCTTCGACCAAGTGCTCGACTACGGAAAGATCGTCGGGCTTGAGATGCCCAAGCAGATCTATTTCGATGCCGCCGTTTTTGTCCAGGTCAGCCTCAAGTCTCAGTGGCAAGACGCCGTTCTGCGACGCGAGGGGATCGGCTCGGACGGCAAGCTGCTCTTGCCGCCACGGTTCGGCGAGAAAATAGGCTACTGCCCGACCTTCCTCTTCGCCGACGAGGCCCAAATCTCCGCCACTCCTAAAGACGCCGAGTTCAAGGCCGTCTGCCGTTCGAAGCGCGCCTCCATGTGGGAGCTCACGCAGTCGCACGGCTCGATTCGGGGCGCCTTTGGCGCGCAAAAGGCGGCGGACGCGAACACTTACTTTCAGAACAGCATGACCCACATCTACCTGCGCCAGAGCGACGTCGACAGCATGAAGACCATCCAGGACGAGGCGGGCAAGAAGCTCGTTCAGCGCACCAGCCTCGCGATCACCGAGGGCGGGAACTCCTCGGAGCTGTCGTACGTCCAAGGGGGAATTGTCCATCAGGGGATAGGCGTGAGCGCGACGAAGACGGTCGCCACGGAGGAGAAGCCCTTCATCGAGATTGAGGAGCTCAAGGCGCTACCGAACAACGTTGCCGTCGTCCTCGCGAGCAACGGCGATCGCACTCTTTCCGCTTCGATCACGTACCTCCGCCCCCTGTGGGTTTTCCGAAAGCACCCGCACCTACCGATCGAGACGCCCTGGCTCGACTGGCCCGAGGATCTGCGAGCGAGCTACGACCTCGACAACATTCCCCAGGAGCTGAATTGGGAAGGTTGGGAGATGACAGACCCGCTCGAAGAGACCGCCGTCGTGGCGGCGGACGAGCGGCTAGGGCGATTCGTTCAGCGGCCCTCGCGTGCCTCGCACCCGCCGGCGCCGCCTACCGCGGCACCCGTGGCGTCGCCGGCGGACGAGGTCACGGCGCCGCCGAACCTCCTGCCGCCTGTGGCCGGCGAACTCCCCCGCCCCACTCCGGCGCTGGTCGCAGCGCCCGCGCCGGCGGCCGCCGCCGATGCCCCCGAGCCGAAGCCGCGGCGGCCGTATCCCAGCGTGTCCGTCGACGATCAGCCTGTGCCGCCCGGGGATCTTGCGATCGCGACCGCGCGGATTCAGGCCGGCGATGTGGACCGCGACGGCGATCCCTTCGCCGGTCTGCCCGACGACGAACTCTAAGGATCTAGGCCAACGACAACCTGATCCGTCGCTTCCCGGCCTTCACCGTCGTGATGCAAGCTTCTTAGCCTTTCGCGCGTCTCGGTATTTTTTGATCTTCGCCTTAGAGACGTCCTTGTGCTTGGCGCACAGCATCCCGAAGACCGGCGCCGCCGGGTTCTTGCAACCGGGCACGGGGCAGAGCTGCAACGGTCCCTTCTTCCGAGGCTTCTTGGCGACGGTCAGGGCGAGTGCCTTCGGTGGTCGCCCTGGTCGGCGGGCGCCGCCCCCGAGGGCGCTCTCCACGGCAGCTCGGGCGCGCTCGATAGCCTGCCCTTCGATCAATGACGCGAGCTGGTCGCTGAACTGATTGACGAGTGTTCGGATATCCATTGGCGCCGAGAATACTCGAAGGGCAGGACACCGGGAATTGTTCCTTTACAGAAGCTGCGTCCTCCCGCACGATGACGCCGATTTTTACTACCCCCAAGGAGACCCCATGCCGAGTCCGCTGTCCAAGTCCGCCCTCATCGATTCGATCACGAACCTTCAGACCGATGGGACGTCCAAGCGTCAGGTGAAATCCATCATCGAGGCGCTCGTGACCGTGGGGCACAAGGAGCTCAAGAAGGGCGGCGTCTTCCTGGTGCCCGGGTTCGCAAAATTCGTAGTCATCAAGAAGCCAGCGACCAAGGCCCGCAAGGGCATCAATCCGTTCACCAAGGAGCCGACGGTGTTCAAGGCGAAGCCGGCGCGAAAGCTCGTGAAGGCCCGGCCGGTCAAGGCCGTGAAGGACGCCGTCGTGTAGCTTCTGCGACTATCCTGCCCCTCGGGAACGGTCGACGATCTCTTTCTCTCGTTCGCGGATCTCCACCCAAAGTCTTTCCCGGCGGGCGATGATCTCGCGCACCTGCTTCTGATCATCATCGCTGGGGTCGATTCCCTCCGCCTGGGCCCATGCGAGGGGTGCCGTGATCGTGCGGTACGCATCGTCGACAACCGCCAGGTCCGCACGCAGCTTTTCAAGTTTCTTATCCATCGTCGGGCTCCTTCAAAACGCGCTGTCAGGCTCTCCTAAGTTAAGCTGCTCGCTCGGCTCTCAACCCAGGAGTTCGTCGACAGCTCGAAACGCCTCGCCAATCGGCCCCGCGGGTAGCCCCTTGCCCAGACCATGACCTGGAGCCTCAGCGACGGCCAGAGATGGCAGCCGGCCTGAGCATCAACCGGGCCAAATCCATTTCTGCCCTCCGCGTAGGCTAGACCGGAACGATACGAAGCGCCACGGCCTGGGCGGCGACCAATCGTTCGATGTCGTCCGAGTCCGAGGTGAGGATCGTGTCGCCCCTCCGCGAGGCACCTACGACAACCGACGCATCGACGACGTCGCGGCTCCTCGGAACGGCCGCGAGCAAGACACCAACCCTTTTGGCCTCCTGCTCGTCGAGTACGTCGATGCGACACTGCTGGAGAAGCTTGGCAATGACGGGTCTGTTGCCTCTCCACACCTGGGCGACGACCGGGGCAGGCACTGTGAGGTTCGCGCGCCGCGCGATGGACTCCTTCCAGAGCGCCCAAAACGTCCGACTGCCCTTCTCGGCGGCGATCAGCGCGCCCGCGTCGAACGTCAGTCCCGTGGCCAAAGCCGCTGCGCCTCCGCCATCTCTTCGTCGGTGATGACTCCGCGAACAGCCTCGTACTCTCGTAGGAGCTCCCGGCGGCCTTCCATCTGCAGCTCCCGGCTGGCGGCCCCCGCCAACCAGGCAGACACGTTGCCGTCGGTGGCCTTCAAGGCCGCCTGGCGCACGCGCTCGGCCAGTGGGTGTTCGAACGAAATCGCCAACCTGTCTATACCGCTGGGTTTCTTGCCCTGCTTCTTCTTGAGGAGAAACTGGTGGAGATCGATACTGTGTTTCTCGCCGCGGCCAGCACCAGACTTTTTCTTCAGGGGTGCCGGCGTCGTCGAACCTCTTCCGGGTTTTCTATTCGAGGCCTTGGGTGTTCGGCCGTCATCGCGACTGGTCAGCATCTTGCGAGCAATAATACCACCGTTATTACCGAACTGCGAGTCCCTGGAACGGCTCTCCCCGGTCGCTGCCCCCACTCTAAAATCGGCCTCTGAGCGCCGCTGAGCCCGGTCCCACGGCGACGCCCACTTCCTGGCGCTGCCCCTTCCAGACCTCCAGGACCGTCCCCGTCGCGCCGAGAGCTACGCCGGCGCCTAGCGCGATCCAGCCCTGCAAGGATGTATCGTAGAGATGCTCGCAGATAGCCCCCGCGGGCGCACTGCACGTTCCCTTATTGTTGATGTCGAGCCAGACGATGCCCGTGACGAGCGCGGCCGCGCCTACACCGATCAGGCCGATTCCCGTCCATCGCCGCCAGCGGGGCGTTTCACGTCCACCGTCGGACGAAAGCAGAGATTGGAAGAGCGGCGGCGGCGGCGCGACTGCTTCGAGTGGGAGAAGATCGAGCTCGAGGTTTGCGACCACCTCTTCACCGGCCGTGCCGACGACCTCTTTGTCCAGGCTCGCGTGCCCTGCCGCACTTGCATGGATCTTGATCGTTCCGGGGCTCGCGTAGAGCGGTGCCGGGCGCGGCAAACGACCCACCGGCTTGCCTTCGACGACAACGTCCGCACCCTCGGTGCCTTGCACGCGCAGTTTGACGAGATGCACCTGAACGTCCGCTAGCGTCTTTTCGAGCGTCTTCCGCGTGGCCGGGGTCTCGATCCACTCCGAGTCGTGGCGAGCGAGCGCTGCCTCCAGGTGCCCCTCGGCATCTAACCAGCGGTGCAGGGAGACCTCAGCTAGCCCCTCCTGCGCCGTCGCTCGCGCTGACGACTGCTGCGCCTCCGCCTGCTGAAAGAGATCGAGCGCTTCGGCGGGCCTGCCCTCGGCGCGTAGCTCGATGCCGCGTTCGAGGAGCGCGTCCGGCGAGCTCGCCGGCGCCGCCGCGGCCGCGGTCTCGAGGATCATCAACACTCCCAGCATTGTCATCGCGCGCATGTTCGTTTCTCCTTCAGCGATTCGCTCGCCACATGAAGACAGAGCTCTGTCCGGACCCGTTCCCCTCGTACCAGGCCACGACTGGCGCCCCCGCCTTGTCGAGCGCTACGGACGCGCCGGTGGCATTAGTGTTCGAACCGAAGAGCCCGCTCAAGGGGTCGTAGCCGGTGTCCCACCCTGGGAGGGTGAACTTCGCAACTCGTAGATTCTGCTCGTTGTTCACAACCTCGCTCCAGACAATGACGGAGTCACCTGCCGCATCGAGCGCCACATGGGTCTCATTGATCGCCGTGACGTTCGGCGATGACATCACCGAAGTCGTCAGGTTCATCCATGTCCCCGTGGAAAGGTACTGCACTCGAAACGTCGCCGGTCCTGCCCCCATTTGACTGACGACGACCGGGCGGTCCTGGCTGTCGAAGGCAAACGTGTCCGCAACGGCTGCTGATCCTCCCTGCACCCCCGAGGTGTCCACCGCCAACCAGCTGCCCCCAACGTAGCGGAGCAGCCCGAACGTGCTCGTCGTCCCGAGCGATATAACCGCTGGTGCGCCGGTGCTATCGAGACGCAGCAGTGGGGTCCACGTGGTCACCGCCCCCGTCCCTGAAAAGAGCGCCAGCCATGCTCCCTGTTCCCAGCGCGCAACAAACGCGGACGGTGTACCCATCTGGCTAACCTCAGCCGACCACGCCACCACCGGTTGGTCCATCCCGTCCAGCGCCAGACCAGAGACAGCACCCTGAATGCCCGTGTCCGGAACGTTCCCGTAAGAGTCGTCCCAGCTCGTGCCGTTCCAGCGTCCGACGAAGGTATGGCCCAGTGACCAGGCGACCACCGGGGCGCCCGTGCTGTCGAGCGCGAGCTGCGCAGCGGTCACCGCCCCGGTCGCCGGAGGCGGAACGCTCACGTCCCACACCGCGCCGGCAGCGTACTTCGCGAGGCTCACACCCGAGCTGTTCACGTAGGCGACGACCGGATGGTCATCGGCCCCAATGGCGACGGATGGCGTCTGACCGGCGAAGCTTGGCAACGTCACCCACCGCGGCGCGGTCCAGGACCAGGTCGGTATGGCGCCAATGACGTTGCCCGCCAGGTCCGCGATCGTCGGCGCGAGAGTCTCCGTGACCACCGCCGGGAATGTGAGGCTGCTTCGGTCCGTCACGACAAGAGTCGCGGTCAGGCCGTCTGAGCTCAGAGTCACCGTCGCCGGAAGAGGCCCCGCGGACGTCGACAAGCTGATCGCCGACGCCGTCACAGTCTTGGGATCAACCGCTTCCGAGAACACGACGTCGATCGGATCCGAGAGCAGCACGTTCGTCGCGCTCGCGAGGGGCGTCTGGTTCTTGATGGTCGGTGGCTTTCGATCGACAACCACGGTGACTGGATTGGCGGTCAATGTCCGACCGGCGACAGTCGTCCGCGCAGAGATCTGATAGCTGCCCTCGGTCTCCGTCGTGGTGTCCCATTCCGTCGAATACGGAGCGCTCGATACGCTCGCTAGCGTCGATCCGTTCTTGAGGATCTCTATGGTGCCTGGCGCAGGAGTCCCCGGATCGAGACCAACTTGGATCGTGACGATTGCGTTCACGTAGACCGTTGGACCGACGGGCGCCGCGATGAAGATTCCGCCACCCGGAGCAGCGTCGGCACCCGCCGTGACGCAGAGCTGAGTCGCCGTGTCACAAACGAAACCGGGTCCGCAGGCCGTGAAGGCGCAGGCCTCCGCGTTCTGCTTCGTTCGACAGCTCACCATAACCGCGCTAGCCAAAATTCCCACCGCCATAAGCTTGCTCATCATCAACGCCCTACTCCTTAGTCTTCGGTCAACGAACAAGGGGAACACCGTCAGGTGTGACTTCTTCAGCTGCCGGGTGGGCCTTGTGATGGTGGCGAGGTGACCGTGCCGCGTCCATCTGCCGCCCATCGTTCGAGGGGGGCACCTCGTCCAACGTCGGAACGACGGAGCGCGCCGTCGGAGGGTCCGTCACGGGTGCCTTCGCGCTTGCCCCCGGTGCCGTAGGCGGGGTTGGCGTTGCTGCCGCATGCTCGGGGGGCGCTGGTGGCCTCGCCACGGGATTCGCGGCGGCTGGCGGCTGCGACAACTGAACCGGGTGTATCAGATGCTCCTCCGGCCGGTGCACAAGCAGGACCACTGCGCTCGCGCACAGCAAGGCGACCGCGGCTCCGAGCCCAAGCTGGAGCCGCCTACCCTGAAACCGGTCGAGCCACGCGATCGCCTCCCCGGACCGTTCCTCGGTGGACGCAGTCGCAGCGGAGGCTGCTGGTTTCGAAACGCTCAGCGCATCCGGCGAGCTGACGTCCAACCACTCTGCACTTCTTTCGCCGCTGACGACTGTCGCCGCGCCACTGGGATCCTCGATCGGCTTTCCACCCTCCAGGTGGGAATACTCGTCCTTGTCGCGTTGTCTCACCGCCGGGACCCAGTCCACCTCGCTCGGTGGCGCCGGCGGCGTCGTCGGCGCGAGGAGGCTGACCTGCGAGGGAGATAGCGGCGACTCGGCGGCCGGGATGCGCGCGGTCCTTCCCCGAGAAGTCATGATCGCGGTGGGTGCGTCGTCGACCGCTCCGATTCTTTCCAGGATCGACGCTGGGATGCTGGAGGTAGGCTGCGGCGCAAGCCGCGGTGGAGCAGGGCTGTGCGAGTAGAACTTGCGCCAGGTCGACTGCCCGAGGGGACTCGCGTGCTCGAGAAGTGCCTGTCCTAGAGCGTAGGCGGACTCGAATCGATCCTCCGCTGCCCGGCTCATTGCCTTGAGAATGATCGCCTCGAGCCCCGGCGATAGATCGGGCCGGTAGGCGCTGGGGGGCGGGAACTTTCCGGTCTTGATGGCGTCGAGGAGCTCGGCGTTATGGAGCCCCGAATATGGATGCGTCTTCGTCAGGCAGTGGTAAAGCAGCACGCCGATTCCGTACTGATCGGTCGCGAAAGTCGCCTTGCCGGCCACTTGCTCCGGCGAAAGGTACTTCATCGTTCCGACCAGCTGGCCGTCGCCGGTCAGCTCGCCTGAGACGACCCCCTTTGCTACCCCAAAATCCAGGAGCTTCACCTCCCACCCGTGGCCCTGCTCCTTCGTCTCGAGGAAAATGTTCTGCGGCTTGAGATCGCGGTGGATGATTCCTCGCTCGTGGCACGCTCGTACGGCGGAGCAAACCTCAAGCATCATGTCGACGACGTAATCCGCCTTCAGTGACTGGTCGCCTTCGAGGTGCTTCGCCAGATCTACGCCGTGCAGGTACTCCATCACCATGTATGGCCGGTCCTCGTCGAGCACGCCCCAATCGGTGATTTTAACGACGAAGCGATGCTCGATCCGGCTGATCGCCAGCACCTCGCGCGCGAACCGCTGATTGATCTGTTCCCGATACTTGGGTCGCGACTCGACGATGGTGAGTATTTTCACCGCCACCGTGCGGCCGGTCCGCTTGTCGAGCGCGGCATAGACCGTTCCCATCCCGCCTTCGCCGATGATCTCGCTAAGCTCGTATCGGTCGACCAGCGTTTTCAGGGGTACGCGCTTATTCGCCATAGTCGCCACGCTCATGTCTTTCTATCGGCCCGAGTGGTGCGAATGTTTCCTCGAACCGAATGACCACCGCTATGACGTCGAGTTTCACGGGGTTCCCCGCTCCTGGGCCAGTTCGAGCAGCTTTGACGCCGTTCTATTCGTAGGGTCGAGCCGCAGCGCTTCATCGAGCTCGTGCCTCGCCTCTGGCCGCTGATTCTCCTTGAGGAGCAGTGTGCCAACGAGGACATGGGCCTCGGCGCCCCCACCAGCCGTCACCGCTTGCCGGGCAAGCGAGAGGGCGCCGACGACGTCGCCCGCATCCCAGGCGATTCGAGCTCGATTGAGAGTCTCGCGCGCCGATTCGAGCGGCGGCCGCGCCGGCGACCGCGGCGGCTCGGCTGCCCGCTTTACCTCGTGACCCGGCGGACGTGGATGGATATCTCGCACCACAACTGCGCCTTGCTTCGAAATACCGGCTGCCGTCGTCTTTGCTGGGACGGCCGCCGGCACCGCGGCCGGCTCCGTCGGCTGCGCCGTCAGCGACAACTTTGGCTGCGGAATGACTTCCGACGCTGCCAGCGCTGGTGCAGCGCTGGAATCGGACCGAGATAGGCGCAGGGCGATTGAGCCGCCAATCCCGACAAGAATCCCCAACAGGACGGCACCGCCGAAAAGCACCTTCCGCTGGCCACCTGCAGCCTGGGTGGGGAAGACTTCCGGATCCGCATCGGTCGCCAGCACTCGCTTCGCCGCCGCCAGGTCCTCATCCAGGATCTTTCGCTCGGTCTCGACGTTGAAATAGCGCGAGAGAACCCCGGCGACCTCGGGCTCCGATTGAAAACCCGCTGGGATCAGTCGGCCGAGCGCCTCACCGAACTCTGTCGCCGAGTTCCAACGCAGCGACGGATTGATCTCAAGCGCCCGTCGAACCGCCGTCCCTACTTCGGGTGGAAGCTCTGGGTTGACGACGCACGGATCCGGAAGCCCAGCGCCCGATTTCGTGCCCACGTCTTCCGGTTGGTCACCTGTAAGCAGCCTCCAGAGCACCACCCCGAGCGAGAAAAGATCCGATCTCGCGTCGGCCTTTTTCCCCGCCCAGACCTCGGGAGCGGTGTAGGTTTCGCGACCAATGACTATTCCGGCGCTGGTGAGCGCCGCCTCACTGTCAGCCCGAGCGATGCCGAAGTCGATGAGCTTCACCTCGCCGCTCCAGGACAGCATGACGTTGTCGGGCGTGACGTCGCGATGAACGATTCCTTGACCATGCGCGTACGCGAGGGCGCGCGCGACCTCGCGGCCTATGTGAAGTGCGACCAGGGGTGGAATCTTGTCAGGCGCGGCGCGGCCCAAGAGCTGGGCGAGGTTCGCCCCGTCAACGAACTCCTGCAGCAGGCACAGCTCCCCGTCGATCTCCTCGACGCCGACGGTCTGCGCGATCGCCCCGTGGGCGAGCCGTAGGGCAATGTGCGCTTCGCGCCGGAAGCGCGCCTCGAGCTCGGGGGTGCGCTCTGACTGCTGCATGCGTTTGACGACGCAGACCTTCGCGAGCTCCGGCGGACCCTTGAGCGCCAGGTCAACGCGTCCGAAGCCACCGGCTCCCGAGCATCGCAGCAAGACGTACGGCCCGAAGCGCCGGAAGTCCTGCTCGATCACGCCTTCGGTCTGCATCGCTTTACGGCGCGGCGCCGCACCCCGTGGTCAGCGTCGGGCAGGTCGTGACCACACAGCTTGAGCTGACGTCGATGCCGCCGGTGTTGCCGCTCGCGTAAACGCCCGTTCCGGTCACCGCCCAGGCGCACGAGAGGCCGATCTGCTTATTCATCGAGATGGTGTCGTCCTCGAGCGTCTTCGTAACCGGGGTGGTCCCTTGAACTCGAATGCCACCCCACCCCGCCCCCATCGAGTCGCCTGGGCCGTTATTGGTAAAGGTGCTGTTCCGAATGTCGAAGCCCGAGCTGTCGATGAGCAGCCCGCCCTTGGAGTTGCTGTCGAACGTCACCGTGTCGAGCTCGATCATCGCGCCCGTGCTCACGCTCAGGCCGATGTCGCCTGAGCCGGAAATTGTTAGGCCCCTCAGATAAACGCTGGCGCCCTGAATGATCAGGTTCGGAACCGGAGCGCCGGGAAGAGAGATCACCTTCGCGGACGCTTGCCCGATGATCGAAAGCTGCGCCCCTGCACCCGACGTCTGAATCGCTGTCCCCGAACCTCCCACGGCCCCAATGACAAGGATCAATTTCGCGCTGGTGGGAAGGTTCAGGATCGCTGACCCGAGACTACAAAAAGGATTGGCGGAGCTGCCGTCTCCGCCGTTCGGAGCAGTGGAGCACGCGCCCACGAACTGGACGTAAGCGGTCTCGGCGTCGGTGGCGCACCTTCCGTCCTGGTGGGCCATGCAGACGCCGGGGCCGACGCCCTTCGCCGCGCACTGCGCATCAGTGGCGCAGGCACCGCAGGTGTTCGTGCTCGTCTCGCAGATCGGCTTTGTCGGGTCGCTCGAGCAATCGCTGTTCACGGTGCACTGGACGCAAGTTCCGTCGACGGCGCACACCGGGTGCGCCGAATCGCGGAGACTGCAGGCGCCCGGCGCCGCCGCGCCGCAGGCTGTGCAAACGCCAGACGAGCAGATCGGCGCGCTGGACGGACACTGCTGACTGCTCTGGCAGCCACCGCCGCTGTCGAGCGCATCACCGCCGCCGTCGAGACCACCGGCGTCCGCGGTCGGCACGCACATGAGCTTGTCGACCCCCGACCCGAGTTGGCAGTGCTCGCCCGACGAGCATTCGGAGTCGCTCTGGCAATACCCTGGTCGGCTGGTAGTGCAAGCCCCCGCCAAGAGTAAGGCGCCGACCACTGCTACCGAGTAAGCGAAACGCATCTTAAAAACTCCCTAAAAGAGCGACCGAACCGGGCCCCCCTACCAGCCTAGTATGACCCACCGAGGCGGCGCGGACGACGAACACCGTCCCGACCACCAGGCCGGCGGCGCCCACCACGGTCAGCGGAATTCCGAACCTCTCTGTCCGATAGACGCTCGGACACGTCTGGCCACCCACCCCGTTCGACTCGCAATCAACGGTCGAGCCATCGAGGTGCCAAAGATAACCGCCCGCCACCACCGCGACCAGGCCCGCGCTGGCGATCGCCAACCCTGCCACGACGGCGTTTTGTCCATTTCTGGGAGGAGAAATAGGAGCCGGGGTGACAAGCATGGGCGCGGGCGTCAGAATCGTGGGGGGTTCGACGGGCGGGGCGGCCGCCAAGAGGCGCCGGCCCAGACTCTGCGCCAACGTCACCATCTCCGGACCTGAGCAGACGTTGCAGCTTCCGGCCTCCGTTGCGACAAGATTGCCGTCGGCTCGCCGCAGCTCGATTGCGAGCTGATAGCCCTCGTATTCGTTTCGTCCTCCGCGAATCGAAAGGACCTCGCCGGCGCCAGCGCTTTGCGCCGTCATCCGGAAGCAATCAGCGGTGCTGCACCACCTTGTCTCGCCACCGGCGACCACCTCCCTGCCCTCCGCGCCGGCTATGGTCTCGAGATCCTTGCGAATCCGACCGTGGACGTTCGCCATGTCATCGGGCAAGTCCAATCCCTCTAGGACCAGCAGCCGTGTGGGCGCCGCGGCGGCCGCCGGAGCCACTTTCAGCAGGAGGACGAAGAACAACGGCAGGAGATGTCTCACGTCCCTCGCTCTACCTAGGCGACGCGGCGCCCACACGGCTGCTGGT
>DASRLC010000035.1:0-10683 GCA_035648655.1 Polyangia bacterium
TCGGCTTCCGGGTGGGCGGGCACCGACTGCAAACGCCGCACCGGTGGCTCGGCGATCAAGATGTCCTCGGGGATGTCTTCGCTGTACCGAACCTCGCCGCCGTCGAGGCAGGAGATCACGTAGACCGCCGTCCAGGGCACCACGGTTAGGTGGGCGATGCGCGAAAACGACAGCGTCGCGCGCACGTGTCGGTCGTCTACCTCAAGGTCCGGAATCAAGATCGGCAAGTCATAGCCGTACTGCAGGACCAGATGCGCTTCGCCGCGAAACGCGGGTGGAACGGCCACTCCCGGGTGACGCGCGTCCAAATGGAGAGACGTCCACCCTCTTTTCAAGAGCGCCAAAAAAGCCTGCTGCTTTGGGGGACGGTCGGGGAAGCTCATCCGCGCTCGGGGTGGGGCCGAAAGTCGGTAGAGTGTTACTTGGAAGGCCTCGGCTTGCAACGGCGAGCACGGGACCGCCGGCCAAACGGGCGTGGCCGCGAGGGAAATTCCATCAAAAAGATTCCTGCCGACTCTCGTCTGTCGGGTTTTTGCGATACCCTTCGGGGTAGATGAACCGCCTGACACCCGCCGCGCCGCCGGGGGCCTCGCCCCGGTTTCCGTCGGGTTGGCGTGCGCGCCTGGGCCGCGATCCGGTGCCGATCCTGCTGCGAGAAGGCAGCCAGGCGCTGGTGGCCCGGGTCCGCCGTGACCTCATCGACGACGACGAGGCGCCCCAGGCCGAGGAGCTTCTCACCTACCCCGAGGTGAAGGCCTTCCTGCGCAAACAGGACAAGAACGGCGCGTTTCCGGCCAAGCCCCCCGAAAAGGCGCTGGGCTCCCCGCGCTTCTCGCGGGCGGTGGCGGCGATTCGCGCCCTCGAGCGAATGGCCGAGTACGGGCTCGGCCGCGCCGAAGCGCCGGTGGCCAGCGCGGCCGAGATTCTCCTCGAATCACAAGCCACCGACGGGGGCATTGCCGCCCTGGCGCTGGGAGAGACGCCCGAATCACGCAGCCGCGCGGTGGCGCTGCACTTCCACGGCTGGGCGCTGGCGGCCCTCTGCCGCGCCGGGTTCGACGCCGATCCGCGCGTCGAACGCGGGTTCAAGTTTCTGCTCGCCAACCGCCAGGCCGACGGTGGTTGGGCCTGGCGCGGCGTGCGCACCGATTCGGCCGCGCGCCCGTCGAGCCATCTCGTGACCGGGATGGCGCTGCGGGCTTTCGCCTCGTCGCCGTCGCGGCGCACCTCGCGCGAGGCGCGCCGTGCGGCCGAGCTGCTGGCCACGCGGTTCTTGCAACCCGACCGTTACCCCGACCGCAAGGCGCCCAGCTTCTGGGAGCAGATCGGCGAGCCGCGCTTTTGGACCGACGTGCTCGACGCGCTCGACGGCGTGACGGCGGTGGGGCTCGGTAAGGAGAACTCGGGCGTTCGCACCGCCGAGGCCTACGTGCGTGGCCGTCAGAATTCCGACGGGCTGTGGTATCCGGGCGCACCGGCCCGCCCGGACGCGCTGGTCAAGCCCGCAGGCGGCCCCCCGACCAAGGAGCGCGAGTCTGCCCGCTGGCTAACGGTGCGGGTGCTCATCATCTTGCGCCGTGTGAACTAGCCCGCGGACGTGGTAGAAGACCCACGCTTGTCACGTCCAGAGCTCAGCGCGGCCGCGGTGCGCGCGATCCACGATCTGCCGATCCCAGACCTGGTTTTGCGCGCGCAGCTCGTTCACCGCGAGCACTACCCCTCGACCGACGTGCAGCTCTGTTCACTCTTGTCGGTGAAGACCGGGGGCTGTCCCGAAGATTGCGCCTACTGCTCGCAATCCTCGCGCTACGACACCGGGCTCGAGAAGCAGCGGATGATGAAGACGCCAGAGGTTCTGCAGGCCGCCGGCAAGGCCAAGGCCGCCGGGGCGACCCGTTTTTGCATGGGCGCCGCCTGGCGCGAGGTCAAGGACGGGCCGGCCTTCGACGAGGTGCTCGACATGGTGCGCGGTGTGCGCGCGCTCGGCATGGAGGCCTGCGCCACGCTCGGGATGCTCTCCGAGGACCAGGCGCGGCGGCTGGCCGATGCCGGCCTCACCGCGTACAACCATAACTTGGACACCTCGCGTGCGTACTACAAGTCGATCATCAGCACGCGCAGCTACGACGATCGCCTCCAAACGCTGGCGACCGTGCGCAAGGCCGGCATCACCGTCTGCTCGGGCGGCATCATCGGGATGGGCGAGTCGATCGACGATCGCTGCGCGATGCTGGCCACGTTGGCCAACCTCGACCCGCAGCCGGAGAGCGTGCCCGTCAACGCGCTGGCGCCGATGTCCGGCACGCCGCTCGGCGAGCGCGATCCGGTCGATCCGCTGGAGCTGGTGCGGATGATCGCCACCGCGCGAATTTTGATTCCCAAGGCGCGCGTGCGCCTGTCGGCGGGGCGGCTGGCGCTGACCCGCGAGGCCCAGATACTCTGCTTCCTGGCCGGCGCCAACTCGATCTTTTACGGGGAGAAACTCTTGACCACCGGAAACCCCGACGTGACCTCCGATATGAATCTGCTCCGCGACGCGGGCCTCCGCGCGGCGGTGGCCGAGTGAGCGTCGCGCCGCTCCACGCGCTGGACGCGATCGACGTCGTAAAGCTGAAGCCCTGGATGCAGCCCTGGTGGAAGCCGGCCCGCGGCGACGGGCCGACTTTCTTCTGGATGATGACGATCCACACCCTGGCCATCGTCGGCCTGGTGGTGGCGCCGATCCCGGGTTGGCGGGTGCTGGCGGCGGCCGCCGCGCTGCACTTCCTGGGCGGCCTCGGTACGACCGTCTGCTTTCACCGCGCGCTGGCGCACAAGTCGGTGCGCCTCAACCCGGTGGTCCGGAACATCCTGATCTTCTTCGCGATGCTCAACGGCGGCGGCTCGCCCCTGTCGTGGGCCGCCAACCACCGCCTGCACCACGCCAAGTCGGACACGCCGGAAGACGTCTCCAGCCCGCGCGTGGGCGGCTTCTGGTGGTCGCACCTGCGCTGGCTCTGGCAGGCCGGCGCCGCGCCGGTCCGGCGCTACTGCAAGGACCTGGACACCCCGACCTATCGGTTTTGGGAGCGGGCGCAGATTCCGATCTGCGCGCTGGCCTTGCTGATCGGGTTGCCGTTCGGTCTGCGCGCCTTCTTCTGGATGGGCGCGATTCGGCTGGTGTTCGGGCTGCACGCGCAGTGCTTCGTCAACAGCGTCTGCCACATGAAGAAAGACGCCGGCCCCGAGGATGCCACCGCGCAAAACGTGCGCTGGCTGTCGCTGATGCACTTCTTCCAGGGCGAGAACTGGCACCAGAACCACCACGACCGCCCCGGCTCGGCGCGCCTCGGCTGGACGCCGGCGCAGCTGGACGTCGGTTGGTACACCATCGTGATTCTCGAGAAGCTGGGCCTGGCCACGGACGTCCGCCGCCCAAACATGGAACGCTCTCTCGACGCCGCGGCCTGAACGGCGGGGCGGCGGGGTGATAGACGGGCGAGGGCTCGTCGTTCAGATCGCCGTTTGCGAAAACCCGAGGCGGCTCAGCGCCACGACCACTGGCGGCGGATTTCATAGGCCGCCAGCGCGACCGAAGTCGATAGGTTGAGTGAGCGAAGCCCGCGATCGAGCATCGGGATGGCGACCGTGTCGGCCGCATGTTGGGCGAGAATCTCCGGCGACAGCCCGACGCTCTCGCGTCCGAAGATCAGCACCACCGGCCGCGGGTAGGCCACGTCCTGGAACGTCCGGTCGGCGCGGGCCGTGAAGAAGAAGGCGCGGCCGAGCGCGGGCAGGGCCGCCGCGAACGACGCCCAGTCGGACCAGACCTCGGGATTCACGCGCGGCCAGTAGTCGAGCCCGGCGCGGCGCACCTCTTTGTCGTCGAGCGAAAACCCGAGCGGCCGCACCAGGTGCAGCTGCGCGCCCACCGCCAGGCAGGTGCGGCCCGCGTTGCCCGTGTTCCAGTGGATCTCGGGCTCGACCAGGACGACGTGCAGGTCGGTGTCAGCCAGCATCGGCTCCGCCGCGGGCCGCCAGCAAGCGAAAATCGCCGGGAACCAGATCGCGCGGTAGCTCGTGCTGGCCGAACTGGGTGCGGCAGAGGCCCAGCACGTGGCTGCCCAGCGCGGCGAAGATGCGGCGGACCTCGTGGTACGCGCCGCCCACCACGGTGATCGAGGCCAGCACCGCCGTCTCGGCCGGCACCTGCAAGCTCGGATGGGCAGCCTCCCGCGCCAGCTCGGCGAGCAGGCTGACCTGCGGTCGGTGTCCGTCGTCCAGCACCAGCGCCGGCGGTAGCGGCGCGAACGGCTCCCCCAGCGCCGCCTGGTAGGTGCGGGGCACGGCGCGCTTGGGGTGGGTGAGCCGCTGGATCTCCGCGCCGTCAGTGGTCCAGATCAGAAGGCCGGAGGTCTCCAGGTCGAGGCGGCCCACCGCCCGCAGCTCGCCCCACAGCGGCGCCCCCTGGAGCAGCGCATAGGCGGTCGGATGGCGCGGGTCGCGCAGCGCCGTCACGCACCCGACGGGTTTGTTCTGGATGAGGCGCGCGTCTTCGTAAAGGAGGCGCCGGGCGTCGGCGATCTCGACCTCGACCGGGTGCTCGGCGGCCGCGACATCCCGTCGCGGATCGGCGACCGCCTCGCCCGCCAGGCGAACCCTCCCGGCTGCCAGCGCCGCGCGCACGGCGGTGCGCGACCATCCGAGGTTACGCGCCAACAACACGTCGAGACGCATCGCCGTCAGCCCGCCCCGGGCGCGACCAGCACGCGCCACCGTTCGTCGGAGAACCGGGTCTGCCAGCCGTCGCCGGACAGGCGCGTGAGCGCCGGCGATTCCGCCGGTAGGATCGCGCAGTGAATCCCGTAGCGATCGAAGGTGTCGCGGTAGGGGCCGCCGTGCTCGATGGCGGTCGTGACCCGCGTGATCGCGAGCGGGTAGGGATCTTGCCGGGTGTCCGAAAAGACCGGCTTATCCGGGACGAACCAGATCAGGAACCCGCCGTCGTTGTAGCGGTTGAAGACCTGGGCCGGACAGCTGCGTACCGCGGCCAGCGCGCCCGCGCTGATGGGCTGCCAACCGAGGCCCGCGTACGGAGCGCGCCAGGCCAAGGCGATGCCCACGACCTCTAGCGCCGAGATCCCGACCAGCAACGCCAGGTTCAGCCGCGGATGATCAGAAGTGTCTGGGCGCGCGCCTCTGCGGCCGAAGCGAAAGTCCTCGCCCAGCAAGCGGCTGGCGGCCGGCACGGCGATCAGCAGGAACACGCAGGTGTTGCGGATCGCACGCGCCGCCAGCACCAACATGAGGAGCGAGGCGGTGAGCAGAACCAGATCGCCCCAGGGCGCCCCCCGCAAACGGCGTCGGCGCCAGAACAGCACGGCGAGGAATGCCGACGCCAAGGCCCAAAAAATGATCCCGAAGGGACCGTCGGGCCAGGTCGGCTGCCACTCGAGGATGTGGTTCTGGCGCGACAGCGCCAGGGAGGTCCCAATGTAGCGCCATAGCCCAAAGCCGAGCGGCGTCAGCAACGTCGCCAGGGCGCAGACGGGCGTGAGCCCAACTAAAATCCAGGCGCGACGCCGCGCGCCCGCATCGCCGCCGCGGGCTCGTACGATCGCCACGCCAGCGACCGCACCCAGGACGGCGATCCCCATCGCCACCGCGCCGTGCGCGTTGGCCCAGACGATGAAAAGCAGCGGCAGCCAAGCGTGGCGTTCGTGGACCAGCAACCAGAGCAACACCGCCAGGAACAGCGTGCTCATGAGCTGGGGACGCAGCGCCCAGGCCCGCGTCGCCAGTGGCAGACTGAGCGCCATCAGGACGAACCGCGTCGACGCTGGCCCGACCGCCAAGCGATACAGGATTGCGCACGCGCCCACCACCAGCCCGGCCGATCCGAGCACCAGCGCCGGCATGCCGCCCAGGCGGTATAGGCCGTACGAGAAGGCCTGCCAGAGCCATTCGTGATCGGGCCAGAACCCGCCGGCGGCGGTGTACGAGTAGTGCTCGTCGAGCGGCACGCGCCAGGTCCGCCAGATCTCCTGGCCGGCGCGCAGGTGCCAGTAGGTGTCGCCCTGGGCGGGCATCGTGCAGGCGAAGATCGCGATCGCGCCGAACAGCAGACCCACCATCATCTGGTCGAAGGACAGGCCGAGCCTCATGCGATCGACCGGCTTGGCGGCAAGCATTGTTTTTCGCTCGGTCGGACCATCTCGTCAACCTCGGGCGGGGTGGTGCCTTGCGCCCATCCGCCAAGAGCGGGCGTGGCCAATCGGCTCAGCGACCGGGCGTCGGCGCTATGGGGTCTGATGGCGTCGGCTCGCCGAGACCGGCCAGCGTCTGCGGATGGTGCCAGCTCCAGAGCCGGGCGGTGTCGAGATCGATGTTGGTCGGCGTGAGATTCCAACCAACGGCGCGCGCGGAGATTGCGCCCGCCGAATTGATCGCGATGCTGAGGCCGCACAACAGAGCCACAACGGCCGCGCTCACGTAGCGCCGGGACGTCGTCGCCCCGGGTAAATCTCGACGGGCGCCGTCGAGGCCCAGGATCGCCAGCACGAGCAGCCAGGGGACCATCCCGGTCGCGAGCCGCGCGCCGAAACAATGGCCGCCCCACCATTTGTCGAACGCCGAGATCACCAGCCAGTGCGCCAGGCAGACCGACGCTGCCATCCGGAGCAGAGGAACGAACCGCAGCGCCTTCCGATGGCGCCAACAAATCCAGACGACCGCCAGCGTCGCCGGCACGCAGACCAGCAAACCGCGGCTGGGGCTCATCAGCGTGCCCAGCAACGCCTCGCCCGAAGGCGGGCCCAGGCGGTCGTGGAAGTAGGACGGGAAAGGCGTTCCGAACCGGTGGAGCGCGTCCGCGACGAAGGCCGTCAGCCAGAGCGCCGCCGCCGCGAAGAAGGCCCAGCTGGCCCGGCGATCGACGATGAGCAGGTAGAACGCGGTCGCGGCCAGGGTGAGACCGCTGGTCGGCCGTACGAAGGTCGCCCAGCACTCGAGCGTCGCCAGCCAGAAGAGCCTCCGACCGTCGCCGCGCACCGCCGATCGCACCAGGAGATAGATCGCACCCGCGACCAGCACCAGCGCCCAGGTGTCCGACCAGAGCGTCCGCGAGGCGGTGCTGTAAACCTGGGTGCCAAAGGCGCCAACCAGCGCGATCGCTAGGCTCGAGGAGACCGGCAGGACGAGACGGGCGGTGCAAAAGGCGATCACCGTGAAGGCCGCCATCAAGAGCGCGGCGAGGATCGCCTCTTGCCGACCTTCGACCTTGGTCGCGTAGGTTCCGTTGGGGCGGACGACAGATTGGCCGGCCAGATGCCCGAGCGCCACGAAGGGGATCGACAGAATCGAGCTGGCGACCGGGAAGAAGTAGGTGGTGTGCGCGCCCGTGCGCTCGAGACGGTAGTTTGAGCCGGGGACACTCTCGAGCTGGTAGCGTTCGAGATCGAGATCGCCGTGGCGGATCAGGTTCTCGCTGACCAGCAGCGCATAGCCCGAATCGGTCATCTGGTGGTTGGGTGACCCCAGGAAGACCGTGAAGGAGCCCAGGAAGACCAGGATCGGCAGAGCGCGCGCGGTGCCCGCCGTCCTGGACGTCCGCGCGGGATGTTCGACGGCGTCCACCCACCGATCATGTTACTCCCACGTACGGCGAACGGCGCCACGACCGGACGCCACGGCCGAACGGCGCCGGCCGAGCGGCACCGGCGCGCGATCGGCACGGGCGGTCCGCGATCAGCGCGGCGTGGCCGAGGCGTGCTTGAGCGCTTCGCGAATGTCTGGGTGCTCGTCGAGGAACGCCTGGCGGCTCTCGCGGCTGATCTCCACCACCAGGTTCGCGTCGCGCAGAATCTTGGACTGACATCCGAGGCGCGAACTCGCGCGCACGTCGAAAGCCTTGTCCATGATGTCCTCTTCGCGCTCCGACGCCGCCTCCAGAACCGCCAGCCCCTCCTTCACGTAGACGTGGCAGGTGGAACAGGCGCAAACCCCACCACAGGCGGAGCCCACCTGGGCGTGCGCCTTTTGCGAGGCCTCGAGAATGCTGGTTCCCACCGGCACCTCGATCTCGATCCCGTCCGGTTCGAATCTGACTTTGGGCATCGGTTTATCTCGCGCACTTCATCTAGTGTGAATGTCCGGCGTGGCTGCCGGCGCGGGTCGCCAGATCGCGCTTCGACGCCGTTTCGTCGGCCTTGGCCTCGACCGCCGCCACGTCCTTGCCGCGCAGCCCCTGCGCGATGGCGCGGTTCATCCGCCGTCCGGCGAATTCCTTCGAAGCTTGGTCCACGGCCTCGACCCCCCGGCGAATCGCGTGGTGGTCGCCGCTGGCCTCCGCCGCCGACAGCGCCGACAGCGCCGCCTCGATCGCGATCCGGTCCGCGTCCCTCAGCAGCTCCGGTGAATCGGCCATCGCGACGCGCACCGCCGCGATGATTCCTTCGGCCTCGATCTGCTGCTCGGCCAGCAGGCGCGCCTTGATGTCCGCCTCGGCGTGCGCGAACGAGTCGAGCAGCATGTGCTCGACCTGCTCGTCCGTCAGACCGTAAGTCGGCTTGACCTCGATCGCGGCCTCTTGTCCGGTCAGCTCTTCGCGGGCCGACACGCGCAGAATGCCATCGGCGTCGACCAGGAAGGTCACCTCCAGCCGCGCCATCCCGGCCGGCATGGGCGGAATCCCCTTCAACGAAAACCGCGCCAGCGAGCGGCAATCGGCGACCAGCTCGCGCTCGCCCTGCAAGACCTGCAGATCGAAGCCGGTCTGCTTGTCGGCGTAGGTGGTGAAGGTCTGCGTGGCACCGCAGGGGACGGTGGTGTTGCGGTGGATGATCTTCTCGACCACGCCGCCCATCGTCTCGATCCCCAGCGACAGCGGCACGACGTCGAGCAACAGCACGTCGCCTTGCCCCGCGCCGCCGGCCAGCACGTCGGCCTGCACCGCCGCGCCGAGGGCGACCACCTGGTCGGGATCGATGTCGGAAAGCGGCGGGCGACCGAAGAGCCCTTCGACGAAGCGGCGCACCACCGGCATCCGCGTGGCGCCGCCGACCAGAATTACGCCCGACAGCGCGGCGGCTTCGAGGCCCGCGTCCTTGAGGGCGCGGCGAACCGGTGACGCGCAACGCGCCAGCACCGGATCGACCAGTGCGTCGAGCTCGGCGCGGGTCAGCCGCGCAGTGGTGGCTCGCCCGCCGACCACGATCTCGATCGTCGCGTCGGCCTCGGTGGTCAGCTTTTCTTTGAGCGCCCGCGCGGCGTCGAGTAGCCGTCGGATGGTTCCAGGATCGATTTGCGCTCCGAGACCGAGCTGCGCGATGAGCGCGCCTGTGACCGCGCGATCGAAGTCGTCGCCGCCCAAGGCGGAGTCGCCGCCGGTGGACTTCACCTCGAAGACCCCGTCCTGCAGCTTGAGGATCGAGATATCGAAGGTGCCGCCGCCCAGATCGAACACCGCGAAGGTCCCCTCGGCTTGCTTGTCGAGGCCATAAGCCAGCGCCGCCGCGGTTGGCTCATTGATGAGCCGCAAGACCTCGATCCCCGCCAGGCGGCCGGCGTCGCGGGTGGCCTGGCGCTGCCCGTCGTCGAAGTAGGCCGGCACCGTGATCACCGCCCCGGCCAGAGGTCCGTCCAGCGCCGCCTCGGCGCGCGCGCGCAGCGTCTTCAAGATCTCGGCCGACACCTCGAGCGGCGTGACGGCGCGCCGGCCGCCGTTCACCGAAAAGCGCACCACGCCCTCTTCGGGCCGGGCGGGCGCGAAGAGATACGGTGTGAGCTGCCGGGTGGCCTCCGCGTCGCGCGGGCCGCGCCCCATGAAGCGTTTGACGGAGGCGATGGTGTCGCGCGGGAACTGGGGCGCCAGCCGATCGCGCGCCTCTGCCCCTACCACCACGCTGCCGTCGTCGGCGTAGTGGACGACCGACGGAACCAGCGCAACGCCGTCGTCGTTCGTCAGACAGACCGGCCGGCCGCCATCGACGATCGCCACCAAGGAATTGGTGGTGCCCAGATCGATACCGACCGCGCGTGTGCGACAGGCGTGCTTGACCCGCGACGCGCCGGGCTCGGAAATTTGAAAGAGCGCCTCAGCCACCGCGCGGCCCCGCTTCCGACATCGACAGCCCAGCCGAAAGCGCGGCGCCCTCTTGGTACGCCTCCGCTTCGTCCAAGAAACGCCGGTAGTAGCGCAGCGCGATCAGCGCGCGCGCCGCCTCGTCCAAGCCAGCCGCCTCGGGCGCCGCGGTCGTCCGCGGGTCGAGCGCCGCCGCGATGGTCTTCATCGCCTGCGCGGCCCGTCCACGCATCTCTTCCGTCAAAGCGGCGACCTTGGCGGCGTCGCCGCGTCGGCGGGCCTCTCCGAAGTCGTCGTGCAACTCCAAGATCTCCATCAGAAAAGCGGGCGGCACGGCCACCTTGCGCGTCAGGCGCTCGGCGCCGGCGCTCGGCTTCTGATCGTCGCCGGCGACGTCCACGCCCGCCAGCTCCAGCAAATACTCCGCCCGCCGCACGGGATCCTTGAGCGTGCGCCAAGCTTCGTTGAGCTGTACCGAGTGTCCCAGCGACGCCCGCCGCGCCCGTGGATCCGCCGTCGCGAACCGATCCGGGTGCAACCGCCGCGACAGCTTCTGATACGCCCCCTCCGCCGCCGCCAGATCAATCCCATACCGCCGCGGCATCCCCAACACCGCAAAATGA